>NZ_CP033460.1:0-336481 GCF_003718735.1 Staphylococcus debuckii | reverse complement strand
AAAAGCAGGAAAACAAGTTGTGGATCAAATCAACCAAGATGGCGGCGAAGCTTCTTTCTTTGAAGTCGATATTATTGATGAAGAAGCTGTAAAAAATGCAGTGGAAGGCGTTGTTGAAGAATATGGCCACATTGATGTGTTATACAATAATGCAGGTGTAATGCCTGAAGCTGATAATTCTGTTATCAACACTGAACAAGCAGTTTGGGACTTAGTAATGAATATCAATGTCAAAGGTATTTTCTTGATGACAAAATATGTTATTCCAGTTATGGAAAAGCAAGCTTCTGGATCAATTATTAATATCGCTTCTTTTGTAGCCCAAATGGGTTGCTCGGTTCCTCAAGATGCCTATACTGCATCTAAAGGTGCAGTGGTCGCATTAACAAAATCATTAGCTATTCAATTCCGTCCGAAAGGTATCAGAACCAATGCTATCAGCCCTGGTCCTATAGAAACACCTTTATTGATGGAATGGCTAGTATCTGATGAAGAAGCCAAAGCAGTCCGTCTTGGTCGTCAACCTGCGGGACGTTTTGGCAAACCAGAAGATATTGTTAATTGTGCCATCTATCTTGCTTCAGATGAATCCGATTGGACAAATGGAGCAAATATTAATGTAGATGGCGGTATTACTGCCAATTATTTCTAAGAATAACCTGAAATCACTCCTAAAACCTTCCTAAATAAAATAAACAACCCTAAATTAAAACAGAGCTGATCAAAACTCCCTTCAGCTCTGTTTTAATGTGCTTTATAATTTTGTTATCCCTATCAAAACTGCCTAAACAAAATTAAATAAATGATGCTTAGGCAGTTTTAATAGATTGATTTGTGTATGATTTTATTTATATTTTAGATTTCGTTTCGGGAGCCTCTTCTCCGCGTTCAGTTGCTTCTTCTTCGATATATTCATCAGGTTTAATAATACCTGCACGTCGATCAATTTCTTCCAATTTTCTTGCTTTAGGCAAACATAAGAGATAAGCAAACCCAATAGCAATGAGTCCCGCACTGAATTTACCAATCATGACTGCCGGGATTAAATTTGGTTGGAAATTAGCAGTGTAAGAGAGATGGTCTCCAAGCAAGAAAGCTGAACATACACCAAACGAAATATTTATGACTTTATCTTTAGGCGGCATATCTTTAACCAATTTAAACATTGCTAAAATATTAGCCATGGTAGCAATAATACCTGCACTTCCCACTTCACTCAATCCTACTTTTTGTCCAAATCGGGTTAATGCATTTGAAAAGTATTTTCTAATTAAGTAAACCATCGGGAACGCTCCAGAAAGCATAATTGCGATATTCCCAGCATTTTCTAACGCCCTGAATTTGTCTTTGTCATCTGCCATAATAGGGTCAAATCCCCAAACGCCAAATACATTAGTGAAAAAACCAGTAAAAATCTGTACTACTGAAAATACAAAGACGAGTTTGATACAAACATCTAATATTTTACCAAATATGATAAATCCTTTAATCATAATATCTGAGAAGAAGTATAAACCTGCTGCTGTGATGACAACAAAAATGAGTAACGGCAATAAATTCAACAACACTGTTGAAAAACTAATTGAAAATACATGTGTAGCTGCGCCTACTGTTTCTATTGTTGTTCTTATTTTTACATGACTCATAATCATAATAAATGTAGAAATAAATACACCGAAAGGAATCGCTAGCAATCCAGATAATATCCCTAATGCCATATATTTATGATCTCTTTTTTCTAACATCGGCAATCCCAAAGGAATAGAGAATACAATTGTAGCACCTGCCATAAAACCTACAATCATTGCCATAATCCATCCTTCATAACTCTCTTTCAAAACATTTGCCAATTGGTAGCCACCCATGTCTGTGGCTAAGATTGAAGTTGCAGCAATGGCTGGATCAGCCCCTATTTTATGAAATAACGGCCCGAACACCTGCTCAATAAAACGTGAAATAAATGGAATAGAAGCCATAATTCCTGCTGAATTAGCAAAGATAGGACCAATTGTAAATATCCCTTCCATAAATTCTTTACCTATTCCAACTTCAGGATTCCTGATTGCTCCGAAAGCTCCCAATACTGCACAAATCATGATGATATATATGATTACTGTACCAATGTGTTCCATAAAGCATTCCCCCATTAAATCGTTGAGTTTATTAGAAATAATATTGTTTTAATTCTCTGCTATACTTTTTTAAACCACCTCCTAAAATGCAAAAAGATGCTTACAGACCTCTTGGTCAATGTAAGCATCTTTGCTTCGTATACTATTCACTTTTATAATTTATATCATTTGGTCAACTGTTTAATGACTTTTGCGGCTACTTTCTCCATTGAAATATGATGATTCATACTTAGTTTGCGTAATTTTTGGTAAGCCGCTTCTTCATCTAATTTCATTTCAGTCATTAATAAACCTTTTGCTTTTTCTATGAGTTTGCGATTCTCAACTTCTTCTTTTGCCTCATGCGACTCTTGTCTAAGTGCAGACATCTTTACAGATTGTGCCAATGCTATTTCCACCGCAGTTAGCAACTGAGATTCTGAAATAGGTTTGATGATATATCCCACAATATTTGCATCCTTAGCTTGTTCAATATATTCACTTTGACTGAATGCAGAAACGATTAAGATGGGTACATTATGTCGTTGACTGATAATCTTACTTGCTTTCAAGCCATTTAACTTCGGCATCTTAATATCCATAATAATTAAATCTGGTTTTTCTGTTTCATTCAGTTCAATTGCTTTTTCTCCATTTCCCACAGCAGAGGCAACGTCATAACCTGCTTCTTTCAACATTTCAACGATATCTAAACGTACAATTGAATCATCTTCAGCAACAATAATTTTTTTCAATTTAGCGACTCCCCCAATCATCAAATACCACCTTTCCCAAAGTGCCGAGACGATTGCGGCCAATCGTAAATTGTCCTTCTAAATCATTCTCAGTAATTGTATTTATGATATTTAGTCCAAACGATTGCTCATAATTCCCTTGTTCTTCTTGTCCATCATCTTGCACCATTAATACTAATTTCCCCGTTTTATTATTTTTTTCAAAAATAACATCAATATGACCTTCTTCTTGGTGATTAAAAGCATGAGTGACACAATTTGTAATCAATTCATTAGCAATCAAGGCGACTGAAACTGCAATATTAGATGATAGATAAAATGATTCTTGGATGT
This sequence comes from Staphylococcus debuckii, assembly GCF_003718735.1. Classification (NCBI taxonomy): domain Bacteria; kingdom Bacillati; phylum Bacillota; class Bacilli; order Caryophanales; family Staphylococcaceae; genus Staphylococcus; species Staphylococcus debuckii. Next base: position 333,282 of record NZ_CP033460.1, on the reverse strand, counting down.
CAAAATGAATATGTAAATGTGGTGCATTCCCTGTACTTACAAGCATATTCCCGATTTTAATTATTAATTTCCCAATATCAACCTGATCAGCATACGCACCATCTAATATTACTTCATATACTGAAGCAATACTAAGTATTCTGTTTAAGCTCTCTTCAAAGTAATGTTTGCTTTCCTCAGGTATTCCTCTTCTCATTTGCAGTCTTAATAAGCTTGCAACTGTTTGAAGATTATTTTTCACACGGTGATGCACTTCACGAAGCGCAACAGATTTAGAAATAAGTTCTTTCTCTTTTTCCTTTAAATCAGTGATGTCATGCAGCATAATGATATGCCCTGATACATTCCCTAAATCATCAAATAATCGAATACACTTTACTTGGAAGTAATGACCTTGCAGCTTTCGCTCTTTAATGGTAATTACTTTACCATCTGTCAACATTTCTTCTATGTTAGGAAACAAGTCGACAAAGGAAAGACCCATTTTACAATCAATGCCGACGATATCTTTTACTAACTTTTCTGCTGTTAAATTAAAATAACGGATAATCAAGTCTTGATCGATATCGAACAAACTTTCATCAATCATATCTGAAAAAAACAATTGTTTTTCACTCGGATGCGATACAATTTGACTCAACGTATAAGTTGCTTCAGTCAGTGCTTTCATTTTATTTTCTTCAAGCAATTGATTACTGATATCTTTTTCCATAATCAATGCAGCAATCACACGATTATTATAAATAATAGGTGTAACATTTTGTTCAATCACTTTGCCTTCTTGAGACATTCCTCTATGATGATATACGCTTTTCTTAGTTTTAAAAACTTCGAATACAGCTGGTTCAAATCTTTCATAAGCATTTTGTTTAATAACAGAATTATGATATAACATATTATTTTGGTCCGGCGAGGCTTCTGCTACTACAATGATGTGCTTGTTATTTTCAGTAGGACAATCAATAAAAATACTAGCTTCATTAAGCTTTGCCATCGTTTGTAAGTGTTTGGATAATTCTTCAATTTCTTCAATTTCATCTTCAGTTAAATTTGTATGTTGTTGACATATTTCTCGAATATTTTCTATATCGCATCATTCCCAAAGTACGGAGATTAGAATATTTTGATTATTCATAATTATATACTATTATCTATTCCACTTTAGAAATTGTCAAATTTGTGAAAGAGTGCATTTGTGCAAATATATAATATTGATTTAACTCTGCTTTTTGTTATAAAAAGAAAAAGTTTTGACTATTATCCTTCCTATTTCAACTTCCAAACAATACTTTATCTAATACCTCCACCGTTTCATGCATTTTTCCATCTTCCACATTCGCAAAACCTATAATAATAGTTTGAGCGAATTGTTGGGAGATATCCTCTTGCATAAACCGATTGAGCGTGTACAATTCTAGTTCATAATCTTTGGCTCTTGCCTCGACTTGTTCATATGTGTAAGGTGAATCTACGTATATCACAAAATGTAAGCCTGCTTTTACGTTTTTAATAGTGACATTCTTACTTAATCTCGTTTTCAGTATGCGCACAAGCTTTTTTCTTTTATGTTCATATAAATGGCTCATTTTCCGTATATATCTCTCATAATGTCCATTATCAATAAACTTAGATAATGTTAATGCATTTAACGTACTGATTTCTGATACTGAATCTTTAAATACAGTCTCGAAATCTGCTACTAATTGCTCTGGTAAAATCATATAACTAATTCTTAATCCTGGTAAAAGTGTTTTGGAAAAGGTACCTAAATAGATGACCCTATTATTCTTATCTAAACTAAACAAAGAAGGTATATTATCTGTCCCATATTTATATTCGCTATCATAGTCATCCTCAATGATAAAATGCTCTAAACTGGTTGCCCAGTTGAGTAATTCAATTCTTCTAGAAATTGACATGATAGTTCCAATAGGAAACTGATGAGAGGGTGTTGTTAACATGAGATGAGGATTATTCTTTTTAATGGTTTGTATTGAAGCTCCCTTATTGTCCAAAGGAATATGGGATATTTCAAAGTTCTGCTGCTGAATAAGATGTCGCATACGCGTATAACCAGGATTTTCAATACCTATTAACGAGGCTTGATCGAATAATTTCAATAAGTATAAAATCAGTGCATTCGTTCCTGATCCGACAATAATTTGTTCTGTATCACAAGATATACCGCGTTTAAATGAAACTAATTTAGCTATGGACTGTCTCAATTGCAGAGGTCCTTTAAAGTAAGGCACTTCTGACAAGAGTGCTTGAGACTCTTTGAATACTTGCTTTTGTAATTTGATCCATGTCTCAATAGGAAATTCTGATAAATTTGTGGACATATGTGACAAAGTATATTTGAAATGAGGCTTCTCTTCTACTTTTTCTTTAAATCGATTTCCATCAGACTGATGATTGGGTTCTACAATCAATTCATTTAAAGATTCAATAAAATAACCTTGTCTTTCTTTAGTATATATATAACCTTCCGCAATCAACTGTTCATAAGCTGTTTTTACGCTGTTAATACTGACATTCATTTCTTTTGCCAACGCTCTTTTAGACAATAGTTTTTCATGACTTTTATATTTGTGGTCTAAAATATCTTTTTTCAACTGATTGTAAATTTTTCTATATATATAATTTTGCTCATCTGTCATCTTTTACCACCTCTGGTACCATTGTTTTTCTAGTTCTGGTTCTTTTCATTGTACCAATTTATAACGTATGATACTCCTAATAAACAAATGGAGGGGATTCTATGACATTGCAAGGTAATCAAACAAATAAAGAAATGAGTAACCAAGCTTATGGGGAATTAAGAAATCGTTATGTAGCACGAGGAGTCGGTAACGGCAATTTAAATGTAGCTAAACATGCTGAAGGTGCTACGGTTACTGATATTGAAGGCAATGAATATATTGATTTCGCTGCTGCAATCGGTACTTTGAATGTAGGTCACAGTCATCCTAAAATTGTGAAGCACATTAAAGAGAAAGTTGAAGATTTTATTCATCCAGGATTTAATGTCATTATGTATGAAAGTTACTTGCAGTTAGCTGAAAAATTAGCACATCTGACACCAGGTGATTTTGATAAAAAAGTGATTTTACTCAACTCTGGTGCTGAAGCCGTTGAGAATGCGGTTAAAATTGCCAGAAAGTATACAGGCAGAACAGGTGTTGTATCCTTTGTACGCGGTTTCCATGGTCGTACTAACTTAACAATGTCTATGACAAGTAAAGTTCGTCCTTATAAATTAGGTTTTGGACCTTTTGCGCCTGATGTTTATCAAGCTCCTTATCCTAATTTTTCAGAAAAGCCCGACAAATTAAGCGATGAAGAATATGTAGATTATACAATTCAACAACTACGAGATTTCTTTATTTCAGCTGTAGATCCTGAAACAGTAGCTTGTATCGTGATGGAACCTGTTCAAGGCGAAGGTGGATTTATTATTCCGGATCAGAAATTTGTAGAAGCTGTCAGAGAAATTTGTGATGAACACAATATTGTATTTGTAGCAGATGAAATCCAATCAGGATTTGCTCGTACTGGCAAAACATTTGCGATGGAACATTTTGATGTAGCGCCTGACTTAATGACCGTTTCTAAATCACTTGCAGCCGGCTTCCCTCTTAGCGGAGTTGTAGGTCGTGCAGAAATTATGGATAGTTCGAATCCGGGAGAATTAGGCGGTACTTATTGCGGTAATCCTATCGCTTGTGAAGCAGCCTTAAAAGTAATTGAAATTATTGAAGAAGAAAATCTTAATGAAAAAGCAGAACATATTGGTGCAGTTATTCAAGATAGACTAGAAACATTATCACAGAAAGTCGACTTTATAGGAGATATTAGACGTCTTGGTGCAATGGTTGCTATGGAAATCGTAAATCCTGAAACAGGAGCGCCTGATAAAGCGAAAACTGCAGAAATTGTAAAACAAGCAAATGCTAATGGACTTTTGCTGCTCTCAGCAGGTCTTAAAGGTAATGTTATTCGTTTCTTAACACCACTTGTTATTACAGATGAAGAACTGAATAAAGGATTGGAGATTTTAGAAAATGTAAGCACAAACGTTTAAAAAATAGATAAACAAATGGGGTATGCGTTATGAAATCACATTTCAATAAATCCATGAGCATTATGGATGTTTTGTTTCTTGCCATCGGAGCCATGCTCGGTTGGGGATGGGTTGTATTATCAGGAGAATGGGTTTCAACAGCAGGATTTTTAGGGAGTATTATTGCATTTCTAATTGGTGGATTATTCGTTATCTTTATCGGTTTGACATATGCTGAATTAGCTTCAGCATTTCCAGAAACTGGCGGCGGCTTTGTCTTTGTTAAAAAAGCCTTTAAACCAGGGCTTGCCTTTATTTCTGGCTGGTCTGTTTTATTCGGTTATGTCTCAGTTATCACATTTGAAGCTGTGGCTCTGCCTACAGTAATTGATTACGTGCTGCCTTTCAAACACTCAGGATTTCTATGGAATATCCAGGGATGGGATGTTTATTTAACTTGGGTACTGATTGGATCCATCGGCAGTGTCATTTTAACATCACTTAACTATTTCGGTATTAAACCTGCAGCGATTATGCAGACAGTCTTTACAGTTTTTATTGTAGCAGTCGGACTCTTACTAGTTGGCGGCGCTGGTGTGAATGGAAACTTTCATAATTTAAAACCATTATTTGTTGATGGTTTCGGCGGTACAATGTCCATTCTCATTATGATTCCGTTCTTGTTTGTTGGTTTCGATGTTATTCCGCAAATTGCTGAAGAGGTAAAAGCCCCTTCTAAGAAAATCGGAAAAATATTAATTATTTCTATCATTGCATCTGTCTTTTTCTATTTATTAATTGTCTTCGGTGTAGCTACAGGCTTAACACCTAAAGAATTAAAAACAAGCAACTTAGCGACTGCTGATGCGATGGTAAACTTATTTGGAAGCGGCGGTTTTGGTGTATTACTCGTGCTCGGAGGAGTAGCTGGTATTATTACAAGTTGGAACGCTTTTATTATAGGCGGAAGCAGAATTTTATATGCTATGGCTAAGAACGGTATGATTCCTAAATGGTTCGCTTATATTCATCCAAAATATAAAACGCCTACTCATGGTATTATTTTCTTAGGAATCTTAGCTTTCGTAGCACCATTATTAGGACGCCCTGCTTTAGTATGGATTGTAGACGCAGGGGGTATAGGTGTAGTAATTGGATATTTCCTCGTAGCATTATCATTCTTAAAACTAAGAAAAACGGCACCAGATTTAGAGCGTCCGTATAAAATTAAAAACGGCAAAGTTGTAGGAATTATCGCAATTATTTTAAGTTTATCGTTCATAGCAATTTACTTGCCCGGCATGCCTTCATCATTGTTATGGCCGTCTGAATGGCTGATCGTATTTGTATGGTATGGCATCGCAGCAGTATTATACTATGTTCAAAAGAGGAAAAATGAGGTGGTAAAGAATGGCAAAATTAGAAGTTTTGAACCCGGCAACGAATGATGTCATTGAAACTTTAGAGTACACAGATGAAGCAACGATTCATCAACAAATCGAAAATGCACAGAAAGCCTTTGAGTCTTGGCGAGAAGTAGATGCACATACACGCTCGCAAAAGTTATGGGCTTGGTCTCAATTAATCGATGAACACAAAGAAGAATTAGCTGAATTGATTACCAAAGAAGGCGGCAAACCTTTGAAAGAAGCTTTAGGCGAAGTGGATTATGCACGTTCATATGTAGACTGGTATGCAGAAGAAGCGAAACGTCTATATGGCCGTACAATTCCAGCAAATACGACTTCTAAGAAAATTATCGTTCAGTCATTTCCAGTTGGTGTGGTGGGTGCGATTACGCCTTGGAACTTCCCAGCTGCAATGATTACGCGTAAAATGGCCCCTGCGTTAGCTGCAGGTTGTACTATTGTATGTAAACCCGCTGTACAAACGCCTTTGACAACGATTCGTTTGGTGGAACTGGCGCATGAAGCGGGCATCCCTGAAGATGCGATTCAATACGTCATTGCTTCTGGTAAAGACGCCGGTCGTATTTTCACAGAAAGCCCAATTATTCAAAAGATTACTTTTACAGGTTCTACTCCTGTCGGCAAAAAATTAATCGAAGGTGCTGCAGATTCAGTTAAAAATGTAACAATGGAATTAGGTGGATTGGCACCTGTTATTGTTCATAAAGATGCTGATATTGACTTTGCAGTGGACCAGACAATTGCTACGAAGTTCAGAAATGCAGGTCAAACTTGTATTTGTGCTAACCGTATTTACGTTCATGAAGATATTGTGTCGACTTATGTTGAAAAGTTAACTCAAAAAGTGAATGCTTTGAAAGTCGGTAATGGTCTGGATAAAGACGTTGATGTAGGACCTTTAATCAATCAACAAGCAGTAGACAAAGTTGTTGATCAAATTAAAGATGCTGAATCTAAAGGCGGCAAACTTTCCCGTTCATTAGAAGATATTGAGTCATTAGGCGGTAATTTCTTGAAGCCTGTAGTAATTTCTAATGTAAATCAAGATATGGTAATCATGCATAAAGAAACGTTCGGCCCGGTTGCGCCCGTGATGAGTTATTCTGAATTAGATGATGCGATTCAATATGCCAATGATACAGAATTTGGTTTAGCAGCTTACTTCTTCACAAATGATTATAAAACTGGATTCCATCTCTATAATCATTTGGATTATGGTGTCATCGGCTGGAACGACGGAGGTCCTTCTGCTGCTCATGCTCCATTCGGCGGTATGAAAGAAAGCGGTTATGGCCGTGAAGGCGGTATTGAAGGTATTCAACCTTATTTAGAAACTAAATATTTATCTATCGGCAATATGTAAATACTTGAAGGGACGGGGACATTATTTTGTTCAAGTCCCTTTTGTTTGCGCTACATTTAAAACTTTCTTATGCTTAATATGCTTTTATACAGCGGAGGCACTTTTCTGGTGCTCCGCTTTTTAATGGTTTCTTTTTCAAAGGAGGAATTCAAATGTATATTTGGGATAAAAAGTTTGATGAGAAGGATTATATTTATGGGAAATCCCCTAATGCGTATGTTAAGGAGGTATTTAATCGCGAGACGGCTGATGCTGAAAAGATACTGATTCTAGCAGAGGGTGAAGGCCGGAATGCGGTTTATTTGGCGGGCCTTGGTTATAAGGTGACTACGTTTGATTTGTCGAAGGTCGGGATTGAGAAGCAATTGAAGTTGGCAAGTGAAGCGGGTGTGGAAATTGATGCGTGCTATGGTGATGTGACTGAGGCAAATTTAGTGGCTGACAATTCGTTTGATTATACTATTAATGTGTTTGGCCACGTGTTGACTGAAGATAAACCTGGCATGTTTAATAATTTAGTTCGTCCGCTGGTTAATCATGGTCATAGTTATTTTGAATTCTATGCTAAAGATCAGGTGAATTTCGGCACGGGTGGTCCTAAAGATGTGAACATGTTGTACGATGTGGATGAAATTAAGGATTATTTATCTGATTTGCCGGTGAAGGTTCATCGTTTGGAAAAGGTGGAAGTTGAACGTTATGAGGGCAGCAAGCATAATGGTGTCGGCAGTGTCATTCAAGGTCATATTGAAAAAGTGGAAGATTAAAAAAAGAACGTTACGACAACATTTTCTGTTTGTCGTAGCGTTCTTTTATTTAGTACTATCTATTATTGTTTACTATTGATGTAACTATCAGGGTTAACGCTGTATTGGTTGCCTACTCCACCTTGCATGCGTTGGAAATGTAGGTGCGGTGCAGTTGAGTTCCCTGTGCTGCCTGATTGACCGATTTGGTCACCTGCATTTACATTTTGGCCTTGTTGCACGTTTAATTTGTTCATGTGCATATACCATTGATAGTTGTCACTGTTTTTCTCTTGGATGGTAACTTGGTTGCCGCCGCCATAGTTACTCCAGCCAGCTTGTGTAACTGTACCATCTGTTAATGAATAAACGGGTGTATTTTCTGGCATACCGTAGTCAACGCCGTAGTGTGCGCCGCCGCCATGATATTGTCCGTATTCTTGTAATTTAGGATGTTTTGTTAACCAGCTTGCATCTTGTGCTTTAGCGCCGTCTCCATTATCACTTGTATCAGGTGTTTGTGTTGTGTTGCCTTCACTTGAACCGCCTGCATTGTCTTGTACATTATTTGTTTGCGGTGCTTGTGCGACTTGTGGTGTTTGCGTATTTGAAGTAGCATTTTGTGATTGTGTATTTGAAATTTGCTCATTTGATTGGTTATATGTTGAAGCAGCTTGTGCTTGATTATTAACTTGTGTATTTGTTGTATTTTGAGTCGTTGCTGTATTGTTTTGTGGATCAGTATTATTATTTGAAGTTGTATTCTCTGTTGTTGCTTCTGCGTCATTTGGATTCTGAGCTTTATCTTGTGCTGAAGGTGTTTCGTTTACATCGTAACCTTCATTATGTACTTCTGCATTTGAAGCGTTGTGAGCGTAGTTATTATCGTCTTGTTGGTAATTTTGACTGAGCGCACTTTGAGGGAAGTAGAAATAATGTGTTGCGCCTTCTGAATCAGTTAATGTGAATTGATATTCATGTTTATCAAACATTGATTGATTCCAATTGCCGTCTAATGTGTGATGGTAGTTGCCTTGTGCGTCTTTAGTGAAATAAGAACCGTAAGAATAACCTTTAGTTTGTTGTTGCTGTTGTTCAACTTGCGGTGTTCCTTGTGTTTGTTCCGCTGCATCTGCACTATGACTGATGAATCCTACTGATGACACTCCTAAGCCTACAATTGTTGCCGTCAATAATTTATTCATATTATTTTTTCCCCGTCCTTTTCGTTTAATCAAATTTACAAGTTATAAACTATCATGGCCGGTGAATAAAATAAAGGCACCCAACTGTTTTGTAAGAAATTGTATTTTGTATGTAATATGGTTACATACATTTGAATTTTCCACGAGTATTGTTAAATCAGCGTTGAGAACATAAAGTTTTTGCACATATATATCATATATTTCAATCTATATTACAATTGTCGTGGTTTACCGCTTATTAGATTTCAATTACTTTCAAAGCATGTGACATTTCACGTTCAATATCTTTAGAGCGCCATTCTCTAAAGTAACCTAAAGATACACAGGCAAATTCGATGCCATCTCTTTCTGTTTCTCCTCTGAAATGTACATGTCCCATCAGACTATATCGAATATTATATTGTTGATAAAGCGGCTCAAAATCTGAGGTACCTATAAATGCGTTGAAATAATTAAAGATTCGATGTGGCATAGGCACTCTGAAACTTGGGGTCGTGACCACATGTGTCGCGAGAATAATCTTTCGGCCTCCTGCTTTCTGAAGGTCTCTTTCCGCCAAGGCAGCAGCTTTATGTGACACTTCGATATCGCTCATTTCCCAGTCGACGTGTACTTTATCTTGCCAGGTTGCGCCTTTGAAGCGGCGGCGTTCTAGTCGTTCAATGGTATATTCTGGACTTGCGAAGGTGTAGTCGTACCAACCGCTGTTGCCGACAATGGCCCACTCGTCGTTAATGATATAGGGATGGCCCATCAGGCACTCGGGCTGTTGCATGAAAAATTCGTGTATTTGGCGGGTGTTCTTATCGTCTACTTGCCAGTAATCGTGGTTGCCTGGAATGAAAAGTATTTCTTTATGAGTCAGGCGCTGCATTGCTTTCACGAATTGGTAGGATTTGCGATAGTCGTTGGAAATATCGCCGGCTATAAGAAGGACGTCGAGCTGGTAGTCTTGAGTCAATTGTGCGAGTGTTTCTGCGTATTCGGTTTCTGTGTAATCGGAAGGACGGTCAATATGCAGATCTGAGATGGTTCCTATTTTCATGGTTCGCCCTCCTTTCTAGGTATTTATTTTATATTTTAGCTTATTGGCAATTGAGCACAAGTATAATGGATTGCTGAATGTAATGTGTCAATCTACACAAAAATGTGAATATTAGAAACTTAGGAAACTGTAATTAAAATTATACATGGCGGGTAGACTTAAGAGTGGAGAAAAAATCTGCAGACAGGTCTCTCCCAGAAAAAGCTCCCATTCAACATAAGGAAGGGTGATTTTTTTGGACCAAAATGAAGCTTCTGAATTTATGATTGATTTACGAGATATTAATATGTCTTGGGATCAGTTAATAACTGACGAAGACGAATTGGTGGAGGCAGGCTATCCTCAATCTTTGATTAATCATTGGATTGAGAATGGCATGATTGCGTCATTTTCTCCGAATAACGGCGGTATTAAGCATTTCTATACACAAGATGTATTTAAAGCTACCGCGGTGCAGCTCAAACTTCAGTCTGAAGCTGAGCATGATATGGAGACCACGGACTGATTTGATTCTGTACGCGGCTTTCCATGCCTGCGCGGTTGTGAATATTTTACACATATTATATTTCAAACGCAGGAACACCCCAACAGTTCTTATTCGGAACAATTGGGGTGTCTTTTTTATTGCTATAATAGAATAACAAATTTTGCTGATGGTGTTAAATCGCGCATTTCATCCTGGTTTATTGATATTCTACAAATTTTTCAGTTGGCATTCTGAAGGAGTCGCGTGGTTCTTTGGCTTTCTTGCCGATTGCGACAATCATGACTGGTACATAGCGGTCTAATGGATAACCGAGGACTTCACCGATTTGATTCGCTTCAAATCCACCTATCGGATTAGTATCGTAGCCGTGTTGTTTTGCAACTAACATTAACTGCATGGCCATCAAGCTGCTGTCGATTTTCACGATGTCATTCATTTGTTCACGTGCTAAATTTTGATAGCCGTCTTTTACTAATGGCAACATTTGGTCTTTCACTTCTTCTGGCATCATGCCATTTTCCACAGCACTTTCGTAAATGAAGCCTGCATATTCATAACATTGCAAGTCGCCGAAGATAACCAGCATTGCTGAAGATGTGTCATTTTGGTTCGTATTAAATTGGATGTAAGGTCTCAGTTTATCTTTAGCTTCATCACTTTGCACAACTGCAACTCTCCATGGCTGCATGTTCACTGAAGAAGGCGCTTTTGCTGCTTGTGCTAAGATTTCATCCATTTCTTCTTTTGGAATTTTGTATTCCGGGTCGAACCCTTTTACAGATTTTCTACCGTTCAGAATCTCAGTAAAGTTTTCCATTCTTTCACCTCGTAAGCATTTTTCTATATAATAGAATATAGGTTAAACCATGGTTTAAGGGAAGTGATTTGTTTGGAAAAATATTCAATTCAAGAGGTGTCTGATATGAAAGACATCTCCAAAAGTAAATTGCGTTATTACGAGAAGCACGGATTGTTGATGAATATTGAGCGTGATGCGCTAAATCAACGTGTCTATTCTCAAAAAGACATAGAGATGGTCAGCTTGATCCAATGTTTCAGTTTACTCAGTATGCCTTTGAAACAAATCAAACAAAATGTAGAGAAGCTTTCTAGGGATGAAGCGCAAATTGCGGATATTTTAGAAGCGCACCTGAATGTATTGAAAGCGGAAAGAGAAATTGTAAATTTGCGTATTTCTAAGATTGAAGAAAAACTTTCTCGAACTAAGTGAATAACAAATCCCCTTACTACACCACTAGTGAGGGGATTTGTTATGTATCTGCTTTGTAAATGAATATTTTTGTTTACTCGTAGCAACTTTTGATTTGATTAAGACGATCAATAAAGCTGTCTATATACTTCTGGGGTTCTAAAATACGTGCCAATGGTGCCATCTGATATGCAATGTAGTAAGCATCTAGCTCTGTACACGCAATCCTCACTATGATTTTTCCTTCCTTAGTACGTTCTAATTCTTCAACTATACTGTATTGTTGTCGAAATAAATCCCATTTTGTTTGATCAATTTCAACGGTCACGAGTTCTTTACTTTTCACTTCATCGAAAGTATGATCAGAGACTTTAAAATTTTCAATAAAGCGTACACGTTCAGTATAAATCGTCTTATCGTATTCATAGGTAAACCAATAATCGTAGTGCATGTACATCGTTGATAAAGGTTTTACTTCTATAATACGGCCGTTAAATTTCATCCAAACTAAGTTTTTCTGACTAATCGCTTTTTCTATCAGCATTAATGTTTGTCCAGGAAAGATATCATTTCGTTTTTTAAAATGATCTAACATTTCATTTAAAACCTTTCTATCTTCCATGCGCATATTTTGTATTTCTCTTTTAAATAAGTTGTATACATCTACATGCAAGATAGGTGTTAAACTTTTAATCTTAATCATCAGTCCCAGTAAGGCTAAGCTGTTTAAACTATTAAAATGTGTAATTAGTTCATAACCATTCTTTTTATAAACAATTTCAGTGTTTCTGTTATTCCAATACTCACTTTCATAGAAAAAATCATTGATTATCCTAACGTCTCTTTGAATAGACTTCGTGCTCACATTCCCAAACTCAGAGAGCTCTGACTTTCTGATTGTTTCTCCATTCAATAAACGTGTGAAGATATTCAGGACTCTTGTTGACTTATCCATCTTAACCCACTCCTAAAAGACAATATACATTGAAATGCAGACAATTAAAGATTGCTATACAATCTTCTATTGCAATTATCAAATAATCCCCTATATTATTATAAATTATTACCTATATTGCAATATAAATAAACAAATTTTTTCTAATTCCTAAAAGAAACACTTTGAAAGTACGCTCAACTCTCAAAGTGTTTCTTTTATTTAAGCTTTCCCCAAATGCCGAAAGCGGTATCTCGGATAAAGGCAGTGTTTATGCCTTCCGCTTCTGCCTGCAATTCTTTTTTAAAGGTATCTATAGAGAAATCTCTGCTCAGTACTTGATGTTCCTGCATTCTTGGTAACATCATTTCTACGAGCCAAGCAAGATCGTTCTCTTTCGATGTCTGCATCACGACTTCTGCCATAATATGCGGCGCTTCAATGCCGAGCTGAACGTACATATCGTACAATTTCTCACCGATATGAATGTCTCCGCCTTCCAACTCGACTGTTTGCCAAACCCACTGGATGGCTTGCTGGTGTCGAGGTAGCGGATCTTCTCCTGTACCGCCATTAATCGCATCACTTTCTTGGAAAATAAATAGACCATCTGGTTTCAACAGCGGTTTTAAATTTTCTAAAGCTTGCATGGGATCTGGCAGATACATGAGGACGCGGCGCCCTACTATTGCATCGAATTGTCCTAAATCATTTGGTAAGTTGTACAAATCCGCTTCTCTATATTCAATATTCTCACCACTATGATTTTGCTTTGCGAGATTCAGTAATTGCGTGTTGTTATCGATACCGATGACTCTCCCAGAATCACCTACTAGCGCTGCCAGCAGTCCTGTCACTTCTCCAGGTCCGCATCCTACATCTAACACGCGCATTTCTGGATGAATGTTTGCATCTTCTAATAATCTGAGCGTAAACGCATTACGTTGGTCTGCCATAATAGAACTCCTTTTGAATTGTGACTTTCTTTTATGAAAAACCATTCCGCTTGTTTATATCAAATGATACGCATTATTTTGCTATTCTTTTTTTATTGACCCAAAATAAGACTGCGGGAAGTATGACATACCCGATGACCATAGCTGTTATTGCGTAGTAGTTCAGCATTGTACCGCTATCAGTTTTAATAGAGAATTGTCCTTTCCAATCAAACATGACTAATAAAAGTACTGTAAGAAGTAATGAAATGGCAGGTAATACTACATCTGTCACTATGTTCTTGTGCACATTTTCTAAGGTATAGCCTCGCTCTTTTCCAAAGTAGAACATCAACACCCCTACCGGCACGACTAGGAATTGAATAAAACGTGAAATTGAACTTAAAATAATGATACTTGTCATATCGTATTGGAACGCCATTGGTAAGACTGCCGCCACTAAGAAGGTTGTCATAAAGGCAATAAATGGGAAGCCTTGTTTCGTACGCTTCTTGAACCAATGAGGCACTTGATTTTCATTTGCGATAGCTTCGAGAATTCTTGGTGTCCCAAAGGAAGCGGCGACGTTGATACCAAACATTGAGATCAGCGCGCCATATAAAATAATGTTGTAAATAATAGGTGAGTTAAAGACTGCGACGAGTGATACGACTTCTTTCGTCTTAATCAAAGCGCCAGGATTAACCATCATGGTTGCTAAAATAATGCCGATGTACACTACGCCAATGACTAAAATAGCTAAAGGAATAGCTTTCGGCAAGTTCTTTTCAGGTTGTTTCATATCTTCTGATGCATTCGCTACACTTTCAAAACCTGTAAAGGCATAGAAAGCAGCGATAACTGCCATTACCAAAGTAGAACCGTTAATACTTGAAGTGTCTACAATATGGTTAATTTCATTGAAGTGATTCTCCCGAGTTATTATTACAATGACTACGCCTGCTACAATAGTAGTCAACAGTGCAAGTAATTTTCCGATAGTAGACAGATTATTGATAATCTCGAAAATTTTATTGCCGGACATATTGATAATTAATAATATCACCATCAATAAAACTAATCCTACAGTAATCATCCAGAAACTTGTATTGTCTCCACCGAAAATAGTTATGACCGTTTTAACTACTGCAGTTGCCATTACACCCCAAGCGATGCTACCAGCGATAAATCTAGTAATCCCTACATAAAAACCAATATTCTCACCAAAAGCCGCAGTTGCATAGGCATATGCTGCCCCACTTTTAGTTACGTATTTAGCTGCTGCCGCAAAAGTAATGGCTAAAATAGCAGCTAACAACGCAGCGAAAAGATAAACGATAGGTGTATATTTCCCTGCAATTTTAATAACGGCTGCTGGAGATAAAAATATTCCTGATCCTATAATTGAGTTGATTGCGAATAAAACGATTGACCAAAATCCTAATTTTTTCATATCATCACATACTTTCAGCTTGATTAATAAAGTCTTTGAATAGTACGTCCATACTTGACTCTCGCCACAACATTTCAGGGTGCCATTGAATACCTACAATATATTGATGACCTTTTGACTCAAATCCTTCGATTGAACGGTCATTGGTATAAGCATTTACTTTAAAATTAGAAGCTAATTCATGAATAAGTTGATGATGAAAGGAATTAACATACAAAGAAGTTTCATTAAAAATTTTTTCCAAGCGTGTATCTGACTGGATGGTAATTTGATGTGTTTTTTCAGTCGGATTGTACGATTGCCAATGTCTAATGGTATTTAATTCTCTATAAGAAGTATCTTGATACAAAGTTCCTCCAAAATAGACATTTAAAATTTGTGCACCTCTGCAAATTCCTAAGATTGGGATGTTTTTCTTTATAGCTGCTTTAATTAACTGAAAATCAAATTGATCTCTTTCTATTAAAGTTTCTCCTAACTTTTCTAAAGGGTCTTCATGATAAAGAGCAGGACTTACATCATGGCCTCCACTCAATATCAAACCATCTAACATATCGATTTGTTTTTCAATAATATCCGAATCATCCGTTATAGGTAAGACGAAAGGAATGCCTCCTTGTTTAACTACCGCCTCAATATAATCTTGATTTACATAACAACGTTTATATCCAGGAAACATGCCGTCTTGATCTGTTAAGATACTTGCTGAAATTCCTATGTTTGCTGACATGATACCCCTCCTGTACTTTGTGATAGAACTTATTATATGCGTATTTGAGGGCAAGTCAATGTTATTATAAGAATATTCAGAAATTGTTATCTAAAAACTCCTTTCTCCCTTATATTTTTAATACTCTTCTACCGCTTTTCTTTTTGCTTCTCTGCGATGATTGATCCAAAATATAATAATCGGCAGTATGATATAACCTATTACCATGGCAATGATTGCTGAATAATTCGGCACTAAGACGTCATGATGTTTCACGGAAAACTCGCTTTTCCAATCAAATCTTAAGAGCATAAAGACGGTTAGGAATAAAGCAATGCTTGGCATGAACATATCTGTAAAGATGTTCTTTTTCGCGGAATCGAGTACATCCTCATGCGCTTTGCCCATATAGAATGTAATCAAAGCGGCAGGCACGATTAAGAATTGTACGAATCGCGAAATTGCGCTGAGTACGATGATGCTGTCCATTTCGAAGCGGAATGACATCGGCAGCAACACTGCGACAAAGGCAGTGACTAGAAATGCGTGAAGCGGAAAGCCGTATTGATTACGATATTTAAACCACGCCGGCAACTGTCCTTTTTCTGCAACAGACTCCAACATACGTGGGATGGAGAATGATGTTGCGATATTGATTCCGAACATTGAAATTAAAGCCCCATATAAAATAATGTTGTAGAGAATTGGTGATTTGAAGATCGCCACAAGTGAAACCACTTGTTTAGTTCTGAGCAAAGCCTCTGGATTAAGCATCATAATAATCGTGATGAGTCCTATAAAAGCTGTTCCGATGATGAGAATAGCCACTGGAATGGCTTTCGGCAGATTTTTTTCAGGAGATTGCATATCTTGAGAACCGTTTGCTACATTTTCAAATCCTGTAAAAGCATAAAAGGCAGCAATAATAGCCATCACAAATCCTGAACTGTCTAAATGTGACGTATTCACGAGATGGTCTATCTCATAGTAATGTGATTTACCAGTAGAAATAATGACAATTAAACCTGCTATAATCACTGTTCCAAGTGAGATTAATTTACCTGCTGTTGAAAGGTTATTGACTAACTCAAATAATTTGGTGCCGAAGATATTAATGCAAAAGATAATTACCATTAATATTAAAATGCCAACGGTAATCCATAATACATTATTACTCGGTCCGCCTGTAATGACTAAAATGGTCTTCACTACTGCAGTCGCCATGACACCCCAAGCAATACTGCCTGCAATAAATTGAGCAATACCGACATAGAAGCCGATATGTTCTCCAAAGGCAGCTGTCGAATAAGCATAAGCTGCGCCACCTTTATTGACATATTTGGCTGCGGAGGCAAAGGAAATAGCTAGAACGCCCGCAAAGGAAGCTGCAATTAAATAAACAAGCGGTGTATACTTGCCTGCCATACCTACAACCGTTCCAGGTGATAAGAAAATGCCGGAACCTACTATTAAGTTGATAGTTAACAGCACGATGGACCAAAATCCTAGTTTATTCACCTTAACACCGCCTCCTTCTCAAATCAGCAAAAAAGATATCGTATTGTGTATTTAATACCCTAAAATTGTAATTATAAGGCGGATATATAAATGTAAAAGCTCAGGGCTGAGACAGTCAATTTTGTCTCAACTCTGAGCTTGTTATATGCATTATTTTCTTGTCGCTACTTTAGAAACATAAGTAGATGGTTTATCTTTATCATAAATTGTCAGTCCTGTGATATCTTTAGCATTTTTCGCAGGTACGAATAAACTGATTAAATAACCAAAGATGAAGGCGATAAAGAATGAAATGATAGATACATAGAATGGAGAGTTCGCTCCGCCTACACCTTTCATCAAGTACGCAATAACCACACCTGCAAGTAATCCGACGATAACGCCTAAGGTATTAGCACGTTTCGTGAAGATACCGACTGCAAAAATACCTGCTAAAGGTACACCGAATAATCCAGTTACTAATAAGAATAAGTCCCACAAGTTGTTAGAATCTGCTGCAATTAGATAAATTGCGATACAGTAGCTGAGCAAACCAGCCACTACAATCGTGATTCTCGCAAAGAGTACTTCACTCTTCTCGTCTTTTCCTTTTCCGAAGAAGCGGTCTTTAATGTCTTCAGAAATACATGCTGAAATTGAGTTCAAGCTTGAAGAAATGGTAGATTGCGCGGCTGCGAAGATGGCTGCAATCAGTAAACCGCCGACAAATGGAGGCATTTCTGTCAAGATAAAGTAAGGTACAACTGAAGATGTGTTGAAACCTTCAGGCAATGTATCAGAATGTTTATAGAATGAATACATCATTGTTCCCATACCGTAGAAAATCGGTGCTGAGATTAAAGCTAACAAACCGTTGATCCACAGTGATTTCTTCGTTTCATCAATTGAGTCAGAAGCTTGGTAACGTTGTACCACGTCTTGACTGGCTGTGTATTGATGTAAGTTGTTAAAAATATTTCCCAGGAAAATAATCGGCAACGCTGCGGCTGCTGAATTTAATTTCCAGTTATCTGCGCTGAGCAATTTCTTATTTGCGATGGCATCGTGAGCGATAGTACCAAAGCCGCCTTTGATTTCCATGGCACCAATGATGATTATCATTAATGCCCCACCTAGTAAAATGACACCTTGGATAAAGTCGCTCCATACTACGCCTTCAAATCCGCCTAAGAACGTGTACAGAATACATAAGATACGTACTAAACTCGCTACTAAATAAGGATTGATGTCTGACACTGCTGTAATTGCTAGTGTCGGTAAATAGATAACAATGGCGATACGACCTAAGTGGAAAATCACGAATAATAATGAACCGATGACACGTACACTCGGACCGAAGCGTGCTTCTAAGTATTCGTAGGCTGATGTGACATTTAATTTTTTAAAGAATGGTACGTAAAATGCAATTAATAACGGAATAATTGCGACAATTGCAATGTTACCGGCAATATAGGACCAATCTGTCAGAAAGGCCTTTTCTGGTGTAGACATAAACGTAATTGCGCTCAATGTCGTAGCATAAATTGAGAAACCGATTGCCCATGAAGGAAGGCGTCCGCTTGCTGTAAAGAAACTATCTGTGCTTTGACTCGCACGTTTGGTAAAGTAGGCTCCCACTATCAGCATCACTACGAGATACAAAATAACGGCAAACCAGTTCCATGCGCCAAAACCAACCTGTTGCATAAACAACACCCCTAATCCTATTCTATTTTACAAATTGTATTGTTTTACTAATTCATCTAATGCTGCTCTATTCTCTTCGTTGAATGGCGCGAATGGGCGTTTTGGTAAACCGCTATCGATGCCGCGATATTTCAAGATTTCTTTTAATGTCGGATAAAGTCCTAATTCTAAAACTTTAGTGATGATATCATTTGTTTCATGTTGAACTTGATAAGCTTCGTCGACTTTGCCTTGTTGCGCTAATTCGAAGATTTGACGTGTACGTTTGCCGTTGACGTTAAATGTAGAACCAATGGCACCATCCACACCTGAAGCGACTGCTTGGATCAACATTTCATCAAAGCCTGAGAAAATGAGTTTATCTGGATAAGCTTTGCGTAAACGTTCTAATAAGAAGAAATTAGGCGCTGTGTATTTCACCCCAATAACCTTTTCATGATTAAAGAGTTCTCCGAATTGCTCGACGTTGATATTCACTCCTGTCAGATCAGGAATGGAATAAATAATCATCTTGTTTTGCGTCGCTTCAATCAAATCAAAGTAATATTGTTTAATTTCTTCAAAAGAGAGCGGATAATAAAACGGCGTGACTGCTGAAAGTGCATCATAGCCAAGTTCAGTCGCATATTTGCCGAGTTCAATTGCCTCGTTTAAATCGAGCGCGCCGATTTGCGCAATCATTTTTACGTCGTCTCCGACAGCTTCTTTCGCAATTTTAAAGATTTGTTTCTTCTGTGCTGTATTAATTAAGAAGTTCTCTCCTGAACTTCCATTTACATATAATCCATCTAATTCTTCGTTTTCAATGGCATTCTTGGCAATGGCCTTTAATCCTTCTTCTTTGACTTGGCCATTTTCGTCGAATGGTACGAGTAATGCGGCATATAACCCTTTCAAATTTTCTTCCATTTTGCTTTCCTCCAAACATAAATAATCTCTATATAAAGCTTTACTCATTGATAAATTTGACTGGTCCTACTTGAATTGCTGATTTACAAACCTAATTGTAAACGCTATCATTTTGCTGAACAATAAGATTTGAAAAATTTTAATATAATTGTCTGATTTTAATGAAAATTATTTTCAAAAAATAGCTGAGCCTTTCTGAAACCTATCTTTACGACTATAATGATTATAAATATAGGAGGAATGTCGCATGTATAGTATTGCAGTAGATATTGGCGGAACGAACATCAAAGCTGCCGTCTTAAATGATGAGTTGGATTTCGTAGAATATGTGAAGATACCGACACCCGATAATAAGGAATTACTAATTGTGGAGGAAGTGCATCGCTTAATTGCCGATTATATTCAACAATATGCACTGACTTCACCCTTTATCGGTATCTCTAGTGCCGGAGTAATTGATTCAGAGCTAGGAGAGGTTGTTTATACCGGCCCTACTATTCAAAACTTTGATGGTACTAATTTCTATCAAGCTTTAAGCGACTTATCTGACCAGATAAAGATTTATAACGATGTAGACGCTGCACTTTTGGGAGAACTAGCTTTTCATCATTATGAGGAAGAAAATATTTTCTGCTTAACTTTGGGCACTGGAATTGGCGGTGCATTTTATAATCGTAAATTGGGTTTGTATCCAGGGGAACGTCATCGTGCGAATGAAATTGGCTATCTGCTGTATCGTGCTGAGGATGATAAAACTTTCGAAAAACGCGCTTCGACTGCTGCTTTAAAAGAATTGATGCATAAGTGGGAATTTGAGTTTGAATCAGATGTTCCTCGCTTATTTGAATTAGCAGAGACTGGTGATACACTTGCACAAGATATTTTGAATAAATGGTCTACACATGTTGCAGAGGGCATTGCGCAAATTCAAATTATGTATGATCCGGGATTGATTTTAATCGGTGGCGGTATTTCTGCTCAAGGGGCTGCCTTATTAAAATATATCGAACCTAAAGTACATGATTTCTTACCTCCTGATTATGGAGTGGCACGTTTGCAAACAACTCAAACTGAGAATCATGCTGCCCTATTCGGTGCGGTCTCTCAAAGATAAAATAAATGCTCCACATCTATGTAAGGTGCAACCAAAACATTGATGTGGAGCGTTTTTTTCATACTTACTTCAGTCTTACCGCAGACAAACGGGAGACTCCCTTTACAAATCTTTCTTTTCCAAAATGGTGTGGCGTGTATGTTGATAAAGTTTATGCATGTAATCATCTTTCAGCAGCAGATAACATACGATGTCCATTAGAAAGGTGGTCGCGATTTGTGTGTTGATAAAGCGTGTATCGTGTACGCGTGATTGGTCGCTGGTAATGAGGACGAGATTGGCATGTTGAGTAATGGTACTGCCTTCGTAATTTGTGATAACGACGACATAAGCACCTTGTTCATGTGCGATCTGCGCAGCGTCTGCCAGCTCTGTGGTTTCTCCGCTATTGGAAATGGCGACGAACATATCTTTTGAAGACAACAAGGAGGCGGAAATTTTCATTTGATGCGCATCGGTTGAAACCATCCCTTTTACTCCCATGCGTAAGGTGCGATAGTAAAATTCGCTTGCAGTCAATCCTGAACTACCTAGTCCTGCGTAGTTGACTTGGCGACTGGTTTTCAAATAGTGTGCGAAGCGCTTGATTTTTTCCTCGGAAATAAATTCTCCTGTTTGTTGAATAATATTTTGATGGTAACGATGGATTTGCTGGACTAATGGCGCATTTTCCACTACTCTTTCAGACTTCTCATGTTGCAGATTGAATTTCATATCTTGGAAGTTCGCATAATTTAATTTATTGCTGAAACGTGTAATGGTGGCTGGTGATGTGCCGATTGCGTGTGCCAACGAATTAATAGTTGAGAAACTATCATCCAATTCATTTTCTTGTATAAACGCTACAATCTTCTTATCCATTTTCGTCAGTAAATGACGGCTTTGCTGAACGCGATTTTCAAACTTCACTGCCTCGTCCCCCTCTTCTTCTTAGGTTAACTGTAATATAAATGAAAATCTTTTTCAATTTATGATTATCGATTGATTAAAAATTTCTTGGTGCTATGATAAAAGTGATAAAGGGAACTGCCTACTTAATTTACAAATACAAAAAGAGATGGAGTGTGTCGGAATGTTACCACAAGGATTAATTGTTTCATGCCAAGCATTACCTGATGAACCGTTACATTCATCATTTATTATGTCGAAATTAGCCCTCGCAGCTTATGAAGGCGGAGCAGTCGGAATTCGCGCCAATACTAAGGAAGATATTGAAGCGATCAAAGCAGAGGTGCCCCTGCCTGTCATTGGTATTGTAAAGCGAGATTACGAAGGTTCTGAGGTGTTTATCACAGCTACGTCTAAGGAAGTCGATGAATTAATTGCAAGCGGTTGTGATGTCATCGCACTAGATGCCACAAAGCAAGAGCGCCCTCAAGAAACCTTAGCTGAATTAGTCGCTTATATTCGCGAACATTCGCCTCACACAGAAATTATGGCGGACATTTCTACCGTAGACGAAGCCATCAATGCGGAGCAACTAGGCTTCGATTACATTGGAACGACACTTCGTGGCTACACCCACTATACTAAAGGGCACATCTTGTACGAGAATGACTTTGCTTTTTTAAAAGAAATCTTGGAAAAGGTGGAGGCCAAAGTGATTGCGGAGGGCAATGTGATTACCCCGGAAATGTATCGAACTGTCAACAACCTGGGCATTCATTGTACAGTAGTAGGCGGCGCGATAACTCGTCCGAAACAGATTACCGAACGTTTTGTACAAGCAGCAAAAGAATAGACATAAGCAAGTTGGGAGAGTCAAAGTAATGAACATTTATAACTTGAAAGATAAAAGTACAGCGAGTAAGTATACCGCAATTGCGTTATTAAAGACGATTAAAAATAATCCTCAAGCGATTTTAGGATTAGCGACCGGTTCTACAATGGTTGAACTTTACCCGCAATTTACCGATTTATTAAAAGCGAATCAAGTGGATGTCAGTGGTGTACGTACATTTAACCTAGATGAATATGTAGGATTAGATGCTACACATCCGCAAAGTTATTATACTTACATGCATGAGCGCTTATTCAATCAGTATGAAGGTTGGCAGGAATCCAATATTCATATTCCTAATGGGAAGTCTGATGAGGCAATTGATGAAGGAGCACGTTATGAGCAGTTGCTGCATGAAATGGGGCGCCCGGATATTCAAATTCTAGGTATCGGAGAAAATGGCCACATCGGCTTTAATGAGCCGGGCACTTCCTTTGAAAGTACCACGAGCATCGTAGACCTGACGCCTTCTACTCTGCATGCGAACAGCATTCATTTCGAACATGCCGATGATGTGCCGAAACAAGCAGTTTCTATGGGACTGTCTTCAATTATGCGGGCAAAACGTATTATCTTACTGGCTTTTGGCGAGAAAAAAATCGATGCGATTCGCCGCTTGGCTGCCGGAGAAATTTCTGAGGAGTTGCCGGCCTCTATCTTGTATCGTCATCCAAATGTCGAAGTTATTGTAGACGATATCATTTTTAAAGCACTTCACTAAACTGAGCCTGGCGCTCAGTTTTTTTATGTGTGGTTAATTGTTATTGGCAATTATTTAATTCCTTATAGTAAATATGCTTGAAATCAATTAAGATTGACTTATACATAAATAATGGAGGATGTTCATTTGAAAAAGATATTAAGTATATTTATTTTTCTTTTCCTAGTTTGCGGAATTGGCTTTACAGGTTATTTAGCCTTTACTGACGACTCAAATCAGAAAACCCATAAAGATCATTCTGAGAAAAAAGATGCTAAGAAAGAGCCGAAAAAAGATAAGAAGGATTCTGAAGATAAGCAGCAAAATACAGAAACAGAAGCTACGGTATCTACGGAACCTGTATATGGCACAGATTATAATGAGCAGAATGTTGCTCCTGCACCAAGCAACTACGACACACAAGGTGCAGAAAATGCGGAAACGTCTGTAAATGCACCTGCTACTAATGATGAGACCGGTACTGCGGTAAATTCAGGATACGATGGACAAGCTGCTGGTGATGAAAATGTAGCGACTGATTCAGGACAATAATATTGTTAAAGCGCACCTCTCGGAGAGTGCGCTTTATTTGGTGGTGTTTAGAGTATGCGAGGGGGCGTGTGGGAGTGATGCGCGGATATATTGGACACGTTGCTCTCATTCTTGGCCAATATATTCATTTATTGGACACGTTGCCTCCATTCTTGGCCAATATATCCGTTTATTGGACACGTTGCCTCCATTCTTGGCCAATATATCCGTTTATTGGACACGTTGACTTCATTCTTGGCCAATATATCCGCAAATCCGACCATGAAGTATTCTACACACAAAAATCTAGACACTAAATTCCGCAAAGTGTCTAGATCTCAATTCTTCAACTCAAAACCATCTTTTCTTTTTAAATAACACAATCAGCGCAATAGATAACACGACTGTAATGCCGATGAAGACGAAATAGCTGTATTTCCAGTGAAGCTCCGGCATATTGGTGAAGTTCATTCCGAACCATCCTGTAAGAAGTGTGAGTGGGAAAAAGATTGAAGAAAGAATAGTTAAGACATTAATCACACTATTGATACGGCTCGAATGATACGATTCATTATTATCTTTAATTTCGTCGGTTAGTTCTTCACAGGCCTTCAAAGTGGCCGTTTGATGCTTCAATTGATTCAAGATGCGATGCACTAAGCGTTTCTTATGTTGGTTCTCATTGAAATGATTAGATGTCTGAATCGTTTCTGCTAACTGTTCCATCGGTAAGATAATGCGTTTCAATTTAATAATTTCAGCTCGAATATCGTAAACTTCCCTCATCATTTTTTATTACGATCGGAATCTACATTTTGATATTCCAAATTGAATACTTCTTCCTCAATTTCTCCTACATAAGCAAAATAGGATTCGATAATCTTATGCAATAACTTCAGAGTAATCATTTCGGCATCCGGCTTAATTGAGCCTTTTTCTAATGATTCTTGTAAATAATCGATAAGCTCTATTTTAGACTGATGAATCGTGACTAAACTATTTTCCGTAATCGTAATATTCAATGGACGCGCCGAAAAATCTTTCGTGTCCAATGTGTGCACGACGATGTGCTTAATATCTTCTTCAGCATTATGGTAAATATCAGGATGGCCTAACGTGTAAATTGAAGAAGCCACTTCATTTTGATCTAAATTCAAGTCGTTTTGAAGATATTCCTTTTCCTCTTTGGTAGGTTGGATACAGTCATACCACACAAAGCCACTATTTTTGGGAACTTTATCTAATTGGCTGGTGGTGATAATTTGTTGATTTTCGTCTTGATACATGCAAGTTAATGTCATTATGTTCACGCCTTTTCAAGTGTCGCTTTTATATACTAGATACCACTGCTGAAGCGACTGAAAACGCGCTAAAGCAAAAGAAAGTCCTGAAGTACTGCATCTACTCCAGGATTCCAAAAATTATTCAATTTCATCTTAAAACCATTTTTTCTTTTTAAATAACATCACTAAAGCTACAGTGATGACAATAGCCAGGACGATAAAGACTGGATAGCTGTATTTCCAATCGTATTCTGGCATAAATTTGAAGCCCATACCGTACCATCCGCATAAGAAAGAGAGCGGGAAGAAGATAGATGAAATAATCGTCAATACATTCATCACCTTGCTGATACGTGTGGTGTGATAGGATTGGTCATTGTCTTTAATCTCATCTGTTAAATCTTCGCACGAGGCTAAAGTTTCAGTTTCATGTCTTAATTGATTATAAATATCATAGAACAACTGAGATTTTTGTGAATCTTTATCAAATGTCCCAAATGCTTTAATCGTATCGACCAACTGTTCCATCGGTAATAAGATACGTTTCAACTTAATAATTTCGGCTCTGATATCGAAAACTTGCTGCATGAGTTTCTTATTTCGTGCAGATTCCATGTTATATGTTTCAAAAGAAAATACACGCTCTTCGATTTTTTCAACATGCACAAAATAAGTATCTACAATATTTTCTAAAAGTGCTAAAGTCACTAATTCAGCATCAGGTTTAAGCTGATGATCTAACAACTGTTGTTTGACGTCAGAAACCGATGCCAACTCAGAATGATGCAATGTGACAATAGTATTACCTGCAATCGTAATCCCCAGTGCACGTGCCGTAAAATCTTTATCAACTAACGTATGTGCAATAATGTGACGTGCTTCTCGATGGGAATTTCGTGAAATATCCGGTTGAGATAAAGTATATACTGATGATTCAATTTCTTTCGTACTTAATTTAAAGGTCTGCTTTAAAAATTCTTTTTCTTCATTCGTCGGTGCTATCACGTCATACCAAATAAATTCGCTATCTTTAGGTACTTCGTGAATCTGTTCAGTTGATTGAAGCTGGTGCGTTTTACCTTCATAAATACACCTAACCGTCATCCGCTTCACCCCTCTATTCGTTATACAACTTAGTTGGTCTTTACCACTAAACTCAGTTGCGAAACTCAGAACATCCTGTAATCACCACTAGAAAAAAATTCAACCGAAAATCCGCAGAGCACAAAAAAGACTAAAGCCGGAACTTTAGTCTTTCCTCTATCCATTATTTGTGACCTAATGCTTTCAACGTATCTAATGCAACTTGTTGTGCGGATTGTGGATTTTGGCCTGTAATTAATCGACCATCTGTCACTACGAATGATGACCAATCGTCACCTTTTTCGTATTCGCCGCCTTTGTCTTTCAAGGCATCTTCTAAAAGATAAGGCAAGTTGTCTTCAACACCCATTTGAGATTCTTCGCTATTAGAGAAACCGGCTACTCTTTTACCTTTAATCAAGTTCTGACCGTCATTTTTGATATTCAATAAGCCGGCTGGGCCATGACAAACACCTGTCACGTAGCCATTATCTGAGTAAATTTTTTCAGCTAGCTCTATTAATCCTTTATCTTGTGCAAAGTCCCACATTACGCCGTGTCCGCCTGCGTAATAAATCACTTCGTAATCTTCAGCATGTACTTCGTCAGGTTTATAAGAGTGATTCAATTGAGTCATGAATTTATGATCTGTATAATATTTCCAATCTACATCTGACATGAAATCTTCTTGTAAGCTGGCAGGATCAATAGGTACAAAGCCGCCTTCTGGGCTGACATAATCTATTTCGTAACCTGCTTTATAGAATTCATCCGCAAAGTGAACGACTTCTCCGAGCCATGCACCTGTTGGACGCGCTAAATCTGGATATTTCGATACATTTGTGACTGCTACTAATATTTTTTTCATCAAACATTCACCTCTCCAGTTATTTATACACCTTATCTTAACGCTTAAACCTAGGTCGAAGAGAAAGTATCTGCTCATTACACGCCATTCTCTATGTCTTTCAACATTTCATCCACTGTCACTTTAGCACTCGTTAAGACAATAGGGACGCCTGCGCCAGGATGCACGCTTGCCCCTGCAAAATATAAATCTTTATAATCTCGACTGACATTATGCGGACGATAATAATTACTTTGCGCCAATGTCGGCATTAAACCAAATGCAGCGCCGAATTTCGCATTGTACTCATTTTCAAAATCTTTAGGTGTAAAAATCGTTTCCGTTAATACTTTAGACTCAATATCTTGTGTACCAACAGCTTTGTTTAGTTTAGCGTAAATGTGTTGTTTCGCGGTTTGAATGGTTTCTGGATTCTCCCAATCTACTTGGCCTACTTTCAATTCAGGAACTGGCATCAATGCATAAATTCCAGTTTTTCCTTCAGGAGCAAGCGCCGGGTCTTCCACACTGGGTGCATGTAAATAAATAGAAGGGTCTTTCGGCAGACGTCCGCTGAAAATGTCATCAATATTCTGTTCAAAGTCTTCCGCAAAGATGACATTATGAATGCGCAATTGCTCGCTTAAATCTTCATCAATGCCGATATACATCAAGAAAGCTGAACAAGCATAATCCATCTTATCGATTTTCTTTTTCGGATAAGCTACTAATTGAGTTTCATCTTTAAACAGATGCTGGGCAGCATAAGGGAAATCCGCTGTACACAGTACTTTATCGAAGTGTTCATACTGACCGTCGACCTTAACGCCATCTGCTTGCTTGAAGCGCGAATCAATCACAATTTCTTCTATCTCTGCATCCGTCATAATACGCGTGCCGAGTTCTTCATTCAACCGCTTCAACGCCTCAGCAAAACCATACATACCGCCTTTAATATAATGCACCCCAAACATCATTTCTACCATAGGAATGAGCGTATATAGCGAAGGCGTACGCTTAGGATCAATGCCGATATATAACGTTTGAAAGGCTAACATCTTTCTGATTTTGTCATTTTCAACATAGTTATCAATGAGGTTCTGCGCATTACCGAATGTTTTCAAACGCATTCCTTGATAGAGGGTATAAGGATTGTAGAAGTCGGTCGGCTTTCTAAAAGCCCGTTCTAAAAAGTGCTCTCGTGCAATTTCATAACGCTGATAAATATCTGTCAGAAATTGCATAAAGCCATGCGTAGTCCCCTCTTCAATATTTTCCAAGGTGTTGCGTAGTTCTACTAAATCTGTCGGAATCGAGATTTTGTCATCATCTGCAAAATGGACATCATATAGATAGGGCAATTGTTTCATCTCTAGATAGTCGTCTAGATTTTTGCCAGCAAAGTGAAAGACATCATAATACGTATCCGGCATCATCACAATTGTAGGGCCCATATCAAATGTAAATCCCTGGTCAGTAAAGCGGGACATTCGGCCTCCCACTCGGCTGTTCTTTTCATATATGGTTACCTCATGATGTTGCGCTGATAATCTGGCAGCTGCAGCTAATCCTGCAATTCCGCCGCCTATAATTGCGATTTTCATATTTATTCACCTTCAACTCGGACGTTCGCTGACTGTCCTATTTTTTAATAGTAATATTGCGCCCTTTCCAGCGCACGGATTTGCGTATGTTGACGTCAAACCACGATTTAGAAAAGATAAAGATAAAAAAGGCAAAGCACATTGGGTGTGCGAGTATGAGCCAGGACTTAAAGCTACCTGTTCTGCGGCCTAAACGGTAAAATTGCAGACCATAAAGCGTATATAAAGACAGTGCACGCAAGGTTTGTGATTGAGTCCTAGCTTTCGGTTTAGAGAGTGCAGCGATAACTTGAGCTAATGAAGCGGCCGAGCCAAAGAGCCAAGCCATAATCAATAACATCACACTGCTTTGGGTATTTTGAGCACCGACCGCAAAGTGTTTGGACCATCCTGCAATCAAACTACGCATTCCTTGTGGATACATGCGGAAATTGACTGTGCCCTCTCCTTCAAATAGCCGCACAGGCAAGTTTGCTTGATGATAAGCTTCACTTAAAGCAAAGCCTTCGATAATCTGTGTGGCAGCGTTGCGGTGCCCTTGAGTTCGGAAATAGTCTGCTCGATTAGTCAGCAACACTGGGCCGAAAGCACTTTCTGGGGTATTCTTTTCACGAGTCACTGAAAAGACATTCATACCGATTACTGTCATTAAATTAAAGATAACCGAGAAATTTTCATACGGCGCTTCAATGTAATGATAAGGTTGGATGGAGAGCAACCCTTGATTCCCTTGTTGCTGATATTGTGCAAGGATGCGCTTCAAGCTGTCTTCCGCTTCAAACCACACATCCGCATCTACAAACATGAATAACGCTTTCTGTGCTTTCAAACTTCCTTCATAACAAGCATGCGACTTTCCTTGCCATTCAACGTCATCAAGAACAGCGTACACCTTGGCGCCATAACCTTCCGCAATATCTCTTGTAGCGTCCGTCGAACCATCATCCATTACAATTACTTCTGTATTTTCTGCTTCTGTCAAAGACGCTAACAGACGCGGTAAGTTCTTTGCTTCATTACGCGCGGGAATAATAATACTGACACCTTGATGAGCGTTGGCAGTTTGTGCAGTAATTCTCTTTCGATAGCGATACATCAAGGAGCCGCACACGATTGAAGCCACTGTAAAGCCGCTCAACCAACGCTGTAAATGTTTCATATTACCCCTACTTTCTCTTTCGGCTAGTAATTAAATCCGCAACTTGCATCCCGCTTAATGTCACCATAGGCATCCCTGGTCCCGGATTGACAGAACCGCCTACAAAGTACAAATTGTCATAATACTGACTATGTTTAGGAAATTTGAATCCTTTATTTTTCTTTCTATCGGAAACCACACCGTAAATCGCACCTTTATTAGATTTGTAATGACGTTCAATTTCATGCGGCGTCCAAATATCCTCATAAACAATATGCTCACGTAAATCTGTCAGTCCCATACGCTCCAATTTATTCAGCACGGTCTCTCGAAATTGGCGATAATCCGCTTCCGAGAAAGGCTGTTGCTGAATATAAGGAATATGCGGCAAGACTTTGATGTTCTCATACCCATCCGGCGCCTGTGCAGCATCCGTCTTATTGGTATTCACCACATAAATCGTCGGATCTTGCGGCAACACATACTCATGAAATACTTCATGATAATTACGCTTTGAATCCTTTGAAAAGAAAAAATTGTGATGGCGGAGTGCCGGGTACGATTTGTCTACTCCTAGATGCATGACATAACCTGATGCGGCAGGTTCGAATTTACGTTCCAACTTATCTAAATCTTTGTCTTTGAAATCTAGCAAATGACGATAGAGCGGAATGACTTCCATATTAGAAACGAAATAATCTGCCTGGATAAGCGAGCCGTCTTTCAACTCAGCATATTTAAGATATTTATGCTCAGGAATCAAGCGCGTGATTTCTTGTTCGAAATGAAGTTGAACACCTTCTTCGCATGCAAGTTGCTCTAAAGCCTGTGCCAGTTTATGGATACCGCCGTCTACATACCATAACCCTTCTGCATGCTGCATTTGCGGCAATAATGATAAGACGGCCGGCGCATCATAAGCAGAAGACCCGACGTATTTAATAAAATAACCTAACATCTCACGCAGATAAGGATTATCTACACGTTTATCAATCGCTTCTTGCATCGTATGAAAGTAATCAAAGTGCTTCAACGCAGCAAATGGTCCATGATAGCGAATCATCGATGAAAGTGTATCGATACCTTTATCGAAATAACTTATCTCTGCATAATGATGAATGCGTTGCGCATAATCAAAGAAATCTTGCAGTTGGGCAATATCATGAGGTGTCAGTTCAGGATTTTGCAAGAGCATGTCCTGCAGATTCTCATATAAATCAATTTGTGTTCCATCTGGATAAAAATTACGGATTTGGAGATTCATCTTGCGGATTTGAACATAATCTTCTAGTTTCTTATGGCTATATTCAAAGAGCCGTTTGAAGATTTTGGGCATTGTTAAGATAGAAGGCCCTAAATCAAACCCGAAATCCTGCGTTTCTAAGCGATTGACCTTACCTCCGATATGTTTATTTTGTTCATAGAGGTCAACTTGATAGCCTTCTTGCGCTAAACGTATCGCTGCTGAAATGCCTCCGAGACCGCCTCCAATGATGGCAACTTTCTGTGTGTCCATTTAATCACCTTTTTTCTCTTTGTAAGACTTTCTCTGCGTAACGTTCTAAATTCGGACGGTTATAGCGCTGTGCAATCCAACAAGGTAAATTGGCCGCAAATGCATAAGTTAAATTGATGTACTTTATAGGTTTAGAAGTAGGTAAAAAAATAAACGCTGGCAGTATTGAGAGTGCATGAATCAATTCTGCGCGGCGTGTTTCGATAATAAATTGATGTAATTCGGTATAAGAAGCAGATTTAGCCACTGTAGTATGGCTTCTGACAGCCGGATTAAAACTTTGCCCATTAGGCAAATGCTGTTTCCATACTTTTACTTTAAAATATTTCTGCCAAAAGCGTCCTTCCTCTTCAAAAGGCCAACTTTTAAAAAGATTTGTGTAGCGTATAAAGAAACTTGAAGGAATTCTGGTGCCGAGCGTAGAAATGACCATATGTACTACAAACCAAAATAGTGAATTCCATAAGAATAATTTTTTCATTTTTATTTGCTCATCCTAAATTTTCAATATAATCTTGTTTACCCATCTCTTATTTTCTGAAACTAGCAGAAAGAATTGTATCATCGTAATTTATTTTTTTATTTAAAACCGCGTCAAATCAACGTTTTTTGACCTTTTTTGACTAAATCTATAAACCGCGTAAGCACAAGGCTTGTGTTAGTTTACCAAACGGTGTAGAATGCTTGTAGACAACTTGATTAAGACGTTTAAAAAGTTGTCTAATCATTCAAGTTAGGAGGGATAGACGTGACAACAATCAATCAACACAATGGTTTCAAACGGACTTTTCAAAAGGACCATTTGACCTTAGGTTTAACGATTCCTTTTGATAACTCTGAAAACATCGCATTGTCGTTTGAACAGCAAGCTCAATTGGCGCAGTACGCTGAAGAACTTGGATTTACGAGCCTATTTGTACGAGACAACCCGCTTTATAGTCCGCATTTAGGTAATGTAACGACAAACTACGATCCGTTTGTATTTTTAACTTACCTCAGTGCTCGAACTAGTAAAATTGCTCTCGGAACATCTAGTATTGTTGCGACATTACGTCATCCAATTCACATTGCTAAAGCAGCTGCGACTCTTGACTTGATATCGGGAGAGCGATTACTAATGGGACTCGCAACTGGAGACCGCCAATTTGAGTTTCCAGCGTTCAAAATCGAACCTGAGACGTTATCTTTAAGATTCAGAGAAACTGTTGATTCACTGAAAGCACTATGGCAAGACCACTCCCCTCAAATCTCTAACTCTATCTTTGAGTTATATGAGGATTCCGGCTTGCAAGTATTACCGAAATATAATCATATCCCGCTCTTTGCGACAGGATATGCTAAACAAGATATTAACTGGATCAAAGAAAATATGGATGGCTGGATGTTTTACCCGCAAGGTTTCCAACAACAAAAAGCACTCCTCAAAGAGTGGCACGACAACGATGAATTCAAACCTTTTATGCATCCGCTAGTCATTGATTTATCAAAAGATCCGAATGAAAAAATCAAACCTGTTAAAGGCGGCTACAGATTAGGCCGAAACACATTGATTAATGTATTAAAATCTTATGAACGTATTGGTACAAATCATATCATGCTGCATTTATTGACACATGAAAGAACGTATCAAGATTTAATGAAAGAATTGGGCGATTATGTGATTCCACATTTCCCACCAAACATAACTAAGGAGGAACAAACTGATTATGAAATTATTAGATAGAATTAATGAACTTGCAAATAAAGAAAAAGAAATGGTACTCAGCACATCAGAAAAACAAGAACAACATGAATTGAGACAAGAATACCTTAAAATGATTCGCGGACAAGTTGTAAGCACATTCTCAACATTGAAAGTTGTAGATCCACTTGGTGAAGACGTAACACCAGACAAAATTTATAACTTGCGCGAAGAAATGGGCACTTTAGACTTAAAACCTGAATAATAAATTAAAATATAGATGAATAGCACAACCCTATTGTAAAAGGCTAGGCAGTTCCGTTGAGGAGTTGCCTAGCCTTGTTTTATGCTCAATTTACAGTAGGATTTATGATTTCCAAAAATCTAAATTTATTATCTTCATATTCAAATTTTAAAATACAGCAATTACCAAAATGCATTTTTTGAACTTCTTCTAACGGTAGCCATTTCCGTGCAAATAATAGCAAAACATCACCATGACTGACGGTAATCACATTCTGTTTCGTAGTTTGTGCCATGATGTCAGTAAGCGTAGCCACTGCTCTATCTTGCACTTCATCCGCTGTTTCTCCACCATAATTCGCAAAAAACTCCCCAAATAAAGCTACACCTTTTTCACGAGGAGGGTTCAGCAACTCTGATTCTCCTTCAAACATGCCATAATTCCATTCTTTAATGCCCTTCAATCTGGTATACGGTTCATTTGGAAACAAGATTTCTAAAGTATCAGAAGCACGTTCTTGTGTAGAAGAAAATAATTCATAATTACTTAAATTCAACCGGTCCAAGTAGCGTTTCGCTGCTTCTGCCTGTTCTTTTCCAAGTTCTGTTAATGGCGAATCTGACGCGCCTTGTATTTGTTTCTTCTGGTTAAAAAGTGTCTGGCCATGTCGAATCAAATATAATGTTTGTGTCATGCTGTTTACTCCTTCATTCCCTTAAATTTTCACTATTAGCTGTTATTTCTATTTACTAAAGAATGAATAATATTGTCTCGCTTTATCTTACCCTATATTCTAATAAAATAAGTGGTCAGTTTTAGAAAAGACTGGAGAGCGGGACATTATATTCTGTCCCATTCCCCAGTCTTGTTTTATCGCTATTTAAGTAAGGTCACTACAATTCCTTACCATTAGTTTTAATAAGATGTTTATACCAATCAAATGAATCTTTTTTAATTCTTTTTTTAGAACCTTTGCCATAATCATCTTGATCAACATAAATGAAGCCATATCTTTTACTCATTTCGCTTGTAGACATAGAAATCAAATCAATAGGTCCCCAAGCTAAAAATCCCATTAAATCAACACCGTCTTCAACAGCTCTTTTCGCTTCCGTAATATGGCGCTTCAAATAATCAACTCGATAATCATCATGTACCTTGCCGTTTTCAAGCTTGTCATGTGCTCCTAGACCATTTTCTACAACAAATAATGGTACATGATATCTATCCCATAACTCATTCAAAACAATTCTTAAGCCTACAGGATCTATTTGCCATCCCCAATCAGAAGCCTCTAAATATGGATTTTTCAAGCTATTCATAAGGTTTCCTGCTGTTACTTTTCCTTCAGGAGAAGTTGAAGAAAGCATAGACATATAGTAACTTATAGAAACATAATCCACTGTATAAGATTTCAGTATTTCCAAATCTCCTGTTTGAATATCCAGTTCGATATTATTGTCACTCAAGAATTTTTTATAAGAATTAGGATATTCTCCAAAAACATGAACATCTGTGTACATCAAGTTTCTCTGATTGTCTTGTAAAGCCTTAAGTACATCTTCAGGATTCGGAGTATTTGGATAATATTTCATTCTAGCAAGCATGCATCCCATTTGAGCCTCAGGATTTATTTCTTTTAATTTTTTTGTAGCTAAACTAGAGGCTAAAAATTGATGATGTAAAGCTTGGTATGAAGCAGCTTTTGGATTTTCTAATTTATCAGTAAGAACTCCTCCTCCAGTAAATGGAGAGATATTAATAATATTGATTTCATTAAAAGTTATCCAGTATTTCACATATTTTTTATAACGTGTAAATACAGTTTCTGCATATCTCACAAAATGTTTAATAACTGCTCTGTCCATCCATCCGTTATATTTTTCAGTTAAACCGTATGGTGTTTCATAATGGCTGAGAGTAACGACTGGCTCAATCCCATACGATTTTAGTGTTTTAAATACATCTTCATAGAATTTTAATCCTGCTTCATTAGGTTCTTTATCATATCCATTTGGAAAAATACGTGCCCAACTTATAGACATTCGAAAAGCCTTAAAACCCATCTCGGCAAATAATTTAATATCATCTTTATAAGTGTTATAGAAATCTATACCGAATCTTTTAGGAAAATATCCTTCATGTTCACCTGTTAACACTTCTTTTACATGATCGCTTGTTATATTTAAATGGTTATCTTTTGTTCTTTTTTCTTTAGGGATAAATTCAGCAAAATCAGCACTAGTTAGACCTTTACCATCTTTATCATATTGACCTTCAATTTGATTAGCAGCTGTTGCACCGCCCCATAAAAAGTCTTCTTTGAATCCTGATTGAATATTCATATATAACTTCTCCTTTATTTAATAAAATTAAAAGTCTTGTTCTTTAAACTTTTTTCAATTCATAGTTATTAGGAACAGCTATTTCCTTTTCTGAAATTATAGATATTATGTTTTCTCCCTCTTCAACTTTGTTTTTATTTTCAACTACAACTTGCTCTACTTCATTTGTATTCGTAATTACAACGATTACTACATCATCTAATCCATTTTCCTTAATAATTTCACTATCAAATTCAACCAATAATTGTCCTTTTTCCACATAATCTCCTTGGTTCACATGAGTTTTAAACCCTTTGCCTTCCAATTTTACTGTATCAATACCAATATGCACTAAGATTTCCGTACCATTTTCTGAACGGATACCTAAGGCGTGACCTGTCGGAAACAGGCTTTCTATTTTTCCAGATATAGGCGCTTTTATAGTATTATTTTCAGGTATTATACCAACACCTTCGCCCATTGCTTTTGAAGAAAATAAAGGATCGTTCACTTGCGCTAAATTGATAACATTTCCTGTTAATGGTGAACCAATAAATTCATCTTCATTTTTACGATTTTCTTTATAAACTGTACTTACTTCATCATCACTATTTTTTAAATCTGCATTTTCATTGTCTTCTGTCTCTTTTTTTTATCAGAATGAGTTAAGAAACCTACAACGGCTCCTATTGCAAGAGCTATTCCAGTAGCGATTAAAACCCACCAGAAACTACTATCTATTCCATTTTTACCTATAAATGACGGATAGCTGAATATGCCTAATCCTCCAATGGAATGCAATTTTGTTCCAGCCCAGCCAACAAGGCCTCCTGTTAATCCAGCAATAATACAACTATAAATAAATGGTTTTTTACGAGGTAATGTAACACCATAAATAGCCGGTTCTGTTATACCAAATATTCCTGATATAACTGCAGGTATACTAATAGCTTTCAATTTTTTATTTTTAGTTTTTAATAATATTCCTAATACGATACCTGTTTGAGCGAAAGTAGCTGAAACCATTAAAGGTGTAACAATATCAAAACCTCTTGTACCGAGGTTATTAATTATGATAGCTACTAAGCCCCAGTGTAGACCGAAAATGACAAATACTTGCCAAAAGGCGCCTACTAACAATCCTGCTATAATCGGACTTAATCCATATAAAGATTCAGTACCTACACCTATCCAATTTGCCAACCATGACGCTATAGGTCCAATTACTAAGAATGTAAGCGGAACTGTAATTAACAATACAAATAATGGAACTAAGAACATTTTTAAGGCACTAGGCATCACTTTTTTCAAATATTTTTCTAATTTACTTCCAAAATACACAGCTATAATTACTGGAATAACACTAGAAGTATATGTCATTGATATGACTGGAATTCCTAAAAAATCCATATGACTTTGTACTTGGAATAATGTACCTTCAAAGAGCGTTTGTGACCCTTTCGCTCCTAATTTCATAGCATTTACTAAAGTCGGATAAACTAATATAGCACCTATTGTCATACCAATAAATTCATTAGAACCGAATTTTTTAGCTGCAGTAAACCCAATGAAAATCGGGAAAAAATAAAATAAAGCATCACTAATTGCATATAATAATTGATAAGTTCCAGATTCTTGCGTTATCAGACCCAAGGCAAAAAACAAAATGGTAAAACCTTTAATCATTCCTGCTGCTGCCAAAACTCCCAAAAGCGGTTGGAAGATACCTGAAATCAAATCAATAAAACGATTTAACAAATTACCTTTATTGGCATCGTTTCTTTTTTCATTATTTTTTTCTTCTAAACTCAGTTTACTTTTGACAGCATCATAAACATCTGGAACATGGTTACCAATTACAATTTGGTATTGTCCTCCTGATTCTACTACTGTAACTATTTCTTCATGATTTTTAAGATACTCGGTATCAGCTTTAGATTTATCTTTTAAAACAAATCTCAACCTTGTTATACAGTGGGTTAAAGTATCAATATTCTCTTCCCCGCCAACTTTTTCAATTATGTCCTCTGCTAAACTTTCATACTTCATCCTTCTCACCTCAATTTTCAAATAAAAAAACCCAGAATAACACAAAGACCCACCTTAACTGGTTTCGTCTTGTATTACTCTGGGTTTTGCCTGCTTAAAGTAACAATCCCAAATAGCTGGTAAACAGCTATCAAAAGCAACAGATATATTTAACTTACCTCAACTATATAACGTAGTTATACAAATGTCAACGCTTTCATTTTAAAACTCTCGCAATATGTAGTATTAAGTACACGCGTTCATCTGTTGATATACTGTGTTGATAATTGTGTTGTAAAAAGATATTAATTTTATTTATACATTCAGAAATCTTCGGAAATTTTTCTTCTAATCCTTTTAACATACTTTCATCTGTAACTTGATTTAAACTTTGCTTATTTAATATCCTTTGGCTGAAAAATTTAAGATGTGTAAGGAATCTAGAATAATTTAATTCCTCCTCAGAAAAATCGATATTAAAGTGGTAATGTACAATATCGATTATACCTTTAGATATTTTCGTAATTTCGTATACGTTAGATATATCTTCATCCATTGAATTATTAATAATATGCATCGCAATAAATCCTGCTTCATCTTTTGGAAGCTGCACATCAAACTCACTTTTAATCATTTCTAAGGCATGTATCCCAACTTTATATTCTCTAGGATAAAGCAATCTAATTTCGTATAATAATGGATTAGTGATGTTGAGATTGTCTTTAGTGCGCTTAATTGCATAATCAATGTGATCAGTTAGTCCAATATAAATAGACTCAGCAAGCGGTTTATCATATAATCGATTCGCTTCTTCGATAATTTTTTGAGTCAGCATTAAAACATCTTTATTGATCTCGTTCAATAAAGTTATCATTCGTTCGCGTTCTTGATTAGATAGCCTAAATATTTTCTCTATATTTTCGTCATTAATGAGTTGTCCATTTTTCTTCCCAAAAGCAATACCTTTGCCCGTTACTATGCACTCCTCACCTTCCGACTTAGATAATACGATGTT
Organism: Staphylococcus debuckii; assembly: GCF_003718735.1. NCBI lineage: Bacteria > Bacillati > Bacillota > Bacilli > Caryophanales > Staphylococcaceae > Staphylococcus > Staphylococcus debuckii. Next base: position 294,701 of record NZ_CP033460.1, on the reverse strand, counting down.
ATTATTTAAAATTTTAACTATGCGCATTCACTTCATTCCTCTGCTAACATATTTAAGTTAAGTATTCTGTTGTTTTTCAAGTTTGGATTATCTCTTTTTTAGATAGTTTATAAAATTACAAGGTTATTGAAGGTTTATGAATGGTTAAAGCTTATTATAAAAAGTAATCTAGTAGTTCCTATTTTATATTTATTCACCATTTTGTCTACCTTTTAAAATGTAATTGGTACTTAAATTAGCACTTACAGAGTTTATACATACAAATCTATCAATTTTGTTGATTGGAATAAAAGCTAATATTGGATAAGTTAAGGAAAGTGTCGAGGCTCGCACCTCCCGCTCCCTCGCAAAAACGCTGAGTAGAATTAATACCCTCTACTCAGCGTCTATAAATTATTGAATATAACGTTTTAAATGTTTGGAAGTCAGCGTCTCTTCTTGTTCAATGAAATCTTTAGGGGTACCGCTAAATAATACTTTTCCTCCATCAAGACCTGGACCTGGTCCTACGTCTACTATCCAATCCGCTTCACACATTATCGATAAATTATGTTCGATTAAAATCACAGTATTATTCTGAGCAATCAAATCATCGAAACACTTCATCAACACAGGGATATCCGCTTCATGCAACCCAGTCGTAGGCTCGTCAAAGATGAAGACACTGTCTTTCACTTGCTCATCCAAATGCTGAGCTAATTTCACCCGCTGCATTTCGCCTCCTGATAAGGTAGACAACGGTTGACCAAGTGTCATATACGTCAATCCAGTTTTGCTCAAGGCTTCTAACTTAGCTTTAACATCACTTTGCTGATTGAAAAATTCAAGACCCTCGTCGACTGTTAAATCTAAAATATCAGCGATTGAGTATCCGTCTACAGTCGCCTCTAACACTTCAGGTCGATAACGTTTACCATGACAAACTTCACACGTTTGGGAAAAGTCTCCCATGAAAGCGAGTTCTGTTTTAATATAACCTTTACCTCCGCAATTCGGGCAAGCACCTTTCGAATTATAACTGAACATCGCCTTGCTTAATCCTGTCTGCTTGCTGAAAAAGCTTCTGACACTGTCAAAAACACCAAGATAAGTCAGCAAGTTTGAACGACTCGAACCTTGTATGGCTTTTTGGTCCATAATAATGACATTATCTTCGTCTTCAAACCCTGCTTTGACTAAGGTACTTTTACCTGAACCTGCTACCCCTGTAATCACGGTTAGAACTTCTTTCGGAATAGAAGCTGAAACTTCTTTTAAATTATTTTGAGTAACGGGGCCGATATGGTAAAACCCATCCGGTTCACGCACTTTATTTTTCAAATAATGTTGCTGGCGTAAGGCTTTCCCTGTCGAAGTATCAGATTTCAATAATTCTTGATATGTCCCTTGGAAAGTAATTTCACCGCCATGCTTACCTGAACCTGGTCCCATATCAATAATATAATCGCCATCTCTAACCACATCCGGATCATGTTCTACAATTAACACCGTATTTCCTTTATCCTTTAAAGACTGCAGGATTTCATTAATCTTGGAAATATCTTCCGGATGCAGGCCGACACTTGGCTCGTCGATAATATAAACCAAATCTGATAACGGACTATTCAAATGGCGTATTAACTTAAGACGTTGTGCTTCTCCGCCTGAAAGTGTTGTTGTGACACGGTTCAACGTTAAATAACTTAGTCCGATATAATCCAATGCTTCTAATTGTGCACGTAACGGTTCAATAATATATTGCGCTGTCGGATTTTCTAATTGATCTAGAAATTCTATATTCTCTTTGATAGTCATTTGCGTAAATTCAGAAATATTTTTGCCATTAATTTTACAGCTTAATACTTTCTGGTTTAAGCGTTGCCCATGACACGTTGGACATACTTTATTCGTCACAACATTTTTCAGATGCTTAGCATAACGTTTTTTATTGAACTCTTTATCTCCTAAGAATATTCTGCTGAATCTTGGAATTAAACCGACGTACTTAGCAGATTTACGCCACTCTTTCGGAGGATTTTTCAACTTCATCGGTTCTTGATATAAGAATAAATCCAGTTCCTCTTTAGTATAATCTTTCAACTTCTTATCATTATCAAACAAACCGCTATCTCGATACGCTTTACCGCGTTCTTTATCAGGACCGAACGAAGGAAAGTCAATCGCACCTTCATTAAGCGATTTATCCCAATCCAGCAGTTCATCTAAATTAATATCTTCAATGTAGCCTAAGCCTTCGCAAGTTTCACACATGCCATTCGGACTATTAAAAGAAAATACATCAGAGTAACCGACAAACGGTTCTCCTACTCTGGACCATAATAATCTGACGGCAGCATAGATATCAGAGGCAGTCCCTACTGTGGAACGTGAATTGCCATTGAACCGTTTTTGACTAATAGTCATCGCAACTGGTAAATTCTTAATCTCTCCCACTTTCGGTTTAGGTTGTTGATTCAAATGAAACTGAATATAACTCGAATAACTTTCATTCAACAGCCTTTCGGATTCAGCTGCAATAGTGTTAAAGACGAGAGATGATTTCCCTGAACCAGAACGACCTGTAAACACCGTAATTAAATGTTTGGGAATATTAACATCAATATGTTTTAGGTTATTCTGCGAAGCATCCTTTATATTAATATTGTTCATAACTTTACCTCCATCAATCACTGTTTAGCTTTAGTTACTCTATTCCCTATTTTCCCATGGATTTTTAAAAAGAAAAAATGGCTGAATCACTTCCCTATCAAAGCAATCCAACCATTTGTTTATTCTGTTACTTTTTCTGTAATACACCATCATTAACTAATTCATTAATCACACGTTGTGTGTTTTGATTATCATGGAATTCATTGATACGACGATAGTTTTCCAGTACTTTCGGCGGAAGTTTAAAGTCATTGTTAATAGCTGATTTCACCGCCTCTATCAATTCATTCTCATCGTCTGCTACGACTCCCGGAACATTTTCACGGTTAGCAGGCGTTGTACCGCCATGCTTAGCAATAATATCCTCAAATTCTTTCCAATAGAAAATAGGGAAAGCGCCGTGATTAATTGCATCAAAGATAATAGAAGAAATATCTGTGATATAGATAACAGAGTTTTTCAAGGTATCTGTAGGATCTTCCACGAAAATATCATTATATTGATTAAAGTGATTCTTAGCATATTGAGAGAATTTATTATGCGCCGCAATTTGCAAACGACTTAACAATCCCGCTTTCTCAAAGGCTTCAATGACTTCCATAATAGATTGATAATAAGTGGTCTCTTCTATGTGGCCATTGAAAACTTCCGCTTCTTCCCAAGGACGCCATGTCGGCATGTAAGTGATTTTATCTGCGCCCTCTTCAAGATTTGCTCCATCAAATTTAGGCATCCCAGTTTTCATTAATTCAAAGTCGTTATAACCCATGTCATGGAAGATTTCGGCTTCTACATCTGAACTTACAACCGACTTAGCAATATTGTTAGTCATATTACTTTTATGAAAGCCTACATTTTTAGAATCATCACGCGGTTTCAAGAAAGTAACACCGTGTTGTAAAAAGTATAGCGGTGTTACTTTTATTTTACGATTTAATTTATCATCAAAGATTCTAGTATTGATTACATGATTGCTGAGTTCACTAGAAATAAAATAATCTGCAGCAAAGACATATAGATAATTTCGGAAACTGAAACGTTCAACAACCTTGTCTCCCCACTTTTTCTTCATACTTTTATATTGAGGAGAAGACTTATCTAAAATAAATACATTATCAGATTTGAATTTTTTATTGCCGGCAGCAGCTTCAAAGACATATTTGCCGGATTCTACTGCTTTAGAAGCTTCTTTTTCAAAATAAACGTTCAAATTATATTTTCTGTTTAAAAACTTATAAATCGGCGCTAGCTTGTAGGCTGCATTAATTTTAAATTTATGCCAAGGATTATAAATTTTTAATTCAGGTAGATTACCGAAACTCAAATTATTCGCTGCATTCCGGCGTAAAATAATAGCGTGTCCTCTGGTATTGAAAGCAAGTAAAACTTTGCGATTATCGCCAGCTTTTTTACTTTGATATAACGGATGAAATCTCTTACCGTTCAGCGCAGTAAAAATCGTGTTATGAATCTCTTTCAAATGACGTAATTTTTTAATTTTAACTTTAGCAGTAAAATGATTTTGATTTATCCATTTTATTTTAGCTAAAAATTGACCAGATTTTGTGATTAAAGTATCAGGTTGAACAGGAGCATTATACATAATTTCTCCAAATATCGTAATATAACGTCCTGATCTTTTCACTGAAATATTACTGCGTTGGCACAGTAATTCTTTTTCTTTATCAGTTTTAATACTGAGTTTTTGATTGTGATAACTGATAATAAAGAATTTATCATTCATTTTTAAATAGATAGGTTTCTGAGTATAATTTAAGAAATAGTCATCTAATTTAATATCTTTCATTTTTTTCAAATCATTAAGTCTGATAATTTGTCGGTGTTTATCTTTCGCAACTACCAATTCATTGGCACTATTGAAATCAAAGTTTAACTGTGAAGGTGTTAGTACTTCTAAAACATTCGTTTTAAACGCAAAGTCTTTCTTAGAGTTGGTATATTCTAAAAATGTGGTGTAGTCAGTATATTTAAACTTAGCGAAAATCGCCGGATCACCAATGCGATTGGATTCATCCTCAATAAATGGTTTGCGACCCTTTTTAAATAATGATGCATCGAGCTCGGTTATGGCGTCGCTGTAAGTATCTACCACTTTATAGCTGTAGCGTGTCGGCTCCACTTTGAAACGGTTATGATAAACTTTGACTTGAATATTTAGACTCCCCTCCGTCTTATCATTCAAATAAGGCGTGCAATAAATCTTATGTTGCTTAATATGCACATAGTATGGAAACTCATCATTTTCAATAATAGCAACTAGTCCATCTTCTGCTTTAGTTTTTCCTAAATAAACGTCTTCTTTATTTAATTTTGATGCTTCAATATTTATTATCTGCTCATTTCTGATTTCTAAACGAATTTGAGCAGGTAAATTCGTTTGAACTGAACCGAAGTTCACATTCATCTTACTTAATTTCAACACACTTACTTCACTCCATCTTTCTTTAGTTCAAGATTTAAAGTGGGAGCGATATAGAAATCTGGATAACAGATTCCAACGTTTCGCTCCCACATGGTTCACAAACTCTAGTCATTTATTCTTTTTCTAATTTAGCGCATATTTCATCATAAATACGTTGGCTATTTTGATGATCAATGTGATCAAATATCAAACTGCGATCATAATGTGCTGGTTTCTGGCTATTAATTTTATCTGAGATTTTGGAAACCAGTTCATTTTCAGAATAGACGATATCTCCGATAAACGTTTGATCTATCGGTCTTAAGATGCCTTTACGGAAAAATTGATTCACGTCAAAATGGTAAAATATAACTGGTTTATTCATATAATTGAAATCGGTACTTACCGTACTATAGTCGGTAATCAACAGATCATGTTCAATCAACAAATCTTGTACAGATTTTTTGCCTAGCTCAATAAAGTTCACATGTGATAATTCAGCGTCTGCCAAGTACTCTTGGAAGAATTGCTGCGCACGATAATGCGGATAGAAATTGATTTCTAAATCATATGTTTCGCTTAACGCTTTTAATTTTTCACTGTTGACCAAGCTGAGATAGCGCGATAAATATTCGCTCTTTTCGAATGCTTCATTACTGTTCAACCAGTCACGCCAAGTCGGCATGATTAAGACTTTTTTCAGTTGCTTTTTAGGTTCAAGCGGCAACCGGTCAAAGCGTGCGAGTCCTGTTACAGCAATTTCCTCCGGTTTATAACCCATCTCATCAACGACGATATCGTATTTTTCATAGCCACTAGAAACATTGAATAAATCGAACGGATCATCATAATATTTCTTGTGATATTCTACATTTTTTCTACCTAGCACACCATGTTGCAAGAAGATTTTAATTGTATCTTCATAGCCCCAGAAGTCTGGTGCTGCTTTATAAGGCATAATATTTTCAACGTCGTGTGTGCTCATTAACACTTTCGCTTGGGCTGCAATCTTCAAATGCTCATCCGAACCAAAGCGTAAGATGTTTTTCTTATCTTTAATGTCTTGATAATCTTCGGAGTCTCCATCTATCACATAATAAACTTCAGCATCTGCGTGGTTTTGAAGCCATTCAAAGAACTGAATGCCGCTTTCTTGAGCAGTATCCGTACGTTCGCCGATCATCCAAATGTTATTCTTTTTAACATTATTGTCGTTCAATATTTGTATTTGCGTATCACTTAATTCAAAGGTTTCAAATTTAATATTTTTAAACGGTGTTAACGTCAACATAAAGAATGTAGTTTGATTACCTTGTTTATATTTCTTCAACGTATACACACTGTCTTTTTTATAAATACCTTCTTTGTATTTAATTTTATCTTTTCTTACTAACTGATCACCATCATATATAGTCACGAATACATCAATAATGGATTTCTTTTTAGTCAGCAATTGATTGAGCGCTGCATAATCAAGCATTATATCCTGTTCGCCTTTTTGGATTGGAATTTGATATTGCTGGCTTGATTCTCTTTCTTCAAATGTTAAATAATAATCACAATGGCGATAAACTTCATGCGGTTGGAAATAAATATTAAGTTGGTTTTCTCCAACGGCATTTACACCCATTTTAATTTTAGGTTTCTTATGTGCAATTGTGACACCGTAGTGCTCAAATAATGTCAGTTGATAAATTTCAGAAGCCAGCTTACGGTAGCCTGAGAATTTCTTCATTTTTCCTCTCAATAAATAGGTTTTATCTTTAATACGAATAAATATTTTTTTACGTTTAGGTGTCTGTAAGAGCGAAATAGGAATTTTCACAGAAACTTTATGCAATGACGTAAAAGTCGGCAGTAAAATAACATTAGAATAGTCCGAATCTGTTACGCCGACGCTGATTGAGTCATCTTGTCCCGATGCCTCTGAAGTTTGAAATGTTAAATTAATGGTATCATCATCAATGAATTGACTGACATCGATTCTGTCGACTTTATAATAGTCTCGGGTAATATTTACCGTGTTATCCCACCATCGATAATTCATGAAATAATAGGAAACACTTACGGGTGTATTGATATTTACAGGATAGATGTACGTATCCCTAATTGCATAAATTAAAAAGGATTCTTTCTTAATCTTATCTTGTATATAAGCGTAATTAATTTTGCCTTCTTTAATATCCAACGTTTTCATCCGCGTCTGATTAATCAGTAATAATCCCTCAATAGGTTGCTCACTTTCAATCGCCAAGGTCTCATTGTCATCTGGCGCAAGCGAGATATTGATTGCTTCATCCATTACCATATGTCCCGTGTTGTATGGCTTTATGGAAACCGACTTCGAAATACTAATTTGGTATAAATGATGACCCACTTGATAAATACGCTTAAGATGAGGCGCAGCTGTAACCCATAACTGCTTATCATTTAAAGAAAAAGTAATATTTCGTACATCTGTGTTATGAATAACTTCTTGAGTCTTAAACATAATCACAATCTCATTATTTTTTTGAGAAGTAACTTCGAATGGAATAGCTTTATTATTTACCGTGATTTCTAATTTTTTAGTATTAAAATTAATAAAGTTTTCAAAGCGACATGTAAAGATGATTGATTCTCCCCCCATATAAACATCGTGCACTTCAAAACTTTTTGTGAGTTTATACTTTAATTCTTTCAACAATTTAGATGACCCCCTTTAACTAAAAATTCTGCCCTGTTATTTCTTCGTCTTCATCACTATATCTATCTTCATCAGATTCTATATCAATTTCCTCAAACTTTTGACGCTCTAATTTTAAAAAATAATCTCTGATTTTATAGATAATGAACAGTGGTAAAAGCACCTTAATCCACTTTTTCACGTTCAGCACCTCACCCATTTTCCCCAAATTATATCACAGTATATTACAAAATTTAATAATACTTTAACTTACTGTAAAGTTTGTAAAAAATAAAAATAGTAAAAACGCATTAAGATAGTATCTTAGCACTACTAATATACAAATAATAAAATTGTATATTAGTAGCGAACAGAAAACATGTTATTGTATTTTTTAATGTGCACACCGTAATCACCTGTATTTTCAATCGTTTCAGAGATGAATTAAAACAATTTTCTGAATTGAATGTCTTTTTATTTTTACAATTTTTGTTCATGTGTTATATTTTTTGTAAGGGTTTACATTCTCGATAAAGGGGGTTCTTAAATAAAAAGAAAAGGGGTCTTTTTATGAAAGAAATACAATGGGAAGATTTAAAGCGCCTTATCAAAGATGGGGATGTCGTTGCTGTATCAGCTTTGACAGTCTCAAACTTACCAGCTGAAATATTGCGTAATGTCTTGGAAACTTATGATGAAACCAGTTCTCCAAAGGGACTGACTTTTATCAATGCCAATGACATCAGCAGTATGGGGATGGAGCCGGAATTAGATGATTTCGTAGAACGGGGAATGCTTTCACGTATCATCATGAGTATTATGACAGCCTCACCTAAAACAGCTCAAGCTATCACGAATAATGAGATTGAAGCTTACTTCTTACCACAGGGAGTCATCGCTACACATTACCGTCAAACTAATTCAATCTTACCTGGGGTGATTACTAAGATTGGATTAAACACCACTATTGATCCACGCTACAAAGGTGGACGCACTAATACCAAGACGACTGAGCAGCTTGTCTCCTTCTTAGACATTGAAGGCGAAGATTATTTGCATTACCAACTGCCTCCAGTCAATGTTGCATTATTACGTGGCACTTATGCAGACCGACAAGGCAATATTTATATGACTCAAGAAGCACATTTGGGTGAAGGTTACAGCATTGCGCTTAACGCAAAGTCCACCCGTGGTACTGTTGTCGTTCAGGTTAAAGCCATTATAGATTCACAACATTTAAACCCTGATGATGTCTTTATACCTGGCGCACTCGTTGATTATGTTTATGTTGCCGGAGATTCCAAACATCACAGACAACTTATTCAGACACACTATCATCCTATTTTTTCCGGAGAAGAACGCACGACTGAACGTCTAGATGCGCCTCTTCCATTCAACACCAGAAAAATTATTTTACGCAGAGCAGCCCAATTTTTAAATCAAGGAGATACTATCAGCATTGGATTCGGCATTAACAATGAATTATCGAATTTATTACACGAAGAAAATGTCGAGCATCAAGTGCAACCTGTGCAAGATATCGGTATATTCGGAGGATTTATCGGCAGCGGCAAACGCTTTGGAATGAATGCTAATTACGATGTTCGTATGCGACATGATCTAACATGGGATTTCATTTATAATGGCGGTATTTCCGTCGCCTATCTCAGTTTTGCGGAAATTGACCAGCATGGCAATGTAAATGTTTCTTACTTCGGCAATCGGATGAATGGTTGCGGAGGATTTATCGACATCAGCCAATCTGTTCAGCGCATTATTTTTTCCGGAAGTTTAGTTGCTAGAAGTCAACTAAACATTAAAGAGGGTCAGTTAGAAGTTGTTAAAGAAGGTACCACTCAAAAGTTCATACCGGAAGTCAACAACATCGATTTTAATGCTTCCTATGCTAAAACTCTGAATCAAGAAGTCTTTATCGTAACTGATCGAGCCGTCTTTGAATTACGAGATGCAGGCTTAACTATCATAGAAATAGCACCTGGTCTTAATTTAGAAAAAGATGTACTCGATCAAATGGGCTTCAAACCTTTGATAGCAGAGGATTTGAAAACGATGGACCACACGATGTATCAAGAACAATGGGGATTATTAGCACAATCAATTCATTGAAGTATGTAAATAGATAAGGGGGTATACTTATGAATTTCGATTGGATTAAAACAAGATCAGATTTTGATGAACAGAAACCCGCAGTGATTGACCCGTTCAAAGGCACAGAATGGACGTACCAAGATTTAAATATCCGTGCTGAGAATTTAGCGAACTATCTTACAGACCAAGGTATCAAACGAGGTGACGTCGTCGGTATCTTTGCACCAAATGATGTAGCGGTTATTGATTTAATGGCCGCTTCCTTCAAAACAGGCATTATCTTCTTACCGATGAACTGGCGACTCAACCCGAAAGAAATTGCTGGCATCGTAGAAGATTCTGGATTGAAATTACTCTTTTACGCTGAAAAGCATTTAAGTTCACTTACACTGGTGGATCCAGAACTGTTGCATATGGATATCGATTCGAAAGCCTATAACGATATGACGAATCCGAAACATTACCGTCCGTTCCAATCAGTCTCTGTGGAACCTGACGATATTGCTGCATTAATTTATACAAGCGGTACTACAGGCACACCAAAAGGCGTCATGTTCTCTTATGAATCCTTTATGAATAATGGCGCTAACATTCAACTCACATATCGACTCAACTCAGACTATACTACTATCATCGGAACTCCGATGTTCCACGTACTTGGCTTTAACGATACTGTGCTTCCTTCAATGATGGCCGGTGCAACGTTAATCTTACAACGCTATTTTGAAGGCGAAGCGATGAATCAATTAATTGCCAAATACCATCCAGATTTCCTCATCATGATTCCTACGATGTTTTACAGCACGATTCGCCAAGACAACTTCAATCCTGAAGATTTCAAAGCTATCAAATATGTCATTCAAGGCGGTTCTCACCCACTTCCGAGTATCCAAGAAGCGTTCAAGAAATATGGCATTAATATCATCAATGGTTACGGCTTAACCGAAGCACCGCTCGTCGTGGTTAATACACCTGATAATGCACAAGCTAAACCTATGAGTATTGGCAAAGCTGTCATGTTTGTAGATGCCCGTATCTTAGATGAGGATCACAATGACTTAGGTACAGATGAAATCGGCGAGCTTGCCATTAAAGCGCGTAATATCACACCAGGTTATTGGAATCGACCCGACGAAACAGCTGAAATCTTACAAGACGGCTATCTCTTAACTGGCGATTTAGCGAAGAAGGATGAAGACGGCGACCTTTACATCATTGACCGTAAAAAAGAAATGATTATTACAGGCGGCGAAAATGTTATTCCTTCTGAAGTAGAAACAGCTTTAGCGAAGCACCCGCTTGTCGACCGTTGCGTAGTAGTTGGCTACAATGACCCGAAATTTGGAGAATCTATCGGAGCTGCAGTTATTTTACGCGAAGACGATCCAGATTACGCAGAGAAACTCGATGCACATATGCGTGAATATTTAGCAGGTTACAAAGTACCGAAGATGTATGAACCGGTAGAAACTATGCCTTTAAATACGACGCAGAAACCCGATAAATTAAGAATCACTGAAATCATGAATGAAAAAGCACAAAAGCATTTAGAAGCGAATCAGTAAAAATTTTTAGAAGTATATGTAAGCGTTTACACCAATAGATAAATGCTTACTGCTTTTCAAAATAAGGGGGATTTTACTATGAGCCACAAAGAAGAAGTGTTAAAAGAATTGTATCCAGAAGACATTATGAATATTTCTAAGGGGTTAACAGAGGGAGAAATAAAGGTACTCAAGCAATTAGATGATGTGTTAGAAAGTAAATTCCGTAAAGATATTAATCGACATTGGGCTGATGCGACCATCCCGGAAGGATTCTTCGAAGAAATGGGCAAGCTGCAGTACTTCACTAACCCATTACTTTTCGAAGGACGCGAAGGTGCCAAGACACCGAGCCAGCTCTTTCAATTCTTTTTATCTTATACTATCGGACGTTTTGATGTTTCACTCATTACTTTACTCGGGGTGCATCAAGGCTTAGGACACAACGCTTTCTTATTCGGAGGCAGTAAAGAACAAGTCGCTAAATACGTCCCGAAATTACAATCGCATGAGTTACGTACTTGTTTCGCATTGACAGAACCTGATCATGGTTCAGATGTCGCAGGCGGGCTTGAAACGGTAGCTGAAAAGAAAGGCGATAAGTGGATTATTAATGGTTCTAAAAAGTGGATCGGCGGCGCTAATGTCGCAGATGTCATGCCGGTCTTTGCGGTAAATAAAGAAACCGGCAAACCTCATTGCTTTGTCATACGCCCTGAACAAGAAGGCGTTGATATTGAAGTGTTGCAAGATAAAATCGCCTTACGCATTGTACCGAATGCACTTATCACATTCAAAAACGTAGAAGTCAGTGAAGAGGAGCGCTTGCAAAACATCAACAGCTTTAAAGATATTGCGAAAATCCTCTACTCTACACGTGCCGGAGTGGCCTACATGGCTACAGGAGGCATAGCCGGAACTTTACGCGCCACTTTAGATTATGTGAAACAACGTAAACAATTCGGTAAATCTATCAGCCACTACCAGTTAGTGCAAGAAAAACTGGCGATGATTCAAGGCAATTTAGCTCAAGCGATGTCTACCTGTGCCGCTTTAGCACGTATGCAAGAACATGGCGAGTATGATGAAGTCGCAACTTCTGCAGCGAAAATGATGAACGCTTTAAGATATCGTGAATCGGCTGCGATGGGACGCGGTATCACAGGAGGTAACGGTATCTTAGCAGGTGAATACGACATTGCACGTTTCTTCTCAGATGCAGAGGCTGTCTATACGTATGAAGGTACACATGAAATCAACGCCCTCGTCATCGGTCGTGCACTCACTGGAGAATCTGCTTTTGTTTAATACTGAAATCAATGATAAATAGCTTACTCAACGGGAGGAATGATTATGACAATCAGAAAAGTAACCGTCTTAGGCGCTGGTACAATGGGCGCTCAATTGGCGGCAATGTTGGTCAATGCAGGTTTAAAAGTCAAACTTTTAGACATCGTAATAGATGAAAACAGTCCTAATAAAATTTCGAAAAAAGCTTATGAAATCATTACAGATAAGAAACGTCCCCTACTCTTCGATTTAGATTTAGCGGACAACCTATCTTATGGTAATTTCCATGAGGATTTAGAAAATGATGATGCGGATTTATATATCGAAGCCGTGAAAGAAGACTTAGATATCAAACACCAGGTGTGGCAAGCTGTCACAAAGCATGCGAAAGCAGATGCCCTCTTTGCGACAAACACTTCAGGTATTCCTATCAATGCTATCGCAAAGTCATTTGATTCAGCAGATAAAGCACGTTTCTTCGGGCTTCATTTCTTCAACCCGCCGCGCATCATGAAATTAGTTGAAGTGATACCTACCCCAGAAACAGATCCAGAGGCAGTTGAAGAAGTCAGCGATTTCGCAACTAACATCTTAGGAAAAGGTGTCGTGATTGCACATGATGTTCCTGGTTTCGTAGCCAATCGCATCGGTACCCATTCTATGAATGATGTCATGTATCGTGCAGAACAACAAGGCTTCTCGATTCCGGAAGTAGATGCGTTGACAGGTAAAGCCATCGGACGACCTAAAACCGGAACTTATGCACTGACAGATTTAGTCGGTTTAGATATTGCTGTTTCGGTTATCAGAGGTTTGCAGCAAGATCCAGATGAAGCACCTTTTTTCCAAGATGCGCAACTGCCGAATCAACTGTTTGAAGCAGGCGCTTTAGGTCGCAAGACAAAACAAGGTTTCTATAAAAAAGATAAAGAGAAGAAACAACGTCTGGTTTATGATCCAGAAACCGGCGATTATATTCCTGTCGAGCCGCCTCAATTACCGATCCTGGCAGAATTTACTAAAGACTTGAAACATAATTTAGATATTATCTTCAACACTGATGATAAAGCTGGCAAATTCTTATGGGAAACATTGCGTAATAACTTTTATTATTCAGCTAAAAACATTCCAAAAGCTGCTGATGATTTCAGAGATATCGACCGTGCCATCGTCTGGGGCTTCAACTGGAAACTCGGGCCTTTCCAACTATGGGACTTAATGGGCTTCGACCGTGTTAAAGCGCGTATGGAAGATGAACTCGGAGACTTGCCGGACTGGTTAAATGAAGTAAACGGCAGCTTCTATGAAGAAGGAGAAACGATTGAAAATGTCACACCCGTTTCTGATTTCGTAGACGAAGAAATCTGGGATAATCGAGATTCTAAATTATCTATCGCAAACGGCAATCAATTGTTACTGAAATTGCAAAGTAAGAACAATGTGATTACAGACGATTTCAATGATGATTTAGTAGAAGCGATTGATATGCTGGAAAATCAAGATTTCTCCAGTATGGTCATTTACGCAGACGGCAATAACTTCAGTGTTGGAGCCAACTTATATCAAATGAAGAAAGCCTATGAAGAGAATGTAGTAGATGAAACTATCGCCCATGCGATCGAGAAATTACATTACAGCTTCAACCGCTTAAAATACAGTTTGAAACCAGTCGTGACTGCAGTTCATGGACGTGCGCTCGGCGGAGGTTGCGAACTCGTTCTGTACTCTCCATTCGTTGTGGCTGCGAGTGAGACTTATATCGGATTAGTTGAAGCCGGCGTAGGATTACTGCCTAGCGGAGGCGGCTTAGCTGAAATGGCCGATCGCATCTTGCGTACCTCTCATAAAGCAGACGATAAACAAGCCAGCATGTCTAAAGTATTGATGAATATCGGATTTGCGAAAGTCTCTACTAATGCCTACGAAGCCAAACGCTACGGCTACTTAAGAGACACTGACACTATTATTTTCAACAAAGAAAAACGTATCGAAATCGCACTAAAACGCGCCCAATTCGAAGCAGATACCAACTACATTCCAACACCTAAACAGCAATACATTGCACTCGGTGAAGATTTCAGAGCCAACGCAGAAGGCCAGTTAGACGCACAAGTCAAAGGACACTTTATCAGCGAGCACGATTACAACATCGCATTGCGTATCGCCACCGTCCTAGCAGGCGGAAACTTGCCGCGCAATACTTTCGTTAACCAGCGCTACATTCAAACTTTGGAAAAAGAAAACTTTATAGAGTTGCTGAAAACGAAAAAGACCTACGAACGTATTAGTCACATGCTGGAAACAGGCAAACCATTACGCAACTGATTGCGAAAAGATAAAGAGAGAGGATGATGAGCATGCGAGAAGCATATATTGTAGCTTATGGACGTTCAGCAGTAGCCAAAGCCAAAAACGGCGCATTTGTCCATGAAAGACCAGATGATGTAGCGGCGAAAGTCTTGAAAGGTGTATTAGAACGTGTAGACGGCAACTTTAAACCTGAAATGGTTGAAGATGTCATTGTCGGCACTGCCTTTCCCGAAGGATTACAAGGTATGAATACCGCACGTACGATTGCTTTGCGTGCAGGCTTGCCTGATAGTGTACCCGGCCAAACTGTTAATCGTTACTGCTCTTCCGGGTTACAAACTATTGCGACTGCGGCCAATGAAATTATAGCCGGTCAAGGCGATGTCTTAGTCGCTGGCGGCATTGAATTTATGGGAGCTGTACCCATGGGCGGCAATGAGCCAACGAATAACCCTACATTGCAAGAAGAAGACGCCGGGGTGTCTTACCCTATGGGACTGACAGCTGAAAATGTAGCCGACCAATACAACGTTTCACGTAATGAACAAGATCAATATGCAGTACAAAGTCATCAACGTGCAGCCCAAGCACAAGCTGACGGCAAGTTCGAAGATGAAATTATCCCAATTGAAGTCAATACTGTCGAATATACTGAGAAAGGGCCGAAAGTCGGACAAGAAACCTTCTCTCAAGATGAATTCATTCGTCCAGAAACGAGTGAAGAAATCTTAGCCACTTTACCAACCGTGTTTAAGAGAGACGGCACAGTGACTGCTGGGACTTCTGCTCCTCTTTCAGATGGCACTGGATTTGTGGTACTGATGTCTGGAGATAAAGTCAAGGAGCTAGGTGTCACTCCTATTGCACGCTTTGTAGGATTTAAAGCAGTCGGTGTGGATCCTAAAGTTATGGGTATCGGTCCTGCATATGCAATACCAGAAGTGTTATCACTGACTGACCTGTCCATTGATGATATCGACTTAATTGAGTTAAATGAAGCCTTTGCCTCTCAAACTGTAGCTTCTATTAGAGAAGTCAAACTTAATACAGATATTACCAATGTGAATGGCGGCGCAATTTCCTTAGGTCACCCTTTAGGCGCAACCGGTGCCATATTAACTGCACGCTTACTCTCAGAAATGAAAAAACGCCCCGATACAAAATATGGCATGGTGTCCATGTGTATCGGAGCAGGTATGGGTGCAGCTGGAATATTCGAATATGTGAGATAGATAGAGTTAAAGTAGCGGACTGCTGTTAAGCGGTTCGCTTTTTAAATTTCATCTACTTCATTTGCTAATGGTATAGAAGCTTGCGCACCAGGTTTCTGAACAGTAAGCGAAGCTGCTTTATTGGCATAATCAATTGTTTCAACTAAGTTCATAGTATCCACATCGAAACGGCTGACAAAGGCACCGATAAAGGTATCGCCTGCTGCTGTCGTATCTACTGCTTGTACTGTATAAGCTTGTACAAGACCTGAATCGCCTTCTACGGCATAATATGTTCCTTGTTCTCCTAAAGTAATAACCACAACTTTGATACCTAACCCTAAGAAATAGTCTGCATTTTGTGCCATAGACTTTTCATCTGTCACTGGGATGCCAGATAAGTTTTCAGCTTCAAATTCATTAGGGATAATGACATCAATCAGTCCTAATAATTCTTCTGGTAATGTTTCAGCCGGCGCAGGATTTAATATCGTTGTCACACCTGCTGCTCTCGCAATTTTAAAGGCTTGGATAATAGCAGGAACCGGCACTTCTAATTGTGCAACGATATAATCTGCATGTTTAATTTCTGAAGCGGCTTTATCCACATCTTCAGGCGTAATCGCCATATTCGCACCGCCATATACATAAATTGTATTACTGCCTTCTGCATCAACTGTAATAAATGCTTGCCCTGTATCCTCTGTTTCAGATTCTAAAATGTAATTAATATTCATGCCCGCTTCTTTAAAATCAGCAAACATAAATTCTGCCAAACCATCTTTACCGACTTTAGAAATAAACGTTGTATCAGCATTCATACGCGCTGTCGCAATTGCTTGATTAGCACCTTTACCGCCGCCGTATGATTGTTGTCCTTTTTCCACATGCAACGTTTCCCCAGGTTTCGCATAACGTTCTACAGTTAAGAATTGATCAACATTTGTTGACCCCAAAATTACAACTTTGTTTGCCATAAACAATTTCTCCTCTCGTTAAAATGTCACATTAGATTCCAAAATAATATTAGAAAACGGTGTGATTTCTCCTGTACGTATGTTCCCTTTGTTTAATGGATGTCTTAAATATTCCTTCATTTGTGAATGTGGAATGAACTCAATCTCGACATCCTCATCAATCAATTCTTTAATTGCCTTTAATTGTTCTGGATTATACATTTTAATCTCTTCCGCTAGATATATCTTCTGAATTTCCATTTCAGTCAACACTGTTTCTAGGACATCAATAAAACGCGGCAATTCTTTAGTTACTGCCAAATCAATACGACGTTCATCATTTGGAATCGGCATGCCTGCATCATTAATCGTTAATAAATCGAAATGACCTATTGTCGCTACTGCTTGAGAAACCTGACTATTAAGTAAAGGTGTTTTCTTCATTTTCTTTCTCTCCCTTAATTATTTAATAAAGACTGTTACTGTTGCGGCTGCGAGAATAAGGATTAAACCAACCACAGTAATGACCATTTCTTTAGAAGTCTTGCGTTGGTTCAAGAAATAAATACCTGTTAAGGTTGCTAATACAACAGAAGTTTGTGACAGGATAAAGCCTGTTGCTAAACCATTCATATTAGGTTGTGCAGAAATTAAGTAAGTCAATGCGGCAAAGGCGAAGAAGAAGCCTGAAATAATTTGCAGCCAAGTAATTTTATTGGTAAATGGATTATCTTTTTTCACATTCATCAAACCATAAATCACAGCTACTAGCAACATACCGATAGCTTGCGGTAAGAAGGCATTTTTACCGCCGATATCTGTCGCTTGTGGTGCCGCTGAATATAACCAATAACCGATTTCACCAATCAATAAGATAATCACCGCTTTGCGTAAGTTGCCGCTGTCAGTTGCTTCGGATTTCTCACTCCAGACAGTCATACGTGCACCGATTAAAATGACAATTAACGCAATAAAACCGATAATTTTATTCGTCACACCCGGCCAGTTGCCAAGCGCGAATACACCCCAAAGTGATGCCCCTAATAATTGAAAGGCGGTTGTCACCGGCATCGCACGTGATGAACCGATGTATTCAAATGCTTTAAAGGTTAAGATTTGACCGAAACTCCAACCTGCTCCTGACAAAATTGCAAAGAACAAATCCATTCCAGTCGGAAAGTCTCTAGCCGTAAATGCGTAAAAGACACTTGCAAAAATTAAAGTACCAACCGTGGTTCCTATAATTTGGTTAACAGGTTTACCGCCGAATTTCGATGCGATTGTTGGAAATAAACCCCAACCTAGCAAAGGCCCTAAGCCAATTAATAGTGCTACCATATTCATAATTTACACCTCTATTTTTATATTTATTTCGTAAATTTCAGACTTAGTAAAACGTTTTACTAAATAATAGCACTTTTAGTTAAATCTGTATACGCTTTCATCTCAATGTAAATTTTTTGTCATATTCAAATAGCGCTGATTATAAAAAATAAAGACCTTAAAAATTGTTATCTCAACTTTAAGGTCTTTTTTCTGTTCATATTTAATTAAGCTGACTTGTCGTTTCTCGTATCACCAGCTTATTGGGCAGTTCAACTTTTTCAGGATTTGAATCAGGGTTTTGAATTTTTTTCATAATCAGCGTTAGCGCTAGCGCTCCGATGTCCTCCATAGGCTGCGCTACCGTCGTAAGTGAAGGAATCATGTAGCGTGCAAAATCAATGTCATCATATCCTACTATTGAAAAATCTTCAGGAACGGACAATCCTCTATCCGCTAATCCTCGCATCATCCCGATAGCCATCTCGTCATTAATAGCAAAGACTGCTGTAGCACCACTTTCTAGAATTGCGGGAACAATAGATGCTCCGCCCGCTTTAGATAATTCAGTTTGAATGAAGAGCGGTTCAGAAAGCTGATAATCTCGACAATATGTCATAAATCCCTGCACTCTGTCTTTCATATTAGCCATCATCTGATGAGGTGCAACAATTGCAAGACTATGATGTCCTAATTGGATCAGATGCTCTGCTGCCAGTTGTCCGCCCGCTTCTTCATCCGTACGAATAATATCTGTAAATCCGTGGTCTTCGCTCTGATCCAACACCACATAGGGCACACTCCGCTTCTTCAAATACGTATCCAAAGACTCTGGGTGTTCAATTAAACGCCCAATGATGAGTCCGTCCATCCCTCGCTCCACCAGTTGTTTGATGTTACTTTCTAATTCCTTTCCAGTGGTAGTTAAAAAGAATAAATCCACGTCCTCAGGTTTATTTTGAGCCATACTTTGCATAATTGTTGAGAAAAATGGATTGGTTAAACTCGGAAGGAGCACACCTATCAATTTAATTTTGCTGCCTCTTAATTGCTGAGCATTTTTATTGGGAAAATAGCCGAGCGCTTCTTTAGCATTCAGCACTTTAGTAATCGTTTCTTTAGAGAAACGCTGTTCATTATGATTTAAAATATGGGATACCGTAGTCACAGAAACGCCTGCCTCATGCGCTACGTCTTTAATTGATACTTTTTTCATTATTCTATCCCCTCGTAAAATAATCGCTTACTCATATCATATCATTCTCCAAATTATTTTGCGGTAGAAGTCTTTTAACTTTTAAAGAAGCATAAAACTCTATTATTATGGTTAATATTATTAATATAACCTCTATTTAAAGAAAGAAGTGAAGGATATATGGATATTACAAGAGGCATTAACCATATCGGATTGACTGTGCCTGATATCGAAGCCGCAACTCATTTTTTTAAAAAAGGCTTGGACGGCAAAATCGCCTATGATAGTCAAACAGAAATGGAAGCACCTCGCGGCGGTGAGAATGTAGAACGTTATTTAGGAATGGAATCTGGCGCTAAGATTATTAAAAAGCGCATGATGGTCTTCGGTCATGGTCCGAATATTGAAATGTTTGAGTTTGCAAATGCAGAGCAACGTTCTGCGGAAACGCTTCAAGATATCGGCTTTACCCACATTTCCTTTTACGTAGATAATTTCGACAGAGCCTTAGCACAAGTGATTGAAGCGGGCGGCCAACCGATTTCAGAACCGCATTTCAATACTAAATATGAAGATACAGATGGTAATCAGACAGTTTACGTTAAAACGCCTTGGGGCAGTTTGATTGAGTTGCAGACGGTGCCGAATGGATATTATTATCCTGAAAGTAGTGAAGCAGAAGTCTTTATACCTCCGAAAAAGTAAAACAACAGGATTGGTGATTTGCGTTCACCAATCCTGTTTTAATTCGGAAATTCATCGAAGAATACTTTCAATTCCTCTTCTAAAGATACATTCTTTTTCTGGGCATTCTGCCAAGCTTCAGAATCATGGTTATCCACGAATTGCTCAATATCATCCAGGATTTCATCTCTTTCATTTTTAAATCCTTGTAATTGTTCTACAATCCTTTGTTCTTCATCAGTATCTGCTTGGTTTTCAATATCACTTAATAAACCATCCCAGCTAGCCGTCATAGATCTAGCTTCAGATAAACTTTCAGGTTGATCTGTATAATCTTCTGCACTAAACGCAGTGTTCATTATTTTGCTAATCCCATCACTATAATTCAATACATCTTGAGAGAAAGCTTCACTCAAGTTTTGAGAGGAATGACTACTCGAATTTATCTGCTTTAAACTTGAAGGATCCATCTGAAAAGTGTTTTCTACAGACTGAATCTTGCCATCCTTATGATTGATAAAAATTGTAAATCCATTATCAGGATTATCATCATATATCATCTGATTCTCTGTTTGTTTAGTTGGTTCACCATGTACTTTTTTAAATTCATCAACAGTAACATTATCAGGCAATACATATACTGAAGAAACTGTATTATCAGAACCATAATAAACGCCCATATCACCGTATTTGTGAACCTTTCCGATACCCAATTCAACTGTTCCATCTTCATTACCAAATTTATGTTTTATCTCTTCAGGAGACATCTCTAATTCGAATCCTTTGTATCCTCCCGTGTTTTCTTGATTCATAAAATTTTCACTGAATGATGTGGATAATACATTAACTTTATTCGGATGACTATTATAGTGGTTAGTATTATCACTAGCTGAACCAGAAGGATTTTTTAAAACCATTAATAAAAAATAAATCGCTATTGCTACAGCTATGCATGCTACTAAAACTACTGTTATAATAATCCAAGCTTTACCAGTATTTTGTTTTCTGTTTCTTCTGCTATGTTGCGGATGCGTTTCATTTAGCTTTGTTCCGCAATTATTACAATAGAGTTGTCCTCTTTCTAATTTTTCTCCACAATTAGGGCAATATCTCATTCATTCTCACCTTGTTGAATCAATGCTTCTTCATTTCTAAAGAAATCTATTTGATTCAGTCCTGCTTTCATTAAGATAAAAATAAAAATCCAAGCAACCACAATCAAAACTATACATTTTAAAGTGCCACTACCTAAGAGTGTGATATCAGTATCCCAAATAGTATGAAGTAACACTGAAACAAAAAAGAAAAATAAAAAACTTTTATTCCCAATATTATTAAAAGAGAATTTCGTATTATCTTTAGCAATAACAATGGCCGCTCCTATAATGGCAGACCAAACAATGTGTGTACCAATAGCTGTCCAAGATCTTGCAAATACCATGCCCGTTAAATTATCAATATTACTTAAAGAATACGTAAGGATATATCCTGCTGATTCAAATACTGCAAATCCAGCTCCTATTGCTGCTCCTATCAATAAACCATTTAAAATTTTATTCGTTCTCATTTTATTGATGAAATAAATAATAATAAGTGCTTTTCCAGTTTCTTCTACCAATCCTACTAAAAATGCATCAATGATTGTAAGCGTTCCATATACATTATGTTCATCACTAAAGGTAACAAAACCATACAAAAACATAGTACTTAGAAGAGAAAGTACTCCTCCAATAAAAAACATTTTCATCACTTCAAATAGACTAATGTTTTTAAATGCATTAGATTCATAGAAAAAGAAAAGACAGGATAGAGGAACCATTAAAGCACCAATAAAGATTAATCCAGGTATTGCTAAAGTATTTTCAAAGGAATTTACTAAAACCCATAACGTTGCGAATGTTATAGCAAATGCTAAAAACACTCTAGAAAACAACCATGGTCTACCCCATTCTTCTGAAATCTCGTCAAGCTGAGGTGTAGTACTCTTTGTACCTGCTATAAAAATTTCATCTGATTCTTCCTTTGTATGCTTTTTAAATACTTCAGAAAACATATCTTTTAGATTAATGTTTAAACTTTCCTCGTTACCTGCTAATCTACCGATTGATTTAGTCGTATTTCCAAATAAGCTTTTAGCTCCTTGCGTAAAACTGTTTGCTTCAGGCATAGTTGTTGTCGAATTATAATTGTGCTGATTTTCATTAGCCATTGAATGATCGAAATTATAACCGCAATGCCCGCAGAACTTATCATCTAAATCAACCTTATTCCCACATGAAGGACATGTCTTAATAACCAACTCACTTGCCTTTTGTTCTTCTAAATTAGATCCACAACTCATACAAAATTTATCGTTCGAATCTACACTCTCTCCGCAATTCATACATTTCATTATCTTTCCTGCTTTCACATTTATTTCAAATTTCAATAATTTAATATTACCTAAAGAATCCAAATAAATCTATGACAATTTTTAAAATAATTTTCATTGTTGTTCCATATATATAGGATTGCAATATCACATATACATTTCTCTGGTATTTAGAAGATAAAGTTATAGTTAGTGCATATCTTTATTGAAAAGCAAAAATAGAACTACAGGTCAATTTTGACAAGATTATATTACTCTACTCATTGAGATGGATATTTTGTCTTTTTTATTAGAAAACAGAAAAACAAGGAAGGGAAAACCATCCTTCCTTGTTCCTCTATATTGCTTCATTCTATTTGTGATACCGACTGGTTATAAATAGAATACAATATTGTTCTCATATCTTTAATGCTATAGCGAAGTTAACACACCGCCATTAATACCAACGCTAGTTAAATAACCATTTGTAAAGTTAAAATTAACTGTGCTGCCATCAAATTCATACTTCATTATTCCAGTGTTGTCCGGATCATTTGGATAGTGTTTTACAAAGTTATAATTTGAGCCATATGCATTAATAACATCTTGTTTACTAATTTGTCCTGATTTAGCTGGAAATGCTGCGGTAATAGCTCTATTTGTTTTAGGATTAATAATCATTTTCTGGTCATAAACCTTTACAGATTCATTATTATCATTATCATTATTGGTTGCTTGATGTTCTCCTTGAATCTTATACCCATTCAAAGTAACGTTACCATGCTGTAAAGCTCTCACAAAATTCGAGTCTAGAACAAAACTTGTATCATACGCTGTATAGCCAGTGTAATTATAATAAGGTTGTGTTGCTGCATGTGCTTCATTGCCTGCATCGTTGTTTGCTGGAAGGACGCTCGTACCAAGTGCCAAAGTTAAGGTTACGCCGGTTGCTGCAATTACTTTTTTCATGGCTTTTCAACTCCTGTTTATATTAAAAAATCATCTTATTATATGATACTAATGGTTTACTTATTATTCATTTCCCATCCTACAATCGTTCCAGAAGTGGCTGTGCCTTTATAAAAATCAATGCTGATTGTACTTCCATTTAATTGATACTCCATAAGGCCTGTATCATTAGAACCTTTTTCACCTGAAAATATATAATCTGGTCCATACGCATCTATAACATCTTGTTTACTGACTTGTCCTTGTTTAAGTGCGAAAGAAATTTGCACTACTTTATTAGTCTGTTGATTAATACCAATAGTTTGATCATACACTTTAACACCCTTCATTGGGCTTGAGTTATATTCTTTTTGCGAAGAAAATTGATAACCATTGAATGTCACATTGTTATATTTCAACGCATTCACAAAATCTGGATCAATTAAAAATTTTGAATCATAGCTCGTATAGCCAGTGTAATTATAATAAGGTTGTGTTGCTGCATGTGCGTTTGTTGGAAGGACACTTGTACCAAGTGCTAACGTCAAGGTTACGCCGGTTGCTGCAATTACTTTTTTCATGGCTCTTCAACTCCTATTATTCTTTAAAAATTAGCTCACTTTGTTATAAATATTAAGTAATCGTAGCAGAATCTGCCATATTATGATAGATTTCGATATTCACTGTACTGCCATCAAATTCATAAACCATCATACCTGTGTCATTTGACATTTTCTCACTAACGAACTCATAGTTTGTTCCGTATGCATTCTCGATTGCTTGTCTGCTGACCTGACCTTGATTGATTGGGATTGAAACAGAAACAGCGTTATTCGTTTCTTTATTAATCGCTATTAGTTGATCATATACTTGTATATTCTTAGTAGAGTTCGGCACCGCTTGATGCTGTCCTTGAATCTTATAGCCATTAAATGTGAGATTATGATATTTAATCGCTCTCACAAAATTCGGATCTACAAAGAAACTTGAATCATACGCTGCATAGCCTGTGTAATTATAATAAGGTTGTGTTGCTGCATGTGCTTCATTGCCTGCTTCGTTGTTTGCTGGAAGGACACTTGTACCAAGTGCTAACGTCAAAGTTACGCCGGTTGCTGCAATTACTTTTTTCATGGCTTTTCAACTCCTATTATTTTTTGTATTACTTAGTGTTAGATTACACTACAATGACAATCATTACAATAATATTTCAGAAAATTAAGTAAATTTAGCCATACAAATTATTAATAAAAATGATTAATTTCAATAACTATTGAGTATGTTTAAATAGTGTATTTTTGTACGTCTCATGAAAAAAACGGTAGAAATCCGCTTCGGGACTTCTACCGGTTAAAGAGATTAGTCTACTGAGTTCAATGCACCCAGCATATCTATTTTGCTGATTTTGCGCGCCATAATTAACATTACAATGAATGAGAATAATAGCGTTAAGCCTGTGGATATTGCGAAGTTTGTCCAGTATAGCGTCATATCCGCCATCGCATTATTCGGTGGTAGCGTACTCATGATAAATTGATGTAAGTAATAGCCACCAATGAATCCGACGAGTATACCTATAATTGTAAGAATAATCGTTTCACGGTAGATATACATTACTGTTTCGCGTTTATAGAAGCCCAGGACTCGTAGTGTTGCTAATTCGCGAGTACGTTCTGAAACGTTGATGTTTGTCAGTGTGAACAACACAACGAATGATAAGGCTGAGGAAGCCAACACAATAATAAATACGATATTATCAAGTCCGTCTAAGATAGTATTGATAGCTGTCTTAGCTTGGTTCGATTGGACTGCAGTCATCGCAGCATCTTGACTATTCAAGTCACGAGAGACCTTATCAATATTTTTGTCAGAACGATCTTTCAGGTTAATAATTTTACCATTGTATTTTACTTTCTTATCGAATGCTTTTTGGTAATAATTACTATCCATAATCACGTTATGTCCGCCATACATTTGTGTAATTTGAGCAATTCTTACTTTATGCTTGCGTCCTGCTTTGTCTCTGATGTCCATATGGTCTCCCACTTTGTAGTGCCCTAATTTCGCAAGTTTTTGTGTAATTGCTACACCATCATCTTTCAACTTCATTTTATGACCATTATCAGTATTGCGTAATGTCACAAAGTCATTGAAAGTATTCTTGTGTTCTGGAACCATCATCGTAATTTGCTGGTTATTGATAACATCTTTAGGTTTTGCAGTTACAGATTCAAAGTAGACATTGTCTTTCTTTTTCACACCTTTGATATCATTGACTGCTTTTTCATAATCATTCTTTTCTTTTTGACTCGCATCCGGGTTATAGACAACAATAATGTCATAATGAATGATTTTCTTATATTGGTTATCGATAATACCATTCAAAGAATCTTTCATACCAAAACCTGTAATCAATAAAGCCGTACAGCCTAAGATACCGAAGATAGTCATAAACATACGCGTTTTATATCTGAATAAGTTTCTGATTGTCACTTTATAATTAAATGATAATCTATTCCAAATAAATGGAATACGTTCTAATAATACTTTAGAGCCTGCTTTATGTGGTTTAGCAACTAATAAATATTTAGGATTTTCTTTGAGTGATTGCCAAGCAATAAATACTGCTGGTACAACCGTACATAACAATGCAAAGATTAAACTAATTATAATCCATAACCATGATGGCGGTGTTTGAATGGGCGGTACAGATAAGTTTGCGGCATAAGCTTGATAAATTCTTCTAGGTAATAAACCTGTACCGAAGAAGCTTCCGAGTGCTGTACCTAATAATGCTGCACTTGTACCATAGTTTAGGAATAATCTCATTGCATCAAACTTCGTATAACCTAATGCACGCAACACACCCATTGTTGTACGTTTTTCTTCAGCCATACGTGACATTGTCGTAAATGTTACTAAGATGGCTACCGCGAAGAAAATAAGCGGGAACGTGTTAGAAAGTACATCGATACGTTTCGCTGATTCCCCAAATTGATTATAACCTTGGTTATAATCGCTGCGTGATTGTAATTGATATTCTAAATCACTCATTGATTGGATTTTTTGTTCTTGTGTATTAAGTTCACTTTCTTTTGATGCAATTTTTTCTTTCGCATCTTTTAAGTCATTAGAATTTTTTTGCCATTCGTCTTGTTTAGACTTAAATTCTTTTTCTTGCTCATCCACTTGTTTTTGTTGTGCTTGCTGTTGTTGTGACATTTGATCTTTTTGTGCACCAGCAGGCAATTGATCGACTTGTTTTTTAGCGTCGGAAACTTGCTGTTTCGCTTGATTCAATTGCTCTTTGTTGCCATCTAATTGTGCTTTAGATTGTTTTAAAGATTGTTCTTTACTATCAATAGATGATTTTTGTTTTTCTAATTTTTCTCGGCCATCTTTAATTTGCGCCTTTTTATCATCTTTAATTTCTGAATGACGCTTGTCGGCTAATTTTGTTAATCCAGGAATATTTTGATCTACATCTTTTTGTAGTTGCTTTTCAAATTTGTCAGAGTAGCTGGCACCTTTCAAATTATCGTAAGCAATTTTAGCTACATTCGGAGTAGTATCGCTGAAACCACTTTTATCTAAGACAGCAAAGGTATCAATTTGACCTTTACCGACATCTGTCATGCCTAAATCACGCTTTTGCATGAAGTCACTAGATGTTACAAAACCAACGATTTTGTATTTATGATTTTTTAATCCGTCAATTTCTTTCTTGCCTTTACTGTTCTCTAAATTGATGTATTGACCAATTTTATATTTGCCTTTGTCTTGTGAACTCAATGCAATTTCATTTGATTTCTTCGGTAAGCGTCCCTCTTCTGCTTTAAAAATAGATAATTTGGATGTTTTCTCATTCAAACGCATTGTTTTTTTCGAATTGGAAACTACAGCATCTTTATAGACACTGTATTCGGTTTTCTTCACATGCTTCATATGATTGATATAGTCTTTATCATCCTTTAAAGATGAGCAAATCATTATGAACAATCGCGCACGATTGATTATACTAAAAGTAACTTCAAATCATGAAAAGAGGTGCATAGATGGACAAAGAAGCTATGAAGTTAGCGAATCAGCTTTGTTTTTCAGCTTATAATGTGAGCCGGTTGTTCGCACGTTTCTATGAACAACAGCTCAAATCTTTCGGCTTAACTTATTCACAGTACTTAGTCTTGCTGGCTTTATGGGAAAGAAATCCGCAGACTCTACATGAAATCGGAAAACAGTTGAAACTTTCCAGCAATACACTGACCCCTCTTTTAAAAAGATTAGAAACAGCTGGATGGATTAAGAGAGAAAAATCTTCAGAGGATAAAAGACAATTAATTGTGACGTTGACAGATAAAGGTATCCGAAATCAAGCGTCTGTTTACGAAGCCCTTGCAAATTGTGTACCAGAAGAAATGAAATACGAAGATTATCAGGAAGCCAAGTTAATAATGGATCAACTAGAAAGCGCACTTGAAAAACAAATCAATATAAATAAAGGATGATTTTCATGAAACGTTATGATGTTGTATTTATAGGAAGCGGACATGCGGCATGGCATGCAGCAGCAGCTTTAGCCAATTCAGGCAAATCCGTTGCGATAATTGAAAAAGATAAAGTAGCAGGTACTTGCACCAATTTCGGCTGTAACGCCAAAATTTTATTAGAAGGTCCTTATGAAGTGTTAGAGGAAGCCAGTCACTATAATGGCATTATTGAAGCGGATCATTTACAAGTAAATTGGGAACATTTGATGAAATATAAAAAAGAAATTATCAATCCTATGTCAGACTTCGTTGCTTCAATGATTGAACAACAAGGCATTGACCTTTATATGGGCAAAGGTGTCATTAAAGATACACACACTGTTACTGTAGATGACACAGAATTAGAAGCCGAAAATATTGTTATCGGTACTGGCCAACACAGCCATCAACTAGAAATTGATGGAAAAGAACACACTCATGACAGTCGCGACTTCTTATCAATGGATCAGCTTCCTGAGCGCATGGTTATGATTGGCGCTGGTATTATCAGCATGGAATTTGCATCTATTATGATTAAATCAGGTGTGAAAGTAGATATTATTCATCATTCGGATGAAGCATTAAAAGGATTTAATCACAACCATGTACAGAAACTAGTTGAAAAATTGAAAGATGAAGGTGTGCAATTCCATTTCAACGAAAATACAACTGCTGTTGTACCATCTAAAGAAGGCTATCTTGTAGAAACTGAATCTGGTCTCTCTATTGAAACAGATTACGTCTTGGATGCAACAGGCCGCAAACCTAACGTACAAAATATCGGCTTAGAAAATGCAGGCATCCAATTCAGCGACCGCGGCATTCAAGTAGATGATTATATGCGTACTAATGTATCTAATATCTTTGCTAGCGGTGATGTCGTAGATAAAATGATTCCGAAATTGACACCGACTGCAACATTTGAATCCAACTATATTGCCAGTCAGATATTAGGAGTAAATCCAGAACCTATTCACTATCCAGCAATTCCAGAAGTGGTCTATGCTTTACCTAGACTGTCACAAATCGGTGTCTCTGTAGAAGAAGCAGAGAACGACGATGCTTATACAGTGAAATGTATTCCATTTGGCAAACAAATGGTATTTGAGTATAAGAATGAAGTTGAAGCGGAAATGTATATTGTTTTAGATCAAGACAAACATTTAGTGGGGGCTGCTGTTTACGGAGACGATGCGCCTGATCTCATTAATATCTTGACATTTATTGTAGACGGCCGTATGACTGCTCAAGAATTAAACCAACACGTCTTTGCTTTCCCTGGTGCTTCCAGCGGTGTTATTGATATGTTGAAAATGAATATGCTTTAGAGAGATGAGAGTCGAGGAAAGTTAATTTTATACTTTTCTCGGCTATTTTTATGTCTGCTCAGCTTTTCTTCTTAATCATAGGATGATTGAAAAGTGTAAATATACCTAATTCAACAATTAATTAATTTTCTACTAGAAGTTTTATCATAATTCATTTAATATTATTATGAATAAAAGAATGGATAGGAGAATAAACTTTTTGAAAAAGATATTAGCAAGTTTAGGGATAGTGGCATTAATGGCCGTGTTAGGTATTTCAGTCGTCTTTGCATACGGAAGTTACAAAGATTTAGAACTCAAAAAAGAAGAAGCAAAGTTGGAGCACCAAAAATCTAAAGATAAACCTAAAAAACAACAGAATGAATATCAACAAATAGAGAATGAGGAACAAGCACCTATAGAAAATACTTCCGCACAACAAGTTGAAGCGCCTCAACAAGTGGATAACACTGCAGAAGCTAAAGAGAATACAGAAGAAAATATTAATTTAGATAATGATTATAATGGCGATGGAGCTATTTCTAAAGATGAAATGACACCTGAACAAGAAAAATTATTTAAAGAGGGCAAGTTCCAACCTACTAAAGCAGAATATGGACAATCTGAAGAAAGTAGCAACGATAATGAACAAGCAGTAGATAAAGATTGGGATGAACAGGCCGCTTATGAAGCACAAAAGAAAATATATGAGAAAGCAGCACGCGGAGAAATAGCAGAACCTGGTGCTACACGTTAAAAAAGGATAATAGAAAAGGATAAATTTATGAAAAAACTATTAATTATTATAACTACTATAGCTCTTTTAGGCATTTTAGCTTCTGTCGGATTTTTCGGATATAACAAATATCAAGAAGTAGAATTAGAAAAAGATAAATTAAATGCACAACAAAAAGATAAGTCTAATGATAACGACAATGAGGGCAGCGGTTTTAGTAATCCAGCTGAACCTACTGCAAAAGCCTCTGAAACTGAAAACAATACAGAAGAAAATCAAGATAACACTCAACAACAAGCAAATGATGGCAGTGAAACTGTTGAAGTAAGTGCTGGCGGTACTCATAGAACAGTAAATAAATCTGAACTCGCCCATTTTAGAATAAATAGAGATAATGTCTTTGATTATGTAATTGCAGCGGTTAACCAAACTGAAGGCGGAGATGCTTCCTTGATTAAATTTCAACAGCCTACCTTTAACGAACAAGGCGATGGTATATGGAAAATCGCGGCTAATAATAAGTCTGGCGTAGGAGCATATACTTTCATAGTAGATCAAGATGGAACAGTCACTATTTACAATGGAACTATGGATGAAGTGATTGATAAACAAAAAGTAACACTAAACTAATAAATAAAAGAGCATATTCTTCTTTGGATATGCTCCTTCTAGATTTAATATAGTTTTTAAAACAATTACTACTTTCGATTCAACAACTTACTTAATTTAACTAACAATTTATGTTTAGGCTTTTGTAAAGAACCAAACATCGGGTTCCATTCACGTATAGTGTAATCAGCAACCAAACCTTCGTACCAATAAGGATCGTTTTCTAATAAAGTCATGAGTTCTTGTTTATTTTTAACGTGAAATATGAGTACCGCTTCCTTCTTCCCCTTCTCAGCATCCTGCAAGGGTCCAGAAACCACTAATTTCTGTTCTGAAATTAATTTTTCTAAGTACTGTATATGTGCATTCACATATTTTTTCCATCCTTCTAAATCCGTGTGTATAAAAGTAACAAGATAATATTTCATGGATTCACCTCTTAATATTATTTTCCATCTAATGTGTTTGTATAAACTATGACTTTTAATAGAAACGAGTTATTTGTATATAACTAAGGGAAGATAATACTAAATAGATATAATATGGGGTGAATATTTATGTTTAATTTAGAAAATCAAGTAGCCTTAGTAACTGGTGGCGCAAATGGTATTGGAAAAGGAATTTCAAAAGCTTTATCAGAAGCAGGGGCAAAGGTCGTTATTGGAGATATTGATAAAGAAAATGGAGAAAAAACAGCTAAAGAATTAAATGGTACTTTTGTAAAATTAGATATCACAGACAAATCACAGATTGATGAAGCAGTAGACCAAATAGCAACCCAATTTGGAAAGATTGATATATTAGCATCTAATACAGGTGTTTATCCTCAAATCAGTATTGAAGAATTATCAGAAGACGATTGGGATTTTGTACAGAATATCAACTTAAAAGGCATGTTCTTTGTTACACAAGCTGTCTTGAAAATAATGAAAAAACAAAAATACGGCCGTATAATTGTGACTTCTTCTGTTACAGGACCAAACACAGGTTATCCTGGATGGGCTCACTATGGTGCTTCAAAAGCTGGACAACTTGGTTTTGTGCGCAGTGCAGCTTTAGAATATGCAAAATACGGAATTACTATAAATGCTGTGCAGCCTGGTAATGTGTTAACTGAAGGGCTTAAAGCACAGGGTGAAGACTACTTAGAAGGTACAAGAAAAATTATCCCTACTCATGAATTAGGAGAACCTGAAGATATCGGCTATGCCGTTGCATTCTTCGCCTCTAAAGAAGCTAAATTCATCACAGGACAGGCATTGATTATTGACGGTGGACAAGTATTACCAGAAGAACCAGGGGCTATTATTTAGATTATTTCGCGCTTATGCCTCTATATATGCTACCAAAACAAATATTGAAACTGTTAACGGAAATACTATTTCATATAAATTTAAAAAGAAAGATGTAATTACGTTTAAAAATATAGATATTGCTATTTTACTGATTTAGGTTATAAACGTTATGAGAAACTTATTTATAGCGGCTTTTATTTACAGGCCGCCTATAGTAGTACCTCTCAATTTTATACAAAAATGATTATTCGCAAACGAAAAAAGCTACATCCCAAAGTAAAGCTTAGAAACACTAACATTAAGGGTGTAGCTTTTTTATTATTTTAATGCACCACTGATTTTTGATTCAATAAATATCTATAGTAATCTACCCTAACTTCAGCGTCTTCTGCATAAAAGAATTGTTGTCCTGGATAAGTGTTCACTTCGAATAAACCGATATTACCTTTTTGATCTATGCCAAAATCAATACCTAAAGCATCTAAGTCATAATCATATAAACTTTCAAATCGAGTAGGGAAACTACGACATAATAATTCTAATTTATTCTTAATCTTTTTCCACTCATTTCCAAAATTATGTTGTAAAAATGGAACAATTGGAGAGATACCTCCGCCTTGGCTTATGTTAGAAGTTATATTTTTACCCATTCCAATCCTTGGATAGATTTTCACCTTTTCCCATCGTCCTTCTGAATTTTTTCTTACATGCAAACGAATATCAAATGGACTACCTTCTATTGTTTTAGAATTAATAAAAGGTTGGCAAATATAAGTAGGATTCATGTATTTTTGGTTTAAGAGTTCTATTAATTCATTATATGTTAAACTCTTAGAGATTCTATCGTCTAGTAATTTAAACGAATTTCCCGCCTTCTCAATTACAATGATATTTCTTCCTTGATTACTGAAAACTGGTTTCAATAAAATTTTATTATAACGATTTAAAAAACTTAAAACATCATCTGGATTTCTTACTAAAATATACGGTATTAATACATCTTCAAATAGTTGGCTCTCTTTCAACATTCTAAAAACTTTATTTTTTCCGCCTAAAGGATTAGTTGTAAATATCGACGTCTCTTTTAAATTATTGTATATTTTTTTATTTTTCATTTTCATTGGTTCATTATCTACAACATCTGGATAATCTACAATTTTTCTAACCCATTTCCCTTTTTCAAAGAATTGCCCATTAATCTTTTTATTTATTAAATCCACATCAGAAGGACTAAAATAAAAAAATTTAATGCCGTAATGCATACAAATATATGCAACCGTTCTTGCTAAAATCTGTGGTTTAGTGTTTGTTCTTAACATTCCTACAGTACCCATACAATTGCTCCTTACTTATTATTTCTTATCTCTCTGTCATCAATGTGTAACTTTTAACAACTTGATTTTGCGATTGATTCATACGTTCCTCCTCACAATTTGTTAATAATAGTATACAAATATAAAGTTGTATATTGCAATCAATCATTTAAACATTTATATACTTTACAAAATAAAAATCAAGGAAATAAAGCTTCAGGAGCACCGCCTTTATTAAGTGCACTCATGTTAGGTTTCTTTGGGAACTTACTCGCCTCTACTACACATTACAGCAGCGGACCCGCTCCTATTCTATACGCGTCGGGGTATGTCACTCAAAAACACTGGTGGACAATGAACTTCGCGCTTGGAATTATCTACTTTATAATTTGGATTGGATTAGGATCTATTTAGATGAAACTCTTAGGGATGATGTAACCACAATTTAGATAGATATCTATTAAACTTCTAAATTTAGCAACCCTAAAAGTTTAAAAATTATTTGTGAACGTTACAAGACATTTTACTAAGATTAGTATATTAATTCTTTCTAATTTTTAAAAACTCAAAAGAATGTTTTTAATTTGCCTTTTTCTATTTAATAATAAGGTTGTTTTTTAAATTTAATTTGCTAAAGTACAGTTATAGCGATAGAAATTGAAATGGAGTGTTTATTTTGAGCAAAGTTCGGGTGAGAAACTTAACCAAAGTCTTCGGCAAGAATAATCAAAAGGCACTGGACATGGTTAAAAAGGGCAAGTCAAAACAAGAGATTCTAGAGCAAACAGGGGCAACTGTAGGTGTTTACGATGCAAATTTTGATGTTGAAGATGGAGAAATCTTTGTAATTATGGGACTTTCGGGTAGCGGGAAATCTACATTAGTACGTCTCATTAATCGTTTGATTGAACCTACTTCAGGAAGTATTTTTATCAATGATGAGGATGTTTCAAAGATGTCTAAGAGTGAACTGCGGGAAATCAGACGTACCAAAGTAAATATGGTGTTCCAAAATTTTGGTCTTTTTCCTAAAAGAACAGTTTTAGAAAACGCGGAGTACGGTTTAGAAATACGCGGCGTTAATAAAGAAGAACGTAAACAACAAGCTGAAAGGGCATTAGAAGATACAGGTCTGCTTTCGTTTAAAGATCAATATCCAGATCAACTTTCAGGCGGTATGCAGCAACGTGTAGGGCTAGCACGCGCATTAGCAAATGATTCGGAAATCTTATTAATGGATGAAGCTTTCTCAGCACTTGATCCATTGATTCGACGCGACATGCAAGATGATTTATTAAACTTACAACGTAAAGTAAAGAAAATTATTATTTTTATTACGCATGACTTAAACGAAGCTTTGCGTATCGGTGATCGCATTGCTTTGATGCGTGATGGAAAGATTATGCAAATTGGTACTGGAGAAGAAATTTTAACTCATCCTGCTAATAACTTTGTAAAAGAATTTACCGAAGATGTCGATCGTTCTAAAGTTTTAACAGCAGAAAATATAATGGAACCTCCTTTGACTATTAACATTGAATCTGAAGGTCCAAATGTGGCGTTACAACGTATGCGACAAGAAGAAGTCAGTATGTTGCTTGCTATTGATCGAGAACGTAAATTAAAAGGCAGTATCTCTGCAGAAAAGGCCTTAGAGGCTAGAGATAAGGGACTCACTTTAAAAGATATACTAGATGAAAATGTGTATAAAATTAATAAAGATATGTTTGTAAGTGATATTTTCAACCTTATTTATAACTCACCTGCACCTCTTGCTGTAGTAAATGAAGAAGACCATGTTATTGGTGTGGTAGTTCGAGGCAGCGTTATTGGCGCAATGAGTACGGATAATATTACTGTTAAGTCTGATGACAAATCTACAGAAGAAGGAGTGAATGCAAATGTTTAATTTTGAAACAGCTAAACTTCCTTTTGCTGATTGGATTGATAAGATTGTAGACTGGCTGACAACACATTTATCCGGCCTCTTCTCAGTCTTACAAATTACCGGTGAAGCTGTCATGAATTTTATGACCATGATTCTCACTGCGATTCCACCATTTGTGATGATGGCGCTTTTAGTGATTGCGGCCTTCTTTGTATTTAAGCGTAAATGGGGATTCGCACTATTCACCCTCCTTGGATTACTTTTCATTTACAACCAAGGTATGTGGGATGATTTAATGAACACCGTCACATTGGTAATTATCTCAAGTTTAGTAGCTATTATTATTGGAGTTCCTCTTGGGATATGGATGTCTAAAAGTGATACTGTAGAAAAAGTTGTCAAACCTATTTTGGATTTAATGCAAACAATGCCTGGTTTTGTCTATTTAATTCCAGCAGTAGCATTCTTCGGAATTGGTATGGTGCCAGGGGTCTTCGCTTCTGTTATTTTCGCTTTGCCTCCGACAGTCAGAATGACCAACTTAGGTATTCGTTCTATTTCTAAAGAACTTGTAGAAACGTCCAATTCTTTCGGTTCGACTGCATGGCAACGATTATTCAAACTGGATTTACCTATGGCAAAAGAAAATATTTTTGCAGGGATTAACCAAACGATTATGCTGACACTTTCAATGGTCGTAATTGCTTCTATGATTGGAACGCCTGGTTTAGGACAAGGTGTTTTAGCAGCAGTACAACGTTCAGAAGTCGGTAATGGATTTGTTTATGGTATCGGTATTGTAGTGCTTGCTATTATTTTAGACCGCTTCACTCAAGCAATGAATCGTCCGAAAAAGTCAGTCATGCCTAAAAAGAAGAAATGGATAATCACTGCAATCATCGCGATAATCGTTTTAATTGTTATTTTATTTTCTATCTTCTTTTCCCCTACTAAAAAAGCCAATAAGGGAACAATTACTTTGGCATATGCACAAACTGATGACCAAGTCGTGTCTACCAATGTAATTGCACAAGTCTTAGAAGAAGAAGGTTACAAAGTGAATATGACATCGTTAGATATCCCAGTTACGTGGGAAGCGGTAGCTAAGGGAGAAGCGGACGCAATGACGGGTGCTTGGCTTCCAGTTACTCATGCTGCACAATATAAAGAGTTCAAAGATGATTTAGACAACTTAGGGCCTCATATTGATAAAAAAGCCAAATTAGGTCTTGTAGTACCTTCTTATATGGATGTTGACTCTATTGAAGATTTAGATAACCAAGCCAAAAAGAAAATTACCGGGATTGAACCAGGTGCTGGAATTGTAAAAGCCACAGATAAAACTATCAAAGCTTATCCAAACTTAAAAGGATGGGACCAAGTCATCTCTTCCACAGGCGCTATGAACGCTCAACTTAAACGTGCCGTAAAAAATAAAGATGAAATCGTTATTACAGGTTGGAATCCTTACTGGATATTCCAACGTTACGATTTAAAATATTTAAAAGATCCTAAAGGTACTATGGGCAGAGCTGAAAGTATTGATACTATGGCACGTAAAGGTTTAAAGAAAGATATGCCTGAAGCTTATAGAACTTTAGATAATTTCAAATGGAGCGTAGATGATATGGAGTCTATCATGTTAGAAATTGAAAAAGGAAAAGAGCCTAAAAAGGCTGCCAGCGATTGGATTAAAAATAACCGTGATAAAGTCGATAAATGGAAAGAGAAATAGTTTATTTTGAAGTAAAGAAAGACAAGCAACTTTCATGAGCTGCTTGTCTTTTTTATTATGTACAATATCCTGAAGTTGTTAAGGTTGTTGGAACGAAAAAATGATGCCAGGACAAAATCATGTCCCGGCACCACTCTAATTCGATTCAATAGCTTATTCCATAACGTCACTTTTCTCAGCTTCTTTTGCAACTTTTCTCATGATAGGATCTGTAATTGGTTTAAATATAATACCAATCACAAAGAAAATAACGCCAAATAATATCAGTGTCAGTATTTTTCTCGTTAAGATTGCTGGCACAATTCCACCAACCGCTTCTCTCAACGCATCTACTGCATAAGAAAACGGTATATATGGGTGTATAATTTGGAAGAATTCGGGTGTTACTTCTATAGGGAATGTTCCTCCTCCACCAGCTATTTGCAGCACTAATAATATAATAGCAAGCGCTTTTCCTGGGTTACCTAATAATGAAACTAAAGTATACACAATCGTTACGAACACGAGCGAGGTTAAGACAGTCAGTCCTATAAACCAACCTACACTCTCTACTTGTGCATGCAATATTACAATATCTCCGATGGATACCACCAATGCTTGAACAGTACCTATGAGATAGAATAAACCACTTTTACCTAAATAATCTTCTCTTTTAGTTAAATATGGCTCTAAATCTTTATGTTTATTATCTGTTGTCATCAAGCTCACCATTAATAAAGCGCCGACCCAACATGATAATATTGTATAGAATGGTGTACTTGCAGAACCATAATCTTTCACAGGGAAAACATCTTCTTGGTTGATTTTAATTGGATTAGATACGACATCTGCTTGCTTTTTCAAATCATTTTTCAGGAAATCAACCATTTTATCTACAGCGTCGTCATCGTCTATTTCTTTAAAGAGTTTGTTCGCTTTTGCCAAATCTTTTTCGACACCTGGTAAATCATTACGTATCAATTTTGCTAAATCATGTAGTTTTTGTTTTGCCTCTGGCTGATTTTTGTCTAACAGATCTACTAATTGATCATAGCGATTAAATACTGTTGGAATATTTTCGTTTACTGTTGCAGTTGTATCCGCTAATCGCTGTTCTAAGCCAGGTAAATCATTTCTGATAAACGCAGCAGCTTTATTCACATCTTGTTCAAACTCTGGATAATAACGTTGTGCGACAGCCATGGCATCCTTATATTTCTGTTCGATAAGCGGCAAAGCACTTTGAATCGTTTCGATTCTATTCTTACTGTCTTTTAAAATCGCTTCTCCTCCGTCAATCACTTGAGAAATAGTATTCAACTTGGATTGAACGGTTGAAAGTTTAGCCTGTCCATTATTTAATACCGACGTCACTTTATTAGATACGTCCAATAAACTTTGGTTCATTTCTGTTCGAATATAATTTCTTAATCCCTTCAAATCACGGTCAACTTGAGGCAATGTTTTCAATAAGTCCACTGCTTCTGCTTTACCAGAGCTGCCTTGGTCTAACGCATCTCTTAGGAGATTTTGTTTTCTGATTAAGTTATTCACACTATTATTCGCTTCTTCTAATTTATTGATTTCAGTTGAAAGATCTACATCTTCTCTGTCTTCAATTTCAGATAATATATCGATAAATTGCTGATTAGATTTGCTCGTCGCTTCAAGTCTGGAATTCATGTTATCCAATACAGACTTAAATTCTTCAGGCTTATCAGAAGACAAGATACCATAAGCGATATTTTCTAATGAATCTATATTATCTTGCGTACTTTCTGCTTGCTGGTCTGTATATTGTGATAAAGACAATAATCCCTTAGATAAAGAAGATTCCATTGCATTTACATCTTCACTGTCAAAAGAAGTCTTGTTTGAATTACCATCTGTGCTCATTGGTGAAAATTTAATATTATTCTCACTTGTTTTCGAAGCACTTTGAGGTGCTGTTTGTAAGTTATTTTGCAAACGATTATTCACGTCTTGATTACGATTTTGCGCATCATTCACAATTCCTTGGTACGTATCTACGCGTTGATTAATCGCACTCAAATAACCTCGTGCGTCGTTGATACCTTGTAAGCCTTTATCGACGCCATTACTAGCAATATCGACACCTCTATTAATTCGTGGAAATGCTTCCGGCACATCATTAGAAGCAACGTTCAGTGCTTTTTTGATATCTGGCATATATTCATTTAATGCTAATACTAATTTAGCTTTTTCATTTAATGCAGGCACAGCTGAATTAACTTGATTTAATTTATCTACGCCATTTAAAACGTCGCCCTTGTATTGATTCAACGATCTAAATTTATCTGCATAGTTATCTATCTTGTCTTGATGCTCATCTAAATATAATATTTTTTCAGCAAACTTATTAATTTCAGGTACAGAATTATTAGCTGTAGAAACTGCTTTTTGAATTTTATTAATTGTAGGTATTTCCTTTTCAAGTTTAATACCTAATCGATTAGCTTCCTTAAGTAACGCTTTGGTCGCTGTTTCATTAAATTTATCATTAGCTTTCTGCACAATCGCACTAGTTCCAGCATCTGTCATTTTAGGTGCGATTGCATTTAATTTTTGGTTTACTTTATACTCTATATCAGCACGTTCAGGATTTTTGCGAAGTGTTCCAGTCATTTGATGTGTAAATTTTTCTGGTATGTACATAGCTGCATAATATTTGCCCATCTTCAAATCATGGTCTGCTTTTTTACGACTGACAAACTCCCAACCAAAATGGTTATCTTTTTTTAATTGTTTAGCAACTTCATCCCCTACATTTATCTTTTTGCCTCTTACTTTATCGCCTTTATCTTCGTTAACTACTGCTATTTTTATATTTTTAGTATTTCCATATGGATCCCAAGTTGCATCTAAATTAAACCATGCATAAAAAGAGGGCAGTACCATCACGCCTCCTAAGATGACCAAAACAGCAGGTGCTTTAATAATCTTTTTTAAATCCATCAGAAAAAGCCTTATTGCATTTTTCACTTTATACACCTCTAGATTTTTTTCTATATCTTCGCACATAAATTTCAAAACACTATTTGTTTATTTCAGATAAATTGATATAATGGCTTCATTGCTTAAGTTATGTTTTAAAAAGTTGACACCCGTTAACAGTGTTAACAACTACCAATATTTTAACAAGTTAAGTAGTACTTTGTATATAGTAAATCACATTAAATAAAAGAGAGGTATTATTATGAGGAAACAAAAGTTATTAGTCTGTATTTTTTCATCATCTTTATTAATTTCAACACTTCCTTTCAACCATGTTAATGCTGAAATTTCAGAAGAATCATCAACTCCTCCGAAAACGAATGCTACAGATAATAATACAAGTCAACCACCTTCCGACAAAGAAGATAAAGCTGCAAAAGAAACAAATGAGACGCATGATGATACTAGTAAAAAAGATGAAGACGAGACTGAACAACCCTCCTCCGTTTCCAAAAAGGAAAATCATAAAAATACTGAAGATAAAAAGAAAAACGAAGACGCTGAAGAGTCAGATGAACAAAAATCAAATACTCAGCAAAGCGTAAACAACCCTATTCGTCCTGATTACTATAAAAGCAGTTTAGACTTTTTTAAACCGGCACCATTTAAAGAACAGAATAATGGCATGCCAAGTTTGTGGGATCAACTATTTTCAAATTCAAATAAATCATATACAGAGTCAAGCCAACCTGAACAAAGTCAAAATAACGGTGATAAATCGGATAATAACTTAGATCATTCTAAGAACACTGATTCTGGTGCAGAACAAACTACGCCTTCTCAAAATGAAAATTCAGCCGATACAGCAGATGATTCAGAGGATACACCCTCAAACACTCATGAGAATAGCGACTTATCGCAAGATGATAATGAAGTCTTGAGAAAGTTAGATGAAGCGAGCGCGTCTCTTAAAGAGGATAATAATCAAGTTCCTCAAGAGAACGAGCAGCAAAAAGAAGATACTTCGTCTCAACAAGATAAAACCGAACAAGATAACACAACAACTGACGAGAAATCACCATCTGATACATCAAACGAACAAAATACTGAAAAATCCTCACAACAAGAAAATGAGCAGGATGATTCTGTGATCAACGCTATTTTGGATGAATATAGCGAGGGTGCTAAAAAACAAAAAGATAAATACGATGACCAACATAAAACAAATGACACACAAGAAGACACAACCACAGACACCCCTCATTCAGATACATCAACCACTAATCCTCAATTACCGACTCAATCACAACTTGAAGACAAGACCGAACCGAAACAATCATTTGAAGATGGTGTAAAGCAATCTAACCTTAGATCAGCAGCAATGTTCCAATTCTTGCCTGA
This sequence comes from Staphylococcus debuckii, assembly GCF_003718735.1. NCBI lineage: Bacteria > Bacillati > Bacillota > Bacilli > Caryophanales > Staphylococcaceae > Staphylococcus > Staphylococcus debuckii. Next base: position 253,301 of record NZ_CP033460.1, on the reverse strand, counting down.
TTTATCCAACAATCAAGAAGACAGCAGTAATTTTACTGTTGTAGAAAATAGTGATACACGCCAGTTCATCAAGAAAATTGCGAAAGATTCACATGATATCGGTCAGAACAGAGATATATTTGCTTCTGTCATGATTGCACAAGCCATTTTAGAATCTGATTCAGGTAATAGTGCGCTTGCTCAGTCACCGCATTATAATTTATTCGGAATCAAAGGGAATTACCAAGGCAAATCTGCGGATTTCAATACACTTGAAGATAGCGGAAACAGTATGTACCAAATTTCAGCACCTTTCCGCAGTTACCCAAGTGAAAAAGAATCTCTCGAAGATTATGCGGATTTAATCAAAAATGGAGTTGAGGGTAACGCCGATATTTATCGTCCTACGTGGAAAAGTGAAGCTTCCTCTTATCGTGATGCTACTGCGCATCTTGCACAAACTTATGCAACTGATTCACGCTATGCTGATAAACTTAATAGCATTATCAAACACTACGATTTAACGCAATTTGATAAGAAACAAATGCCGAATTTAAATGATTACAAATCAAGTGGTAAAGAAAATGCTTCAGATTTCAAACCATTTGCTGAATCAGCGAGTGACTCACCGTATCCTCATGGTCAATGTACTTGGTATGTTTATAATCGTATGGCGCAATTCGATAAACAAATCAGTGGCGATTTGGGAGATGCACGTAATTGGAATAATCGTGCAGAAAACAAAGGTTACACCGTTACTTCCACACCAGAAAAACATAATGCGGTCGTGTTTGAAGCAGGACAGCAAGATGCCGACCCTATCTATGGCCATGTCGCTTTTGTAGAAAAAGTTAACAGCGATGGTTCGATAGTGGTTTCAGAATCTAATGTAGAAGGCTCCGGAGTCATTTCTTATAGAACAATTGATGCTGACGATGCTGCTCAATTAAGCTATATTAAAGGTAAATAATAATATAAATAAAAAAGCTTCATTCAATGACTCAATTAATTTGAGTTTCTTGAATGAAGCTTTTATTTTAAATCTGCTTTTTAAGCTTTCTTTTACGGTGTGTTACATACCATAGGATGCCACCGCCCACGATAATCATTGAAGCTCCAAATGGAAGCGCAACTTTCTTGGCAGCTTCTCCGGCTTTAGGTAAATCAAAGTTGCCTTCATGATCGAATAAGCCACTTAAAAAGTCATCGGATGAATCTCCTAATGATAATGCGTGTCCTTGTGAAGGATTAGGTATATCTGGAATACCATCTAATAAGCTTTTTCCGTTTAATAATTTATCTAACAAACTTGAAGAACCAAATAAATTAGAATGACCATTCAGTAAATCTGGATGCAATGGTTTACCGCCTAATTGAGCCAATAAACCAGGACTACTATTTAACGGATTGAACATTCTATGTAGTCTTGATTTCATTTGATCCGCATCATGGTCCAATTTCAGCAATTGATCGATACGTGTATCTGCATCTGATTTCATAAGTTTCAGCAACTCAGCTTTGCTATTACCTTTCGCAGCAATCTTATTAGCAAGTATTCGTGCCTTGTTATCATTCAGTTTTGAAGCAAGAATCGTTTCTATAGCTTTTTGTTTATTGTCAGCACGGTCTAACACATCTTCTAAAATATCGTCCCCAGAAATATTTTCACCGTAATGTTGCTTCAGCAATTTAACGAGTTGTGCATTATCTGGATGACTGCGCATAATTTGCTCTGCAATGTTTCTAGCTTCTTGTTCCTCAAATTTAGGCGATAATAATACTTCAATTAAGTCTTTGCGATTATCTGCTTTTGCGAACATTGATTCTAGTAATCCATCACTTGAAAATGATGACAGTTTATCAAGTTCACCCACAACCTGACTGGTGATTTGTTGATCTGTTTTCCCTTTAGTATCAATGTGTTTTAAAATACCCTGTGTTTCTTTATCGTTTAAGGTATCGCCGATAATATCTTTGACAGCTTGCTGCTTATCAGAAGTTGTTTTCAAACGATTCGCTATCATATCATTTTTTTGTTCGATGTTACGTTTATTTTTTTCAATTTCATTTTCTAAGCGTGCTTTATTCTCTTTTGAGATGGCCTCTCTTTCTGATACTTTAGAGGCTAACAGATTTAAGTTCTTTTCTTTCTCTTGGACATACTGATTTAAATCTGAATTTGCTTTTGCATTTGCGGGCTGTTTTGCCAAGTTATCTACTTCATCTTTTAAATCTTTAATTTGTGACTTAGCTTGGTCAGCTTGTTCTGTCACTTTAGTATTTGAACGCTCTTCATTTTTTGGAGCTTTCTTTTCTTTTCGTTGATACTCGTCAACTTTATTTGAAGTATTTTCTATTTTCTTAACAAATTCCTCTACTTCTTGGTTATCTTGGTTCGATTGTTCATTTTCTAAATTGGGTTTGATAGGCTTTTCTGGAGCATTAGTTTGAGTTGATAACGCCTCATTTTTTTCAGAAAGATTTTCAGCGTTTTCTTTTGCTTTAAGTTGATCAGATTTTTGTTGTTCTAATTCATCCTTAAGTTTTGCTTTTTCTGCATTACTTTTTTCGCTTATCGAGCTATCATTTTCCGCTTGTTTCAACAAGTTATCAATTTCCTTAGAACTCTGAGCTTTACCGATTTGTTCATTCAACTTTTCTTTTTGGTCTGTTTCTAAACCTTTAATCCGGTTGAGCTGCTCTCGACTTTTTTGAATATATTCTTGAAGCTGCTGTGTTTGTTCTGGATTCTGCTCTTTATTTAAATTTGGAGTTTCTTCAGCATCTATTGAAGGAGACGACACTATATTAGAACCTATTAAGCTTGAACTTATAACCAATACTGCGCTTGAAATTTTGAATCGACGACTTAATTTATTTTTATAATTCAAATCGTAATTTCTCTCTTTATTCATTCCATTCACCTTTCCTACTTAGCAGTTACTCCCTATTATATATGTTATGCTACTTGTTTCCTAGTAAAAAAATGGTGCTTTCCTTTTATAATTTTTGCTTTTCTGTCGAATAAAATCTTCTCCAATAAATAAGAAGAACTGCTACTGTGATATAACCAATGATTGAGATGCCAGACGCATCCATTCCGTAAGTTCCGCCTGTTAAGAATGTATTATTTGCTTTGATAATATATTGAAATACACCGTACTCCATATTGTGATCAGTCACTGTAATGACAGCGCTCATATTCCAGAACATATGAAGCGGAATGCTTGCCCATACTGTATTAAATTTATAAGCAGCAAGTCCATACATCAATCCTACCGCTGTTCCAGCTGCCAATAACATAATCAAACTCATTCCTGTCAACTTTCCATTGACTAAATGAATTGCTCCGAATAAGACAGAAGTCAGACCTAGCGCAACATATATATTGGTTTTCTTTTCAATATATTTAAGCAAGAAGCCTCTAAACATCATTTCTTCTACAATAGGTGCGACAATCCCGCCAAGGAAAAAGATTTCAATCAGCATAGCGCTATACTCTTGGTTACTTTTCAAATCAGTTACAACCCAATGGCCAGGAATAAATATAAGATAGAAGCTCGTCACGGCGATAGGTAAAAGCAGGCCTAAAAGCACGCAGACTTTAATGAATTTAAAGCGCGTAATTCTGAAGTAAGCTAAATTCCTTTTATACACCTTATTAGCAACGAGTTTAAAAAGCAGTAGCGCTACAACTAAATAAGTAATGCCATGCAAAATATATTTAAAAGAATGCAGATGCAATGCATGCCAAACGATTCCAATGTTCTGTGCAAGCACTACGACTAAAAATAATAAAAGAATGGTTCCAATAATTTTAAGTGCGTTAATTAAATATTTCATAGTTCATCCTGCCCCCTATCCACCTAATATTTGAGAAAGTGTGCCACAAAATAGAAGAATAAGCCACCACGTTTGAGAGATGAATTTCCAAAAGTTTATCTCACTATAAACATAGCAGATTTCCATTTAATATTCTGTGTAAAAATTAAATTATTATGAATAATTTGCAAACAATGGTGCCATTTGCGAAAGTGCAGATTACATCTTAAACTTAAGTTAAATGAAGACTGAGGAAAGACTTTAGGTTATGCTTTAATGGTATGGAGTGATAAGCATGGAAAATAAAATTGAACAATTAAAAGAAATCATTCATGATGCAAATCAGATTACTTTCTTTACAGGTGCTGGAATTTCAGTAGCTAGCGGTATTCCTGATTTCCGCTCTGTTGGCGGTTTGTATGATGAAGTATCGAAGAAAGGTATGTCGCCGGAATATTTGTTAAGTACGGAGTATTTCCAAAATGACCCTCTAGGATTTATGGACTTTTGTCATGAGTATTTACTTTTTGCAGATAAGAAACCTAATGCGGTACATGAGTGGATTGCAGATTTAGAAAAAGAAGGTAAATCGTTAGGCGTAATTACTCAAAATATCGATGGGTTGCACGCCGATGCTGGCAGTGAGCAAGTGGACGAATTACATGGTACGTTAAATCGTTTTTATTGTATAGAATGTGCGCAAGAATATACGAAAAGTGATGTTATTGAGCGTGATTTGCGTACATGCGAGAGATGCGGCGGACCGCTTCGCCCAGACATCGTGCTGTATGGCGAAATGCTGGATCAAGGTACGATAATGAATGCGTTGAATAAGATAAGAGAAGCGGATACTTTAGTAGTCTTAGGGTCATCACTCGTAGTCCAACCTGCTGCAGGATTAATTTCCAACTTTGCAGGTAAAAATTTAGTGATTATTAATTTAGATTCGACCCCTTATGATTATGATGCAGATTTAGTTATTCATGAGGATATGGTCAAAGTAGTGAAAGCATTGAATAGAATTGAATAATAGATTTGGTGAAAAATCGGGGAGCGGGGCTTCTATTGAGGTCCCAGCCTCGACACTTTCCGCCTCATCGCATCAAAAGGAGCTGGAACAGAATTATTTTTTCTGTCCAGCTCCTTCTCATTTTTATAAAATTTTAGCTACGGCTTCTGCCACTTGTTTAGGTGACTCTGGATTTTGACCAGTCACTAAACGACCCTCCGTTTCAACATAAGGTCTTAATGGCAGGAGTGCTTTGCTGTAATTTGCGCCTCTTCTTTTCAATTCGGTTTCCAACATAAATGGCACTAATTTCTTACGGTTCGCTAATACTTCTTCTGTATTGGAGAATCCAGTGATTGATTTATTATCTATGAGGTATCTGCCATTGTCATCTTTAACATTTAATAAAGCTGCTAAGCCATGGCAGACTGCAGAAACGATACCACCATGATTGTATATTTCTTTGATAGCTTTTTGGATATCTTCATTTTCAGGGAAATCAAACATGACGCCGTGTCCGCCTGTAAAATAAATTACATCGTACTCGCTCGGATGTGCTTCTTTGATTGAAGGTGAGTTTTTCAATAAATTCATAAAGCTTTCATCTTCATAATATTTTTTAGTTACTTTATCCAAAGTGTAAGGTTTCAAACTGACTGGATCAATCGGTGTATTACCGCCCTCAATGTTGAATAGGTCAATTTGATAATCATCGTTATTAAAATAATCATAGAAATGAACAAGTTCGCCTAGCCATAATCCTGTTGGTTTGTCATTGTCGCCGAAATGGTCACTGCTCGTATTTACAATCATGATTTTTTTCATTATCTTCATCCTCTGCTGTTAATTTACTTTTTAAAGACTTGTTGAATGCCTTCTTTGTACGTTGTTACTTTAAATTCTGGGAAGCGTTTTTTAAATTTATCTGAATTGAAAATATTATTATATTTATATCTTGGTAATAATTCCATTAATTCTTTAACTTGACTATTGAAAAGACTGCCTATTTTGAAAGCCCACATCGGTAAAACGGTATATTTAATATTTTTACCGGTTACTTCTTCAGTTATTTCGATTAATTTTTTATAAGTCACGCTTTTATCTGTCGGCAAGTGCCATGTTTGTCCGAAAGCGTCTGGGGTATTACCTAGTAACGCTAGCGCACGACTTGCATCCGGTGTCCAAATTAAAGTACGTAATACTGAAGCGCTAATTGGAATGATGGCTTTTTTATCTGCTTTCACACGATTGAAAACTAAAGAATTAGTGATACTTTGTGTCAGATCAGGGCCATAGAATTCTGGAGCACGGCCAATCAAGGCTTCAATTTTTCCTTCTTTCATAGCTGTTAATAACATTTCAGCCATTTTTGCGCGGGCTTTTGATTTACGTCCCACTGGAACAAAAGGACTGCTTTCTGTTTGTACATTCGCATTTTTTTCATACATATACGTATTGTCGAAGAATGCTAGTTTACTGTGCGTTTCTGCACACGCTTTGATGACATTTCCCATCATAACTGGAAAGCGTTTTTCCCACATTTCTGAATCGGCAGGCAAACCTACAGCAAAGTAAACTACGTCGCTGCCTTCAATGGCTTTCAAAGTATCTTCGTATTTCATTAAATCGGCAGGTACTACTTCGTCTGTATCATGAATTTTGTGCGGTTTTCTGCTGACTAAGCGAATGTCTTTCGTATAATTTTTATAAAGCTCTTTAGCGATTTCTTGACCAATTTGGCCGTTACTTCCTAAAACTGTTTGCATGATTATGCCACTCCAAACTATTTGTAGAATATAGTATTACTTTATCCATAGGTTTAAACATATAAACCTATAGCTTAAAAAAATAAAGACCTTTTCTTTATTTTTTCAAATTTGCTTCAAGAGAATTTGTCAATTCCTTCAACCATTCTAAGGTGTCGTCTAAATCAGAACTGTAATAGCGTTCAAGCCCTGTCTGTGTTACGGATAAAAGGCCTGCATCCAACATTAACTTTAAATGATGAGAAACAGCAGGACGTGAGATCGGCAAGATTGCAGTGATTTCCTTCACTGTCAGTTGTTTCTCTCTACATAATAAAATAAGAATTTGTTGACGTTTTTCATCTTGAAGAATGTTTAAAATTTTCGTTCCTCTTTTAAATATTTCTAATGTTTCTTCTCCCATAATTCAAACTCCATTATTGATTTCATTGAGCCTCACACTTTATTGTGTACCGTTAATACACTAGATAATTACACAGGATAAAAAATTATACAAGTAAATGAGCTTGAAAGGTGGTAAATAAATTGAGAGGTTATTTTTAATTCAATTTGGATAGTTTGTTGTTTGAATATCAATTATCTATAATAGGCCAAACAAGCACACGAACGCTTTTTCAAAAATTAAAGAAAAAAGGTGAATAAGAATGACAAAAATATTTGTGACAGGTGCTACTGGATTAATCGGTACAAAATTAACGAAACGCTTATTAGAAGAAGGTTATGAAGTCGCTGGCTTTACTACTTCCGATAAAGGAAAAGAAAAATTGCAGAATGCAGGCGTAACACCGTATGTCGGAGATATCTTCGACTACGACTCCATCGATGCAGCAATTGGTGACTTCAAACCGGATGTTATTTTAAATGAAATTACGGATTTGAAAAATGCAGATATGGCAGCAAATACTAAAGTCAGAATTGAAGGTACTAAGAATTTAGTAGATGTGGCAATTAAACATGGTGTGGAAAGCATGCAATCTCAAAGTATTGCCTTTGTTTATGCAGGCGGTGAAGGTTTAGCAACTGAGAAAACACCCTTAGACTACAATGCGACAGGAGATCGCAAAGTCACTGTTGAAGGTGTGGAAGGCTTAGAAAAAGAAACCGCACGTCTCAAAAATCATGTTATCCTTCGTTATGGCTGGTTATATGGACCAGGCACGTGGTATGGCAAAGATGGTATGATATATAACCAATTTATAGATGGAAAAGTTGAAATGACAGACGGCGTTCAATCGTTTATTCATATCGATGATGCCGTAGAAACAGCGATTCAAGCATTAAACTTTGAAACAGGCACATATAATGTGGCAGACGACGACCCTGTAAAAGGAGATGTTTGGGCTGATTGGTATGCCGACCAGTTAGGTGTCTCTCCAGAAATTAATATTCAACCCGCCGAACCATTCGAACGTGGTGTGAGTAATGAAAAATTTAAAGCACAAGGCGGAAAATTGATTTATTCTTCATGGCGAGAAGGAATGAAAGATATTAAGTAAGAGAAGACAAAGCACCCCAGCAATTTAAGCTGGGGTGCTTTGTGTTATTAGCCTACTTTTATTGTAGTAACTGTACTTTTGTTTTTCGCTTTATCTAAAGCATAGATTGTCAATTTAGTTCCTTTTTTCTGGAGTTTGATATTTAATTTATAATTTCCTTTAGTATCAATAGTGGCTTGACCAATTTTAGTTTTGCCATTATAGATATATACTACAGATCCAGCCTCTCCTTTTCCACTTACTACTTTTGTCTTTGTAGTTATCTTAGTCACCGTAGGCACTTTAGGGGCTGTTCTATCTAACACTTTCGTTGTAACAATTTTACTTTTATTATTATATTTATTCACTGTGTACAATTACACAGAAGTTCCTGCTTTTTGTGCAGGTATTTTCATAAAGTATTTTCCATCTACCACGGTAGCTTTGCCTATTTGCTTATTATTAGCAAAAGCATAAATAGTCATATTCGATGTTGCTTTACCTCTTATTTCTTTTGAAAAATCAGCAATAGGTTCTACTGTGAAAGGTTGTACATTCTCTGTTCTTTCAACTTTAAATAAGGTTTTATTAAAATCATAATACAGTTCGTTATTGTTACCAAATTCATCTGTCGCTGTTAAATCTTCTAAAATCATATCACCTGTTTGAATATAAGAAGGCAGTTTAAATTCTATAATCCCTTGCCAATTTCCATTATCCAATTGTTTGATATTTCTAGTAAAATCAGCAAAATTCATTGGTATATATTTTCCAGATCCATCTTTATAGATATCTGGCTCTTTTGTTTTTAATTGAGCTTGCATATAAGCAATACCACTTCTATCTTTCATCTCGATTGTCATTTTCACTGTATCATTTGGATTGTATATTTTTTTATCTGTTATATATTTAATAATTTTAGGTGATTCATAGTCTTCTTTAGGTTCTAAATATTGATCAAATGCGCCTAATTTATAACCACCTGTTTTTGGAGCTGTACTATTATTAATTACTTTTATGACAATATCATTATATACATCTCCAAATGAGCGTGTATAGTCCCCCTCAATATCATTCCAACTACTCACTGTCATCTCAAAAGCGTCATCTACCATATCTTTGGGTAATTGAATATTAATTTCAGACTCCCAATTACCGTTTGGCTTTTTATAAAATGAAGTGGTTCTGCCTACTAATGCAGTTTTATCAAAAAAATAAGGAGGATCTTCCGAATACCATCCACCACGTCTATGTGAATACAAAATAGCATCACTATAAATCGGCTTTTTAAAGCTCTTATTATATTCTGTGTATATTTTCACAGTATCACCAGGTTTATATTTGATACGATCAGTTTGTATACCTAAAATTGCCTCATGGTTTAAATCATTGTGTGTATTTTTAAAAGTACTATTCCCTTGAACATTTTTTAATCTTTCATCATTATATTTCTTTTGTTCATTCATTAACTTTTCATGTTCATTATTTGAACTAGTTGTGCTATAACTCATATATGCTGGCTGAACTGCAGTTTTCACATTATAGTTAACATAAGTGGTACGAACATTTTGTGTAGTCGTCGCTTTGCCATTAGTTGATTTTCTATCAGTCTTTAAATTAGTTTCAGGGGCCTTAACAGTCGTTAAACTATTACTATTTTGAACAGAACTTGTAACTGCTTTTGTATTTGGTTGTTTTGCTTGTGTATTATTGACTACTGGAGCAGTTTTAGGTTGTACATTAGGTAATGTCGATTGTGCTTTTTCGACATTTGCTACAACTTTATTAGTTTGTGTTTGGTTAGATACATTAATATTATTCTTATTTTGTACGTTAGGCTGATTGTTTATGTTTGTTTTTACATTAGTATTAGTTTGAACATTATCTTGAGACTTATTTACATTTTGTATTTGTATTGATGATTTATTTATATTTTGTTGTACATTTTGATTAGCTTCTGCTGCATCTGCCTGTTCTTTGTTAGCTGTCACAAAGAGTGCTAAAGTGGTAAATAAAGTGTAACCTACTAGTCTCCCGCTTCTTGCTTTAAGTGATTTGTATTTTATAGAGTTTTCTTTCATCTATCTATCTCCTCGTATAATATATTTATTTTGTCACTCTCTTTAAATATTTAATTAAAACCGTACTGTGATTTTAATTCTTGTCTCCATTGATCTGTATATTCAGATCCTTTTTGTAAGTCGAATTTTCCTTTTTCAATTGCAATATTGTCTTGGTCCATACCTTTTATATGATAATTAAAAATTTCTTGTGGTGACATACTGTCAAAATCTGGTCCTTTATTTGTTTCATTAGATGAATTATCATTTTGTGATACTTGTGTAACAGGTTGAGTTTCTTCTGAATTTATTTCACCACTATTATCATTAACACTTTGTTCCTGTTCATCATTTTTTTCTTTTTCTTTAAGTTCCTTTTGTTGCACTTGTAATTTGTGTTTCTCTAATTCAACTTCTTGATACTTGTTATATCCAAAGAATCCGACTGAAGCTATAATTCCTAAAGTAATAATAGTTGTAAAAACAATCAATATGCCTCTCATACTTTGTTCTCCTTTTTAGTTTACTGTTTCATGTCTTCATTATAGAATGCGCCTGGTTCTGGTATTTCTCCTCGAGCTGCTTTTTCATACATCTTTTTTTGTGCTTCATATGCAGCTTGTTCATCCCAATTTTTATCTACAGAGTCATCATTATCACTATTATTTTCTATCTTTTCAGCAGGAAATGCTTTATTAGCTTCTCTTTGTTCTTTTAGAGGAATTGCAGGTTGAAATTTTCCTTCTTTAAATAATCTTTCTTGCTCAGGTGTCATTTCTTCTCTAGAAATTACACCATCGCCATCGTAGTCAGTTTCTAAGCTGTAAACTGACTCAGGGTTTTCTTCATCATCAGAATCATTCTCAGTAGTATTTTTAACTTGGTTAGATGTATCACCTTGTGAGGTTGTAGTATCTTCTATTCGTGCTTGTTCCTCATTATTTATTGTTTCGATATTATTATTTTTTTCATTTTGTTTATCTGCTTGTTTGTGTTTAGATTTATTATGCTCTAACTTCGCTTCTTCTTTTTTGAGTTCTAAATCTTTGTAACTTCCATATGCAAAAACTATTGATACACCTAATACTGCTACTAGTGCAATTAGCCCTAAGCTAATGAATATTTTTTTCAAAGCTTTATCTCATATCTACAACTGATTTATTATTATATTAATCTATTTTGCCACGCTTTCATAGATGTATTTTTTGTAATACGCAAAAAATAACGAGTGTAACTAATTATCATTATAATAAGGTGGTATCAAGCTACTTTAATGAACATAAAAAAACCGCGAACCCACATTTCAATTATGTGAATTCGCGGTTTCTCTATTTTTCTGTATATCCTTTTTTAGAAGTAGGATTGAAGATCGCTAATATCAAGCCAATAACTGCAATGACGCAAATCACAATGTAGGCAACGCGTACACCGTGAACTAAGCCATCTAAACCATATTGATGCGGATTTAAGATTGCTGTATTCATCACAGTGACTAACATGGCTGATCCCATGGCAGCTCCAACTTGACGCATTGTATTATTCATGGAAGTACCATGTGGCACCATTGGTCGTGGCAAGTTGTTTAGAGCAGCTGTGGTTAATGGGTTGAATACCATCGCGTTTGCAGCTAATGATATCGCAAAGAATATTGTGATATAAGTAAATGACGTGTGTGCATCAACTTGGGTGAATGCAAATGAAGTTATTACGACAATTGTCAAGCCTGCAATGGATAAGAATTTACCACCATATTTGTCGAAGATTCGACCTGTAATCGGTGATAAGATACCTGTAATAATTCCTCCTGGCATCAAAGCTAAACCAGATTTCAAGGGTGAAAAATGATGTAAATCCTGCATATAGAAGGATAATACTGTTTGACTGCCAATAAAGGAAATAAAGACAATACATACCAGAATCATATTCATTGTAAAGGACTTATAACTAAAGACACGGACATTAAGAAACGGATTCTTCATTCTTAATTGTTTTAATACAAAGAAAGTCAAGATGATGATGCCGACGATAATCATTGAATAGACGAGTGGATGTGTCCATCCTAAGTTGCCTGCTTCACTAAACCCGAATAACAAGGCCGCAAATCCTAATGTCGATAATGTCACGGACAGCATATTCAATTTCGGTTTCGTCACATCTGTCACGTTCTTCACGTATTTCAACGCAAACAATAAATCAATAATCGTCACGACTAACAAGATATAGAAAATGACTTTCCAGCTATATTGAGAGACTACCCAACCTGATAATGTCGGTCCGATTGCAGGCGCAAACCCAACAACTAAGCCGAACATTCCCATAGCTTGACCACGTTTATTAGCTGGATATACTAAAAACAATACTGTTTGCATGAGAGGCATCAGAATACCTGCACCCATGGCTTGAACCGCACGTCCAATTAATATCACATTAAATTGATCAGTAGCTACGCATATGAGCGATCCGATAATGAAGAACGTCAGTGCTGAAAAATAAAGCGTTCTCGTCGTAAAACGTTGTGTTAAGTAGGCAGTTATCGGAATCATAATTCCGTTCACTAGCATGAATATAGAAGTCAGCCATTGCACTGTACTGCTGGTTAAATGCATTTGTTTCATGATGCTCGGCAATGCAGTTGTCATTAATGTTTGGTTCAAAATCGCCACAAATGAACCTACCATTAAAATAGCAATGAGCAATGTCTTATCACGTTTTTCTAACTGTGCCAAAATAACATCCCTCTCATCCATTATTTATTCGAACATTCCAATAATAAATGGATTATTATCCGCTTGTCAATATCTCTGTTTATCTGCATATTTTTCCTTTTAATAACAAAAAGACTACTCTATCAGACAAAACACTTTACCCGTTTTTTGTCATTTGATGAGTAGTCAATATGAATGAATTGAAAGTATTATTTTATATTTTTTAAGACTTCTTTACGAAGGTTGCCTCTTAATTCTGCCATGGTATTAAGGTTGTACTTTTGATATTCACCTGAAGCAATTCTGAAAGCATGTACGCCGATGACTTCACTTTTACTATTTAAAATAGCACCCCCTGATGAGCCTGGCTCAGCCATCATTTGATAGTAACCGATTGGATTGACGTTACGTGCCATCATGGAGTATTTACCTCTTGAATGATACATCGTGCCCATTGGATCATTTTTGAATTGACCAGCAGGCAAACCGTAATGATATAAGTGAATCGGTGTGTTGGCTTTCATATTCGTTATCGAAGCTTCTGGCGCAATTTTACGTACGCTCATATATTTAGAAATATCTTCATTCGTATACAATAAAGCCACATCGCCATACTGCATCATTTTAACACCTGTAACTGTAAGTGTACGCATCACTTTGGAACCTTGTTGCGCTAAATTAATGCGTAAATTTTGCACTTTAGACGGCGTCATCGGTTTATGTGCTTGTTGATCATTCACTACATGATTTGCTGTCAAAATAGTATGTTTGCCTATAGCTGTTCCAGTTCCATACGTTAAAGCTTTAGCTGTTGGATTCCAATTATATACCGTAGCGATATTCGCAGCTTGGGGTGTAGTATGCTCAATAGACACCCCTTTATTACCAGATGCTTTCATAATTTTTAAAGCATCATTAATGCCAGAAGCATACGTAGTCTGTCCAAAATCACGAACATTGTCGCCACCAGGCATATTAGCGGGCCAGCGTTTGGGTGCTTGGTTATAGTAATTGCTTGCGGTCGGTTTTGACGCTACTTTTGGTGCAGGTTTCGGTACAGCTTTAGGTTTGCTTACGACTTTAACCGGTGCCTTTTTGACCGGTTGACTTTTCGTAGTTGTAGCTAACAACTGCGGCTTAGCTTTTGCAGTTGTCGCCTTGCTTTTCGGTGCAGTTTTTACAGTTTTAGGCTGAGCTTTTACTGCCACTGCAGGTTTCTTAGTGTTCACAGGCACTGTCTTTTTCGGTGCTACTGCTACTTTCTTAACTGGAGCCGCTACTTTAGGCTTAGCTTTAGTCGTATTAACTGTGCTTGCTAATAATTGCGGTTTCATTTTCGGCGCAACCTTAGCAGGTGCTTTCGCTGATTGAGGTACGTTCTTATAATTATGAACTACTGTCGTTTTCTGAGGTAGTTTATTTTGTGTCATTTTCGGAGTAGTTGTGGACTGAGATGTAGTTGGTATCTTCTGAGATGGCACTACTTTCGTATTTACAGTTTTCGTTGCTGTTTGCGGTGCTTGTGTATTACCTTGAGTTTGATTCATTTTTCCATTGATTACTTTATGATTGACGACTTTATTGATTCCTGTCGTCTCTGCAGCTTGTACTTTATTCACTTGAAACATCAAGAGTACGCAAATCATCATTAATCCTAATGCGACGCCATAAATATACTTTCTCATCCCAGCTTTCTTAGCCACTTTTATCATCCCCCGCTTATTGTGTAAAACTATACACTTTATTACTTCTTAAATATCATATACTTTACAACTATGTATAGCAATACATTTTTGCATAAACTAATAGATTTATTTTCGTTTATTTGAAAATTCACTTCTGAAGGAGGAAACAGCTTTTTTAAATCGAAATAAGAAACGATTTGAAAAACTTTTAATATAAGTTGAATGTATTTTTTTGTTATCGTAAAATTGAATTATATGATTGCATAAAGGAAGGAATTTTTAATTTGAAAAGGATTCTAAGTATTATTATTTCGATTTTATTTTTAGGGTCAGTTCTTATAACGCCCAACGTTCACGCACAACAAACGCCAGTGGAAATTTCGAAACACTATCACCAAACTTTAGATAAGCAATATAATCCTAAAGGTGCCTATGTGGTGACGCAGCAAGGTCAGATTCTCTACAATTATCAAGGAGACCAAAGTATTGATCCCGCTTCTACCACTAAACTCATGACTGCTTATTTAGTTCTAGAGGCTGCCAATCAAGGAAAGATTCATTACTCGGACAGCGTAAAGATTACTCCTAGATATGAACAGCTGGCGCAATTACCCAATCTCACTACTTTTCCTTTAAAAAATAAACAAACTTATACAATAGATCAGCTCCTTAAACAGGCGATGCTCGAATCAAGCAACGCAGCAACTATCGTTCTAGCTGAGAAAGTAGATGGCGATGTTTCACGTTTCACAGATAAGATGAATGCAAAAGCGAAAGAATTAGGAATGATACATACACATTTCACCAATCCTAGCGGCGCCAACAATCGTTTAATTCAACAATTTGCGCCTAAAGGCTATGCAAGCGAAACCGCTTCAAAAAGTACTGCCAAGGATATGGCGATACTATCAAGAGCGATTATTAAGAAATATCCTAAAATACTACAGTACTCATCATTGCGCACAAATTCGCAATATGGAAAGACTTTAACGAATACCAATCTTTCACTACCAAATTCGGTTGATGCTTGTAAAGGAGTTCAAGGTTTGAAAACTGGCACAAGTGAAAACGGCTATAATTTAGCACTTACAGCCGAGCGCAACCATTTGTGTATCGATACGACAGTTATGAATGTACAACCTTATCCGAGCGAAGTTTCAAAACATGCGCGTCAAAAAATCGCGAATGCTTTAACTGAAGATGCCTTCAAACATTATGAATATCGTAAAGTTATTGGCAAAGGTGAACATGAAATTGACGGCAAAACTTATGAAGTCAAACAAGATTTATATGATGTCGTTCCAAAAGACAAGCATCAATACAAATTGAAAATCACAGATGATAAGCTGCAAGTCGATTACCCTCGTCAATTTCTGAAAGGCGCACATGCACCGAGTGTTAAAGCGCAGCACGTTATTCATTGGGGGCGGCACCTTCTGGGTTTCGTCGTTATGGTTAGCGTGGTTTTATTAATATCTGCTATCATTTATATTGTAGTAAAACGTCGTAATTAATACGTCTGTCTTTTATTAAAAATATAATTGAAGGAGAGAGTATGGAAATGGAATTCAATGAGAACAATATCGACTTAGAGACGATTATCAGAGATGAAGTTAATAAATATTTATCCAGAGATATTGGAGACTTACCTGCGACACAACAGGCACCGCTTGAATTGAGAGAGAAATATGAAAAGATGGAAGTGCCGAATAAAGGGCGAGATATCTATGAAGTACTCAAAGATTTAAATAATGAAGTGCTGAATTATTTATATCGTCCGAACCATCCGCGTTCATTCTCATTTATACCAGGTCCAGCATCACGTCTATCATGGCTTGGAGACATTTTAACAACAGCAAATAATATCCATGCCTCTAATTTTGCCAATGCGACGCTGCCGATTAATATTGAGCGTAATTTAATTAACTACTTAGCAGGAAAAATCGGCTATAAGATCAA
This sequence comes from Staphylococcus debuckii, assembly GCF_003718735.1. Classification (NCBI taxonomy): domain Bacteria; kingdom Bacillati; phylum Bacillota; class Bacilli; order Caryophanales; family Staphylococcaceae; genus Staphylococcus; species Staphylococcus debuckii. Next base: position 236,841 of record NZ_CP033460.1, on the reverse strand, counting down.
ACCGGCCGGCGGTGTCTTTGTATCTGGCGGTTCAATGGCCAATTTAACAGCTATCGTTGCGGCTAGGGATGCCCAAGTAGAAATGGAAGATATTAAAAAAGCCACTGTTTATCTCACATCTCAAACGCACCATTCTGTAGGCAAAGCCTTGCATGTTGCAGGCTTCCTTAAAAATAATATCCGCAGAATTGAGTACAACGATGACTTTACAATGAATACAGATAGCTTAAAAGCCGCAATTGATAAAGATATTGAAGAAGGTTACAAGCCTGCTATGGTGATTGCGACTGCAGGCACGACTAATACAGGTTCTGTCGATGATTTCACCACACTTGGAGATATTTGCGATCACTACAATCTATGGCTGCATGTAGACGGTGCTTATGGACTATCACATATCTTATCCGATAAAGCACAACACTTATTTAAAGGCATTGAACGTTCAGATAGTGCCAGTTGGGATGCTCACAAATTACTGTTCCAAACATATAGTTGCGCTATGGTAATCGTGAAAGAAAAGAATCATCTGCTGCAAAGCTTTGGCGAAGATGCTGAGTACTTGGATGACATTGCTTCAGATGATGATGTGATTGATCCAGAAATGTTAGGTATCGAACTTACACGTCCTGCACGTGCTTTAAAATTATGGATTACTCTGCAAGTCATTGGTGAAGATGAAATTATCGAGCGCATTAAATACGGCGAAGGTTTAGCAGAATACGCAGAAGAATACGTGTCAGGTCTCGATAACTGGCGTATTATCTCACACGCTAATCTTTCCATTGTGAACTTCAGATATGAAAACAGTGATTTAACTGAAGTACAAAATAATCAACTCAATAGTATGGCTGCGCAAAAAATTGCAGATTCTGGTTATGCCATTGCTTATACCACAGTATTGAATAACCAACGTGTCATTCGTTTATGTACAACGAACCCATTAACGACACATGATGATATTAGAGAAACAATAAATCGCCTTGATCAGTATATTGGTGATTACGATATGAAAGATGCTTAAATAAAAATACTTCCTGATAGTAAGTAACCCCCAAAAAGTTGAACTTTTTAGGGGTTCTTTTTTCTCTTTATGAAGATTGATTTTCTAAGTGTAACTTAGCATCTTTAGCAGGTTTTGCTGGTGTGATACGTCTACCTTTTCCTAAAATCATTTGAATAATAGAAGAAACGAGCATGATAACATTAAAAATAATCATTAAGAAAAATACTTTATGATCAGCGTTGATGGCTACATCTTGCATTTTCTTCATATAGATTAAAGGATTAGTAATATTTTCACCATATAAGGATTGCGTTCCTTTCTGGATATTATTTTTCATCATGTAAGCAATAATAGGTACTAACATAGCCGCACTGTAATTACGCAGTGTATGCATGGTTTGTGAGCGTTGAGAGGCCTTTAGTAAATCACCATCTAATAAAGTTGCCATAGCACCACTTACTAGGGTCATACTTGCGCCGAAACCTAATAAGAAACCTTGGAAATAGAGAAGCGGAATATTGACCGTATTCTCTAAAATAATCCAATGAATGCTGACATATAACAGTGCTGATGAGCCTAGAGCACCTAAGAATCCAGCACCCACTGCGCTATAGAAGAACATTTTCAAGAGTCCTGTAATAAGTACTCCAATGAAAAAGTAAATATAAAATCTTAAAGAAATTGAAAAAGGTAATTTCAAAATACGTAAAATATAAACGTTGATGCCCGCAATTCCAGATAATAAAGTGAGATGCGAAGAAATCGCCATTACTGCCCCGACAAGAGGTTTCTTAGTTAATAATGATTTAAAGTGCACTACGGGATGTTCAGCTGCTTTATTAGTAATAACAAAGTTGACAATAAAGAGTAACGCTAAAAGCAATAAAGGCCACACCCATAATGAACTCCAACCTTTTTGCGTTAAGACCGACATAGGAAATACTAATGCTAAGGTGCCTAAGACGAGTGTCGTTATCAGGGGTTTACTAATATGAATGTCAGAAGTTTCATGATGCTCTTCCTTTGTTAATAAAAAATAACCAATAATGAGACATAACACTGCTGAAATAATATTAACAATAAACACCCATTGCCATTTATCGAGTTCGAGTGACAAGCTGCCAGATAAACCACCTAAAGCGTTAGCACCAAATAAGCCGACAATGACCATAAATAAGAAGACATTACGATATCTTCTAGGGAAATTGACGAAGAGTTTAGGTAATAAAGTAAAGAATAATACACCCGTACTAAAACTTTGTATCGCTTTAGCGATGGATAAAATAACTAAATCGAAAGAAAACAAACCTATAATAGAACCGATTAAAAATAAAAAAACGAAGAATAAATAATTGCGTTTAAAACCAAATTTATGAGTAAGTGTATGACCGAGAGGAACACCCAGCGCAAATGCAAAATTGCCTATAACTGAAGGAATAATAAGATGTTGAGAGCCGATACCAAATGAAGTTTGAAGTATACCTTGATTGAGGCTATATGCTAAATTTGAAAAATACTGAGAACCAATGCCAAACACAGTAATAAAGGCAAGTACCATGATTTCTAGTACACGGCCCTTTCTTGTTAACCAAAACTCCATAATAATTACTCCCTACTAATTTAAAATCCTCAAATAAATTGTGTAACTTAATTATTCTACTCCTATTTTTTGCATTGGTAAACAATAAAGTTGTATTCTTACTCTTTTGGGAGATGTATAGAGGGGAAACATATCATTTGTGATACGCTTCTCCGCGCATTATCTTAAATGCTCTATATACTTGTTCTAGTAATATCACACGCATCATTTGATGTGGAAAGGTCATTTTACTAAATGAGAGGGCATAGTTACTTCTGTCTAAAACGTCTTGGTGTAAGCCGTTTGAGCCGCCGATCACGAAAGTAAAATCACTTTGTCCTTGTACCATACGTTGCTGCAAGTTCTTTGCTAATCCTTCTGATGTTAACATGTTGCCTTTAATCTCTAATGTAATTACTGTGGATTGCGGTTTGATTTTTGCTAAGAGTCGTTGTCCTTCTTTTTGTTTCACTTGTTCGACTTCTTTATGGCTCATATTTTCGGGTGCTTTTTCATCGGGTACTTCGATGACTTCAATTTTAGTATAAGCACCTAGACGCTTTTGGTATTCTGCTATCGCTTGTTTCCAATACTTTTCTTTTAACTTACCAACAGCTAATACTGTAATTTTCATTTGAATCCTCCAAATATTTAGAAGTTATTCGAGTTATCCACAAGTTATTCACTTATACACACGATTCTGTCTTAATAATCTGCTTATGTATATAAATTCAGTGTTTTTTTACTCAATTTATCCTCAATTCTGTGATTAACTTGTTAATATGTGGATAACTCTGTTGATAATGTGGGTATTTCTTTGTGGATTGTGCACAGTTGTGAGTAACTTGTCCTCTTCTTGTGCATAACTTTGAGGTGAGTCTTACATAGTTATTCACAAGTTAATGCTTTCTTTACATATAACTGTCACTCATTATCATCGTTTCTCCAACCCAAATTATACCATGCAATTTTAAACAGTTTGCACTCTCCAAGTGTTCTTTTCCATAGAAAAAGACTCCCGGATGTCATAATTTGTCCGAGAGTCGTCTTAATGTGTCTATTTGATTTAAATGGTATAAATCGGTGTCGGTTCTGCTTTATCTGTATCGCAGAGCAGCACTTCTTTATTGGTATCGATATCGTGTTGGTTCAAGACTTGTCCTACGCTCATGCGCGCTAAGTCTTTCATATTGTTATCGCGTGATAAGTGTGACAGATAGATACGTTTAGTATTACCTGTAATGACGTCACACATTGCCATTGCGGCATCTTCGTTTGATACATGGCCCATATCGCTCAAGATACGTTGTTTCGTCTTCCATGGGTAACGGCACATGCGTAACATATCTACGTCATGGTTGCTTTCGAACATGAAGGCATCGCTACCGCGAATCATGCCTTTCATGCGGTCTGAAACGTAACCTGTATCTGTAATCATCGTAAATTTCTTATAGTTATTATGGAAGATGTAAAATTGCGGATCAATCGCATCATGAGAGACGTTGAATGATTCAATATCAAAGCCGCCTAATTCATGCGTTTCATAAGGGTTGAAGATAAATTTCTGATCCATTGGAATCTTGCTATCTTTCTTTTCAATGGCTTTCCATGTCTTCTCGTTCGCATAAATCGGTAATTTGTATTTACGCGCAAGTACGCCGAGACCTTTAATATGGTCGACATGTTCATGGGTTACTAATATACCGTTCAAGTCCGCAATATTTCTATCAATCTTACCAAATAATTCTTCCATCTTCTTGCCGGTTAACCCGACATCAACAAGCAGGCTGCCTTTATCACTTTCAACATAAGTGGCATTGCCTGTACTGCCACTCGCAAGTACGCTCATACGTATCAAGCGATTCACCCTTTCTAGTTTCCAAATCTTAATTTATATTATCGTATGTTCATTAATACTATTATCACAAATTTAAAACACTTTGTTAAAAATACGGCTTATAATGACAGGATATGTCAATGGTTATATTGCCGTTTGTGTGGCCGTACTCTGCCGTACCACTTAAAAACGAAATTTCACTCTACAATTATACACCTTTTTGTCCTCACTTCCTACCTTGCAGGTAAAAGAAAAGAGCACCCGTATAAAAGAGGGGTGCCCTTAATGAAGCATTTAGCTTTAACGCACAATAATTTTAGGATTCTTAGAGGTCGCTTCTACATAATAGGTTTTATCATCTTTTTTACCTGAATGGTTGACCTTAATTTCCCAGTTAGCTTGGAAAACTTGTACGTTTGTTTCTCGAACCACTGAATAATAACCTAAGCGTACGCTTGTAACGGCGTCATTGCGTTTCAGGTAACGGTTGTAGTATAAAGCTTCAATCGCTTTACGTGCGCTCACAACCTGCTTCTCTTGGTTATTTTCACCTTTTGAAGGCCCGATTTCAGCAATAGCCCTTTGATGATAACTGCTGGCTTCTTCATTATCATTAATCTTGAACTTCAACATGGCTTTATCATTATTCATAATAGGCAGTCCATGATAAGTTTGTTCGAAGACCGCTTCATTATCATCTGTATTATAAAGCTGATAATACTCGCCTTTGTAAACATTATTCTTCATATAAGATTTAAGCGCAGTTACTTGATCTGCAGAAACACTAATTGCTGGACTGATGGTGCCGGAAGCTACTTTACCGCTATCCTCTGATTTCACATCAGACTTGGATTTCGCGTAGTCTTTGAAATCTTTAGAACGACCTGTAATAAGTTGTGCTTTAATACCACGCGCATCCGGCAGTTCTTTCGGAATTTTTATTTCTTCTTGTTTGAAATCTACTTCATTTGTGCTTTCTACATCATTGATGTGAGATTTATTAATTTTATTCACATACATAATGGCTAAGCTGATATTAATAATCAGGAATACGAAAATAAAGAGTGTCTTAGCATATTTCCAGTTCATTCTTGCAGACCTCCATTCTCGTAAACATACCATTTACCATTGTATTGAATATACCATTCTGGTACGTATTCGCTTGTACGTTGGACTTCGATATCGTTATCATCTTTTTCTTGCATTTTATAGCCAACAGTCATATTCGTTACCTTTTTAAAGTCGAGATTAGGGTTGTTGGCTAAATTAGAACGCACAGTTTCTGCACCTGGTAAATCTTTCTTATCTTCTCCACTATCAATCGTAATATTCGTTTTCAATAATGAGCGCGCATAACTAAAGATTCCTTTTTCTCCCCAAGAGGTCTTAATCGTACTTAAATCATTTTTATTAAAGACCGGAATACCGTTTAAGAACATTTGATAAGTCAGTTCTCCAGATTTCGGATCAGCTTCAAATAAGCGATAATCATCTGTAAAGCCACCATGACTATTAATAAAGTCGAACGTACTTGGTATTGTTTTAATCATATCTTTCGATTTCGATTCATCTTCTGATAAGTTCGTATAACGATAGAATTCACGTTTCGTATTATAAGTGGCCACACCTGTATTATTATTATAGGTTGTATTGCCGCTCTTAGAACTGCGCACTACTACCGAGTCATTGAATAATATAGAGTTCATCGTTTCTACACTGATATGATTGAAAATCGTGCGATAGCTTTTCAAATGTTTAGGCTTCTCTGGTGCGAAAATATGTGACGCTGTATCAATGGTTTCTTTACCTGTGATAATCTCAGAGAACGGTGTAAGCTCAGGCTGGATGGTTTTCACCATCTTTTTCACAGTACGGCTCGGAATGGAAGTATTCAAGCGCATTACATGATGACGATCGTTACCAATAGCATAAAGCACAGCCGTTTTCTCTTGATCGGCATCAATAATCAAGCGACTGAATTTAAATTTGCTTGGAATCTTAGTATCCATATTTAATACTTGTCCTAGATAAGTCGTTAAAGGCATATCATAGGTGAAATCCAACGCTACAAAATTGTCACTGAGTTCCGGAATAAACAAGTTATGGTCATGATAAATTTCAGACGCACCCGTAATCTTCTGGTTCTTCAGTATTTTTGCGACATCGCGATTCAACTTACGTGTTTCTAAGGCGCCATCCGTCTTATCACCGTGATTATAGATGACTTGGTAAGGAGAGATGGCACTGTCCATGGTTTCAGAATTCGGCTTGCCGATTGTATTCTCTGTAGTTTTCTTACTATCTTGGCTTTCTATATTCGCTAAATCCGGAGAAAAGTTCCACATTAAATACGTCAACACAATACTCATCAAGACAAGCAGTGTCAAAATAACTGATTTCGCTGCTTCCTTATGCCTCATCCCAATCACCATCTTCTATGACTTCACACGGTAAAGTGATGAAGATTGAAGTACCTTGGCCTTCGACACTATTTGCCCAAATACGGCCATTATGTGCTTCGACAATTTCTTTAGAAATCGCTAATCCTAGACCTGTACCGCCCATTTTACGTGCACGTGCTTTATCGACACGGAAGAAACGATCGAATATCTTATCTACTTTAGTAATCGGAATACCGATTCCGTTGTCTTTGATACGTATCGTCATGCGATTATAGAGCGGATTAGGTTTCACATGAAACTCTACGCGTTTATCACCACGTGAATATTTCGTCGCGTTAGTAATGACATTATCAAACACCTGCGTCATCTTATCTGGATCAATTTCTGTAAAAATAGTTTCGTCTGGAATATCGCGTACAAATGTAACATCTTTGGCTGCCATTTCATGACGGTTAATAATCTTGTTGATGAACATATTAAAGTCGACGATTTCTTTCGTTACTTGGTTTGAAGCATTTTCTTCATTCGCATTATCCATTTTAGATAATTGCAGCAAGTCATTGACCAGACGAATCATACGCACGGTTTCTTCTCTTGTCACAGATAAGAATTGCGGTGCGATTTCCTCATCTTTCCAAGCGCCTTCTTCCAAGGCTTCAAGATAACTGTTCATTGATGTTAACGGCGTCCGTAATTCGTGTGAAACGTTGGCTACGAACTCACGGCGTTCACGTTCATTTTGTTGTTGTTCAGTAACGTCATGCAATACTGCGATGTAACCTGTCACAAAGCCAGTGTCTTGCACAATCGTACTGAAGCTGACACGCGCAATAATGCCTTCTTCCTCGTTAATATCTAACAAGAAGCTGTTATTATTTTCTTGCATTTCATCTAAAGCAAACTCATCTTCAAGATCTAAGACGCTAAGCATGTTGTAGCCCATAACGTCTTCTTTTGCCATACCTAACATTTTAAGCGCCATATCATTAACGATACGGATACGGCCACGACGGTCGGTCGCAATAACTCCGTCGCTCATATGCGTGATAACGGAGTCCAGACGCCGCTTCTCACTCTCTGTATTCGCTTGTGCTTCTTGCACACGTTTAGACAAGTTGTTGAAGGCTAAAGCAAGCTCACCAATTTCATCGTTACCATAAATCTTCACACGTTGTGTATAATTCCCTTTAGACATTTCGACGGTTTGGTTCCGCATATCCGTAATCGGTTTAGTAATCGTACGGGCAATGAAGAAACCTAAGAGTCCTGTGATAAAGAGAGAAATTGCTGTACCGACAATAAAGATTTGGTTAAAGTTATTTAATTGGTCATAAACGCTATCAATATCTGATTCGATATAAATATCGCCGATAACACCTTTGGATGATTTAACAGGCAAGTTATAAACCCACACACGTTGTTTACCTTTACCGTAGTCTTTCAGCATTGTATGATCGTTAGGCTGACCAAGTGATAAAGCTTTTTGTACAGATGTATCATTCGCTTTTTGGTTTACAATGCTCTGTCTAGATTGTTTAGATGTTGCAATGATAATTTGATTCCGATCGATATAATTAATTTGTTCTATCTCTTGGCGATTGGCATATTCGTTTAATAGATTTTGTATCTCTTTTTGCCCATTATCCGAATTATCTTCTTCTTTTACCTTTTCCACGTTAATCTCGATCTGCTTCGCGTATTGCGAAATATTGTTCTTAAATGTCTGTGTCAATTCTCGTTCTAAGTTATTAGTAAAATATAAACCAATAATCTGCATACCGATAATAATCAACAGCACATAAACAATAACGAGCTTTGTGTGTAAGGATTGAAACTGTTTAAGCCATTTCATAAAATACGGCCTCAGTCATGTTGTTGAAGGAAATATCCAACGCCGCGGCGTGTCACAATATATTCTGGATGTGACGGATCATCTTCAATTTTTTCTCTTAAACGTCTGATAGTTACATCGACCGTACGAACATCGCCGAAGTAATCGTAACCCCAAACTGTTTGTAATAAGTGTTCACGTGTCATTACTTGTCCCATATGGTTTGCTAAATAGTGGAACAATTCGAATTCACGGTGTGTCAATTCGATATCTTTACCGCGTTTCTTAATAGAGTAAGCATCTGGATAAATCACGATATCTTTAATCGTAATTTCATTCGGTGCATTCTCCGCTTCTTGTGCTGGTTGTGTGTTGCGACGACGTAAGTTCGCTTTAACACGTGCAATCAATTCACGTGTACTGAATGGTTTCGTTACATAGTCGTCAGCACCAAGTTCAAGTCCTAAGACTTTATCAATTTCAGAGTCTTTTGCAGTCAACATAATAATAGGCATTTCGTACTTCTTGCGGACTTCACGACAAACCTCCATGCCGTCACGTCCAGGAAGCATAATATCTAAAAGTACGATATCTGGTTCTTCTTCGTAAATTAAGTCGATTGCATCATTCCCATCATATGCACAAAAGACTTCATAACCTTCTTTTTTCAAATTAAATTCTAGAATATCAGCAATAGGTTTTTCATCGTCTACTACAACTACTTTTCTCGCCATAATCCTAAACCTCATTTCTAATCTTAAATAATCGTACATGAATCTATTATAAATTTACATAAGTATCTACTATATAATTTACCATTTTTGACGTACCAATTCTATTTTCCAAACAAATTTAAAAGGATTGTCGACAATTGAACAAAAATCTTGTATAGAAAGTGATAAAAGCGCAGAAGGTAAAACGTGGTTACTGTTTAAAAATGGTGAATGTGATTTACTGAAAGAGTCATGCATACGGATATATTATAGCATCTCATCGCTCATTCGCATTGTAAATTGTTTATGAAGGCGTGGAGGGATGGAGTGGAATGAAGGACGATGCTATTAACCCTGAATTAAGTAGTTAGTTTGTTATACTGAGGGGAGAGATTAAATACAGAGGAGTTTATATATGCTATCTGATTCAACTTATCTTAAACGAGCACTGAAAATATTTCTGCTGATGACTTGTTTTCTTATACTCGGCATCATCTTAGCTTACATATTTCATCCTTCATTCAATACACTTAAAAGTATTGGAGACAAAATACCTGAGCATCTTAACCATGAATCAGGTTTGCACAAAGTTTGGGGATTTATTTATGAAAATGGACTGAGAGTACCGTCTCAAATGTTTATCTTAGCGCTCATACCTATCCCTTTCCTTTATTTATTAAACACCATTTTTACCGCTGTACTTCCAGGAGTATTATTGGGATTTTTACTTAACTTTACGCCTTACCGTGGCTTTATAGCTGTTATTGCAACTATACCTCACTATACATTTGAAGTTTTTGGTTTATGTATTGTGGCGAGTGGATTATATAAGGTTAATCAAGCTATTATTCGAAAAATTACTAATCTATTTCGCAGTAATAAAAAAGAGAACTATTCTCTTAAAGAAGCGCTTCTCAATTTGATTAAAGCTTTTGTACTGATTGGGTTACCATTAATTATCATCGCAGCTTTTTTAGAAACCTATGTCAGTGAATGGATTTTTAAAATTTTTACATAATATTAATAAAAAAGCATAAAAAAATTGCCCACCCTATTGGATGAGCAATATACGGTCTCGACGGGAATCGAACCCGCGATCTCCTGCGTGACAGGCAGGCGTGTTAACCGCTACACTACGAGACCAGAAATGGTGACTCCTACGGGACTCGAACCCGTGTTACCGCCGTGAAAGGGCGGTGTCTTAACCGCTTGACCAAGGAGCCATTTCTTAAGCACAAGATTGATTATATCAAGCGGTATTAAAAAACACAAGCTATTTTTAAAGTTTTTTTGTATAATTTTTACATAACCCAATTTAGGAGGAAATTTATGGAACATACTACTATTTCTGGGGGTCATAACAAAAAAGAGAAAAAATTATCACTCACACAAATTGTTGTCCGCATATTATTTTTAACCATAGGTGCATTACTTACAGCTGCAGGGCTGGAACTTTTCTTAGTACCGAACAAATTGCTTGATGGAGGCATTGTCGGTATCTCAATTATTTTATCTCACTTAACAGGATGGTCGCTCGGCCTATTTATTTTCATACTCAATTTACCGTTTTTCTTTTTAGGATATAAACAAATAGGTAAGACGTTTGCTATCTCTACTTTATATGCAATTACCATTCTTTCTGTGGGTACAACGCTCTTGCATCCCGTACAAGCCGTGGTGAAAGAACCGCTTCTCATCACTATTTTCGGTGGCGCTATTGTCGGAATCGGCGTAGGACTGGTAATACGTGCAGGCGGTACGATGGATGGTACCGAAATCATGTCTATCCTCTTGAACAATAAAGTTCCTTTTTCCGTAGGTGAAATCGTCATGATTTTCAACTTTTTCATCTTTGCGATTGCAGGTTTTATTTTCACTTGGGAAAGTGCGATGTACAGCTTTGTAGCCTACTTTATCGCGTTCAAGATGATTGATTTGATACTTGTCGGTCTCGATGAGTCAAAAGCTGTTTGGATTATCAGCGATGATTATAAAGAAATTGGAGAAGCTATCAATGACCGTCTAGGACGTGGTGTGACTTACTTAAATGCGGAGGGCGCTTATACTGGCGAACCGCGTAAAGTCGTTTTCTGCGTCATCACACGTGTCGAAGAAGCCAAATTGAAAGAGTTTGTGATGCAAATCGATCCGAACGCCTTCTTGTCCTTCGGTAATGTTTCTGAAGTACGTGGCGGTCATCATCGTAAGAAAGATATCCACTAAATTAGTGCGTAGTGGGAGTGTGGTAAGCAGGTGTGATGTGGGTGTTGCAAAAGTGGCGGGCTAGCATGACAGGGCGTGATGCGGTACGGCGCGGAATCTAGACACTTCTCGGAATCTTGTGTCTAGATTACACTCTTTTCTAGACACTTCTCTGAAACTTGTGTCCAGATTACGCCCTTTTCTAGACACTTCTCTGAAACTTGTGTCCAGATTACGCCCTTTTCTAGACACTTCTCTGAAACTTGTGTCTAAATAACACCCTTTTCTAGATTAGCAGTAGCTATCTGAACAGAAAATGCGCTTGTTCCAAGCTTTTTTCTATTCTAGTTAGCTTTGCCGGGGCGGAAAAACGAAATAATTTTTAATCAAAATCATTTCTGTTCCGCTCCCTTCTCTGAAACTTGTGTCTAGATCAATCCGTCGTTCCCTGAGCCATACAAAACAACCAACTCATATATAAAAAGACGTGCACATCTTCATGATATGCACGTCTTCTTTTATCCAATTATGACCATAAAGGTTTTAACATGTTTGTTTGTGTACGATCAGGACCTACTGAGAAGATTGAAATGTCTACGCCAGAAAGCTCAGAAATACGTTCTAAGTAATGACGTGCATTTTCTGGAAGTGCTTCTAAAGATTGTACGCCTGTAATATCTTCTGTCCATCCAGGTAATTCTTCATAGATAGGTTTGCAACGTTTCAAGTCGTTTAAGTTTGCAGGGTATTCAGTGATTTCTTTTCCATCCAACTCATAAGCTACGCAAATTTTAACAGTGTCTAAACCAGTTAAAACGTCGATTGAGTTGATAGATAAATCAGTAATACCGCTCACACGGCGTGAATGACGTAATACTACTGAGTCGAACCAGCCGACACGACGAGGGCGGCCTGTAGTTGTACCGTATTCACGGCCGACTTCACGGATGTGATGGCCGTCTTCATCAAATAATTCAGTAGGGAATGGGCCGTCACCGACACGTGAAGTATATGATTTACATACACCGATAACTTTAGATACTGCAGTCGGACCTACGCCACCGCCAACAGTTACGTTACCAGCAATTGGGTTGCTTGATGTAACGAATGGATATGTACCATGGTCGATATCAAGCATTACACCTTGTGCACCTTCGAATAATACGCGTTCATTTGCTGCTAAAGCGTCATCTAAGATTTTAGGTGTGTCTGTTACATATTCTTTCAAACGTTGACCTGCTGCATAATATTCTTCAAAGATATCTTCGAAAGCAGGAGCTTCTTCGTTAAACATACCTTTAAAGTATGCTGATTTGTATTCAAGGTTTGATTTTAATAATCTTTCAAAAGTTTCTTTGTCTAATAAATCCGCCATACGGATTCCGATTCTTTGTGCTTTATCAACGTATGCTGGGCCGATACCTTTCTTAGTCGTACCGATTTTGTTATCGCCGCGAAGACGTTCTTCATACTCATCTTGCAATAAGTGGTAAGGCAAAATAACTTGAGCACGGTTTGAAATGCGCAAATTATTTGTTGGAATACCGCGTTCGTTTAATGCATCCAACTCTTTCAATAAAGCAACAGGATCTACAACTACACCGTTACCAATCACTGAAAGTTTATCTTGATAAAAAATTCCTGATGGTACTAAGTGCAATTTGTAAGTTTCGCCGCCAAATTTGATTGTATGACCAGCGTTGTTACCGCCTGAAAAACGTGTAATCACGTCTGCTTGTTCTGCTAAAAAGTCTGTAATTTTACCTTTACCTTCGTCTCCCCATTGTGTCCCAACAACTACGATTGATGACATAAGAGCACCTCCAAGTTATTCTCAATTAACCATTAAGTATTCTATCAATTGTAAGCGCGTAATGCAAATAGAAAACGAACATTATTTTTTACAGTTTTTAGACAAAAAGCAATTCTTTGATTTCAGCTACAAAATGTCTTTACGCCTTTATTGATAGTATTTCAAGGATTATTTCTTTAAGAATATTACACATACTTATTGACATTTACCTTCTTTTAAATCGACTAAAAACCGTACATTTATATGTAAAAAACTTTAATTGTACGTAAAAATTTATTTTCCGCTATCCAAAAATTTCTTTTCAGCCATAAAAAAAGAGGTTGAAATCTAAATTCAACCTCCTGCAATTTACATCATATCTGCATGTGCATAATCAATATCTGTAAATTTATTGTATTGTTTCATGAAGTGTAATTTAACGGTACCAGTTGGACCGTTACGTTGTTTAGCAATAATGACTTCAATCTCGCCGTTATCATCATTCGCTACAGGTTCCATACCGCCATCATCGTCGTCTTCGTCACCTTCACGATTATAGTAATCATCGCGATATAAAAAGGCTACAATGTCGGCATCTTGCTCGATGGAACCAGATTCCCGAATATCACTCATCATTGGACGTTTATCTTGTCGTTGTTCTACACCACGAGATAACTGACTTAACGCAATGACTGGGCATTCAAGTTCACGTGCAATGGCTTTGAGTGTTCTGGAAATCTCAGATACTTCTTGTTGACGGTTGTCTGACATACGAGAACCGCTTCCCATAATCAACTGCAAGTAGTCGATTACTATCATATCTAAGCCATGTTCTTGCTTTAAACGGCGGCATTTCGAACGCAAATCTGTAATACGGATACCTGGTGTATCATCAATAAAGATTTTTGTCCTAGACAATTTACCGACAGCTACTGTAAATCGATTCCAGTCTTCTTCAGTCATTGTACCTGTACGTAAACGGTTAGAGTCTACGTTTCCTGAGCTACAAATCATACGTGTAGCCAACTGATCAGCACCCATCTCAAGCGAGAAGATACCTACAGTGTAGTTGCCTTCATTAGTCGCAACCTTTTGCGCAATATTTAAAGCGAAGGCAGTCTTACCTACTGATGGGCGGGCTGCTAAAATGATTAAATCATTGCGGTTGAACCCTGCTGTCATTTGGTCTAAATCACGATAACCTGTTGGAATACCAGGAGTCTGGCCACTATTTTGATCGAGTTCTTCAGCATTCTCATAAACCTGACCTAAGACATCCCTGATATCTTTAAAACCTTCTGATTCTCTTGTGGCAGAGAGTTCTAAAATTTTTCGTTCGGCATCACTTAAAACGTCATCTAAATCGAGTTCTGTATCATAACCGTCTTTCGCAATTTGATCCGCAACACGAATCAAATTACGTTTCGCTGCAAGCTTAAAGACGATTTCTCGATAATATTCAATATTGCGGGTCGTCGGTACTTTATTAGCTAATTCAGCCAAGTACTGCGGTCCGCCCGCTTCACTTAATGTTCCTTCTGATGTCAGCTGATCCATCAAGGTAACGACATCAATATCACTATTTTCCTCAGAGAGGTGCATCATCGCACGGAAAATGTGTTGGTGTGCGCCTCTATAAAAGGACTCAGGAAGTAAGACTCCCTGAGTTTCCCCGATGAGCTGCGGATCAATAATAATGGCACCTAAGACAGATTGCTCAGCCTCATTGTTATGCGGCATTTGGTTTTGTTCGTACATTCCATCCATTATGATTACACCTCTGATTTATTCCATTTCAAACTTATTGTTCTACAGTGTGGACACGAATTGTACCATCGACTTCTTTATCTAATTTAACAGGTACATTTGTATAACCTAACGCGTGGATACCATTTGGTAAGTCCATTTTACGTTTATCAATTTTGATATCGTGTTGTTTTTGCAAGGCTTGTGCGATTTGTTTAGTGCTGACAGAACCGAAAAGTTTGCCGCCTTCGCCTGATTTAGCTGTTACTTCAACTTCGATATCTTCTAATTTTTTCTTCAATGCTTTAGCGTCTTCAATTTCTTGTTCTCTTTCTTGTTCAGCACGTTTATTTTGTTGTTGTAATTGTTTTAAATTACCTGGAGTTGCTTCTACAGCAACATTTTTCTTGAATAAGAAGTTATTTGCATAACCTACTGGTACGTCTTTAACTTCGCCTTTTTTACCTTTACCTTTAACATCTTGTGTAAAAATTACTTTCATGCTTCTTCACTCCTACTCATTTGTTCATCTATCGCTTGTTGTAATTGTTGTACTGCTTCTTCTACTGATACACCTTTGATTTGAGTTGCAGCATTGGTTAAATGACCGCCGCCTCCCAGCGCTTCCATTGTCAATTGAACGTTAATAGAACCGAGCGAGCGGGCAGAAATACCGACTAGGTCATCTTCTCTGCGTGCAACCACGTAAGAAGCTTCTACACCATCTAAACTTAACAATTCATCTGCAGCTTGTGCAACTGTTACAGGATGATAAATTTTATCGTTTGAACCATGTGCAATTGCTATGCCGTGATCTTGCAGTTTAACCGTACGGATTAATTCTGAACGATTGATATAGGTATCAATATCATCTTTCAAGAAATGTTGTGTCAGAATAGTATCTGCACCGTGTGCACGCAAGTAACTTGCCGCATCAAAGGTTCTGGAACCGGTACGCAACGTAAAGTTTCTTGTATCTACAATAATACCTGCATACATAATTGTGGATTCAAGTCTTGTTAAACGTTGCTCTGTCGGTTGATATTCCAGCAACTCGGTTACCAATTCTGCTGTAGAGCTGGCATATGGTTCCATATAAACCAAGAGCGGATGAGAGATAAAGCTTTCACCACGACGGTGATGGTCAATAACTACTTTGCGGTTGGCTTTATTTAAAATATTTTCATCTAAGACCATCTCTGGTTTATGTGTATCTACTACAACGAGTGTCGTTTTGGATGTCATCATATCCCATGCTTCATCAGAAGTAAGGAAACGATCTTTCAACTCTGGTTTCTTATCAATTTCATCCATTACGCGTCGCAATGTCGGATCAATATCTTCTTCATTTAACACAACGTATGCATCTAAGTTGTTCATCATAGCAAAGCGTGAAACACCGATAGCTGCACCAATTGCATCTAAATCAGGACGTTTATGTCCCATGATGATAACTTTGTCGCCTTCCATTAAGATATCTTTCAAGGCGTGAGAAATGACGCGGGCACGTACACGGGTTCTTTTTTCCATCGGGTCAGTCTTACCACCATAGAAACGTACGTTGCCGTTAATGTGTTTGATTGCGACTTGGTCACCGCCACGTCCTAGCGCTAAATCAAGTCCAGATTGTGATAATTCACCTAAATCGATGAGGTTCTCTGAGCCTTCCCCTACTCCGATACTTAGGGTCAATTGAGCACGGTACCCGACACTTTTTTCACGTAAGTGTTTTAGAATATCGAAGTTCGAGTCTTCTAATTGGGATAAGATACGTTGGTTCAAATAAGCTACGAATTGGTCTGAGCTGTAACGTTTGAAGTAGATATCATATTCTGAAGCCCAACGACTGATGACGCGTGTCACCATAGAGTTGATTTCAGAGCGTTGTGTATCATTCATGTTCTGTGTGATTTCATCGTAGTTATCTAAGAATAATGTCGCAATTATCGGCTTGGAATCTTCATACAATTGCGTTGTATGTACCTCTTCTGTGATATCGAAGAAATAAAGTACGCGTTCTTCTTCAGAATAACGGACGCGATAATGATAACTGCCGTCAGTAATTTCAATTTCTTGTGTCTTCTCTAATTGTTTCAGAATGTTAGGATACACTTCATTTATCGGATCTGAGATAACATTACGGTCTAACCGATCAGACATGAAATGGTTCATCCATTCTACATCCTCATTTTCATCTAAGACAATCACACCGATTGGCAAGCTCTTAATTGCTATGCTGTTACCGGCTGATATTTGTCCGCTTAAATCATCTACATAATTATCCAAACGTAAGAATGCATTGCGCAGTGCAAATGCACTGATAAAAATCATTACCAATAAAACTGCTGAAGCAATACCTGCTACAAGTTGGTTAAAGACAAACCAGACTACTACAAGTGCAATAGCAGTTAATACCATCAATAAAAAAGGAATAATCAGTGCTTTCTTAGTGGATTGACGATTCATTCTGTCACCTCAAATCATTTTTTGATAAATCGTTTTAAGTTGAAACATAAATCTACTACACCTAAGAGTCCGATGACTGGTAAAACAGGTGTCAATAAAAATCCTAAAATCATTAATATAATGCCTATACCAGGTGGCAGTTGTTTTACTTTTGCAAAGAAAGCAATCACGCTTAAACCTTGAATAAACATGACGAACGAAAGAATAACTTGCATATTCAAGACAATGCTTTGGAATGTTCCTGGTTGTGATGCAAACATGACACACAACAGAACGATAAAGTAGATATATGCTAATATACGATTGAATTGCCATGCGAATAATGGTCTGAACACGGGTGTTGCGATCTTGAATTTACGTAAAATCGGAAATGTTACAATCAAATTAATTAAAATCAAGAAGAAAATTGCGATGATGATGTAGCTTGGCAATTGCACAGCCATTTGGCGGAATCCCTCTTCTAATACACCGCGAGATGCTGAGTCTAAACCGCTCATCGCCATCATATCGTACAATTGATCTTTAGACGGTTTCACGAGTACTTGGGTATTCGGAATACGCTTGAATACTTGCAGCATCATAAACGCGCCTAACGTTAAAATACTCATATATGTAGTTGCGATATAAAGTATGCGTTCTTTAGAAGTTCGTTCTTTTAATAGCTGACCTACAATTAAACTCAATAGTAAGACAAAAACAATGTAGCTAAGAAGCCCTTCACTTCCAAAAAATACTACTAAAACAACTGTAATGAGTGCGCCTATGCCGAATGACATGATGGACTTATGCCATAAAATGATTCCTGGCACTGTTGCTACGAAGAACAATAGTAGTCCAGCAAACGGCAGAAAGTAGGTGACTGCTGCAACAATAATGAGTGCTAATGTTGCGAGAAACGTCGCCTTAAAGTCTATTTTTGCAAACAAATTCGCCACTCCTATACTTTAGTAACTATAAGAATTATTTTAACATAGTTGGCAAGAATCACCTACTTCATTTACCTTGTAAGAAACATGAAACTGCATGTGTTGATTAAACCGTTAACATTTATCAACTTGTTCTATTCAATTTCTCTTCTTTGGCTATGTTTTCAAAATGTTAATTGAGGTACAATTTCATTAAAGAAATCGTTCGAATTTAAATGGAAGGAGGATATATTATATGTCAATTGGATCTGTAATTTTTTACGTGATTATATTTTTATTGTTATTCATTGCAGGGGCTATATTGTTAATAGAGCTTTCTAAACCTAAACATTTACGTAATCAATATCCGACGCTAGTGGCGAATATTATGGTACTTGTCGCAATGATTATTCTCTTAGTCGGCTCTATCATTCAGCATTTTTTTAAATAATTGTACTTTATTAATTATTTGTTAAAATCCTCAAACTCCTATCGTAATCTGTTAAAAACCACGTTATAATTGAATTGTTAAGAAATGAGAAAAGAAGTTTTAAATTTATAAAGGAGTACCAGTTGAAATGCAGAAAGTCCTTTTCGGCGGAAGTAGTTTAGCACTATTTTTTGCCAGTGTTTTATGTTTTGTTTTACATGCATTAATCAGAATGACAATTACAGGACTCATTTTCTTTAATGCTGGAGATTTCTTGATTCCACTTGGTTATGGTTTCTTTACTTTAAGTATCATCAGCTTTATCGCATTTCTATGTGCAAATGCTCTTGATTCAACTAGATTACGCTGAATACAGCTTCTAAGGTAAGACTTCCGTTTGTCTGAAGTTAGACATACGGTACATTCTCAATCCTTGATGCTATGCTATTTATTATATACTATTCAATACCGATTATCCGAAGAGGATAGTCGGTATTTTTTGTACTTTTTTGGGAAATAATAGTTTGGGAAATAAAAAAGATGAGTGCTGCATTGGTAGGTGCAGCACTCAAAGTGGTAGGTAAAATATATATTGGAACGAGGTTGGATCATCTTAATTCGTTATTCCAACTACTCGATGATCCCATTTATTTTGTTGCTGGGCCGATTTTTGTTTTTCCGCCCATGAATGGAACTAATGCTTCAGGAATTGTAATTGAACCATCCGCATTTTGGTAGTTCTCTACAATCGCCGCGAATGTACGTCCGACTGCCAAACCACTTCCGTTCAATGTATGAACTAATTCTGGTTTAGAATCTTTATCGCGTTTGAAGCGGATATTTGCACGGCGTGCTTGGAAATCTGTCATGTTAGAGCATGAGCTGATTTCTTTGTAATCTTCATAACTTGGAAGCCAAACTTCTAAGTCATAAGTTTTACTTGAACTGAATCCAAGGTCGCCAGTACAAAGAATGACACGACGATATGGTAATTCAAGTTCTTCTAAGATAGCTTCTGCGTTGCTTGTTAACTGTTCTAATGCATCCCAAGAATCTTCAGGTTTTTCAAAACGTACCAACTCAACTTTGTCGAATTGATGCAAGCGAATTAAGCCACGTGTATCACGTCCGGCAGAACCCGCTTCACTTCTGAAGCAAGCTGACTGTGCAGTGAACTTGCCTGGCAATTGATCTGCAGACAAGACTTCTTCGCGGTAGTAGTTAGTAAGCGGAACCTCTGCTGTCGGAATCATGTACAAGCCTTCTTTTTCCACTTTGAACAAGTCTTCCTCAAATTTAGGTAATTGACCTGTACCATACATAGAGTTTGCATTTACTAATTGAGGTACCATCATTTCAGTATAACCGTGTTGTGTTGTGTGCTTAGTAAGCATGTAGTTCATTAATGCACGTTCTAATTGTGCACCTTCATTTGTTAAGAAGACGAAACGCGCACCTGATACGCGAGCAGCACGGTCAAAATTGGCCATTCCTAATTCTTCTACTAAGTCCCAGTGTGCTTTCGCTTCAAAGTCGAATTGACGAGGCGTACCCCATTTTTTCACTTCGATATTTTCTTCATCAGAATCGCCTTCAGGAACATCGTCATTCATGATGTTAGGGATTGTAGATAATCTGTAATTTAATTTTTCATCTACTTCATTTAATTCAGTATCTACTTCTTTAATGTCCTCGCCTAATTTTCTCATTTCAGCAATAACATCATCTGCATCTTCTTTATTACGTTTCTTCTCAGCAATTTCATCACTGACTTTGTTTCTTTTCGCTTTCATTTCTTCTGCTTTACCAATCAACTCACGACGTTTGTTGTCTAATTCTAAAACTTCGTCTACTACTTGTGGCTCCATACCACGTAATTTAACTTTTTCTTTTAAGTGATCTGGTTCATTTCTGAATAATTTGATATCTAACATAATGCTGTCATCCTTTCCAATATATCTACCAATTTTTTGAGTAATGTAAATCTATTAAGGAGGCAAAAAACAATAAAAAAATACCACGCCCCTACAAGGGACGTGGTATTACGTGTTGCCACCCTATTTAACAGTACAAGCATAAATACTCGGACTGCACTCTCGCTAAAATAACGGTTATTACCGGTTGTTCCTTTAATATGCAGGTAGATTCGTCTCAAATATTGATTGCTTATTCACACTCACCATAAGCTCTCTGAAATCAAATATCAGGATTACTTGTCCTGCGAACAATGTCTTATGAACTTAAGTTCACTATAGCAAACGTCATTATAATTTGCAATAAGTATTTTCAACTTTTTCAGAATTCAATAAAAATTCTTGTTATTTACATTCAATATCTGCATAGGCACTTTGCTGTAAATAGCGGGATACTTGCGTAATATCTTTGTGGAATTGACGGTCTTGAGTAATCGCTGGTGTGATATTGCGTAAGGTTTCATATTTTTCACGTGTCCGTGGAGACAATTTATCGATCCCTTTCAACTCTACAGCTTGCAAAGCAATAATTAACTCAATAGCCAACACGCGTCTCGTATTATCCACAATTTGATATCCGTGACGTGAGGCAATTGTTCCCATCGATACGTGATCTTCTTGATTGGCTGAAGAAGGTATAGAGTCTACACTTGCGGGATGTGCAAGGGTTTTATTTTCAGAAACTAAACTTGCTGCCGCATATTGCATAATCATTGCGCCACTTTGTAATCCTGGTTCCGGACTCAAGAAGGCAGGCAAGTCACCATTCAATTGCGGATTAACTAAACGTTCTAAGCGACGTTCTGCAATATTGCCCAATTCACTTACGGCTACCTTTAAAAAGTCTAAGGCATAAGCGACAGGTTGGCCGTGGAAATTGCCTCCAGAGATGACGAGCGTTTCGTCGTCTTCATGAAAAATCAGCGGATTGTCATTAGCCGCATTCATTTCACGTTCTAATTGTTTTTTTACAAAATTCAAAGTTTCGAAGCTGGCACCGTGTACTTGCGGAATACAACGTAAAGTATAAGCATCTTGAACACGGATTTCACCTTGTCTAGTAGTTAAATTAGAATCTTCTAACCAATACAACATACGATCTGCCACTGCGCTTTGTTCAGGAAAGTTACGTACATCATGTACTTCAGGACGATAGGCATCTGTGATTCCGTTCAACGCTTGATGTGTTAAAGCAGCAATCCACTCTGATTGATAAGCTAAGGCTTCCGCTTCAATCCAGCTTATCACGCCTTGTGCTGTCATAGCTTGCGTACCATTGATTAATGCCAGTCCCTCTTTAGCAGATAGCTGTAAAGGTTGACGTCCTAATTCGTCTAATACAGCAATGCTCTCGCGTTCTTCTTGTTGGTAATAAACTTTACCTTCGCCGATTAATGCTAAAGCCAGATGAGACAGAGGTGCTAAATCGCCAGACGCTCCTAATGAACCTTGTTGCGGAATAATCGGAATAATACGTTCATTAATGAAATAAGTCAATTGCTCTACTAAATCAGTCGTTACACCTGAATGACCTTTTAACATCGTATTCAAACGTAAAATCATCATCACTAATGAAACATCATGTGAAAAGGGCTCGCCTGTCCCGCACGCATGTGAACGAATTAAGTTGACTTGAAGCTGATTATATTGGTCTGGATCAATTAAGACATCACTGAATAAACCGAATCCTGTGGTAATGCCATAGATTGTTTCTTTATTTTTAATAATATCTTCTACAATAGCACGGCTCTTCTTAACACGTTCCATCGCCTCAGATGAGATTGAAATCTTATCTTGCTGATGTAAAAAATGCTTTATATCTTCAATTGTGAGCGACGCTCCGTTTAATTCTAATGTCAATTGAATTTACCTCCTCAGTAAAATAAATGGTTATAATTATCACAAGTATACGCTTACATTCAGAGAGCGACAATAGATTTCAGCAAAGCCGTAGCGTGTTAATACGTCACTAATTTAACAAGCTAAAACCTTTTACCTCCTTAAGTTGATTTAAAGTTTGTTAATACTTGCATCAAATCTGTATTGATTTTGTAAATATTAAGATATAAAAATCCTTTGATGATACACTCCAAGTGAATTAAAAAATAAAGGAGTGTAATCAATTGAGAAAGTCTAAATTTGTTGTGTCATCTTTAATTGCATCTTCATTACTTATGGGAACGGCCACTGTAACTTTGAATTCAGCAGAAGCGGCAGAGGATAACGAAAAGGTAGACATCCACTTAGCCACACCTGCTGAATGGCAGACCCAGCATGATAAACTTTTAGAATCTAGATTAAGCGGTTCTAATCTAGGTGAAGGCGGCGGAATAGGTTCTATTAACAGCTACCAAAATTCTTATCGTGAGTATGTGGAAAGTTCAATTAATGCAGCAGAAAATCAGACTGCATATGGGGACGTTATCGTTCCTAAAGAGGGACAAGAATATTTAAACGCTCATGGTGCTCCTGTAGAAAATCATCAACAACCTAGACAAAACATTGATCCACTTCCTGACACAGGAAAAGATAGTGCAGATACGACTACTATGACTATCGTGGCAGGTCTCTTCATTGCATTTGGTACATTCATTACGCTTAGAAAGCATTTTAAATAAGCAAGTGAATTTTTTGAGCCAAAGTCTTTCTCAGGCTTTGGTCTTTTTTTATATTCAAGTATATTTGAAATGCATTTCACACTACTCTTTATCACTTGTTTCACACATATGGATAGGGTTAATAAAGTATTAATATTTACTATAAATTTTAGTGTTGACTTCCTGAATGGACAGGTATAATATGAGTTATTGCATTAAGAAAAAGTGTATTAAAGACGTTTAAAGGGAGGCTGGGACATTCATATTATTTCTGTTCCGCGTCCTTAAATTTTTATAATTTCATTCAAAGCATAATAAAGACAATTTGAACAACAAGACATATAGCAGTGTCTCTATTGCTTATTCAACTATTTTAAAGAAATATGGAGGGATTGTGGTGGAAGTTTTAAATAACGTATCTATTCCAAAAAGAAAAGATGATACGCATAAAGGTGATTATGGCAAGATTCTTTTAATTGGAGGAAATGCGAATTTAGGCGGTGCAATTATGATGGCAGCACGCGCTTGTGTTTATAGCGGCAGCGGTCTCATTACAGTAGCAACGCATCCGACTAATCATGCTGCTATCCATTCACGTTGTCCTGAGGCAATGGTGATAGATATTAATGACACTAAACAATTAACAAAAATGGTCGAAATGACTGACAGTATTTTAATTGGCCCTGGACTCGGTAAAGACTTCAAGGGTAATAATGCAATGACAATCTTACTTCAAAATATTCAACCGCATCAGAATTTAATTATTGATGGGGATGCAATTTCTATTATCAGCAAATTGAAATTGGATATTCCGAAATGTCGTCGTATTGTTTATACACCGCACCAAATGGAATGGGAACGTTTAAGCGGTATTCCTATTGATGAACAAACAGAAGAACGTAACCGTGAAGCGGTGGATAATATGGGCGGCGTAGTCGTATTGAAAAAACACGGTACTGAAATCTATTTGAAAGATAAAACGTATAAATTAGATATCGGAACACCTGCAATGGCTACAGGCGGCATGGGTGATACACTTGCTGGTATCATTACAAGTTTTGTCGGTCAATTTGATGATTTCGATTATGCTGTCACAACAGCCACATATGTGCATAGTTATATTGGTGAATGCTTATCTAAAGATATGTATGTCGTACCACCATCCAATTTAATTGTAGAAATTCCTTATGCGATGAAACGTTTAGAAGAAGGAAATAACGAAGAAGCATAAAAAAATAAGCTTTCTGCTTACTGATGAGATTCAGTAGTGCAGAAAGCTTTTTTTAATTAGTTCTTATTCTTCGTCATCTTCATGATCCGCGCT
Source organism: Staphylococcus debuckii (assembly GCF_003718735.1). Taxonomy (NCBI): domain Bacteria; kingdom Bacillati; phylum Bacillota; class Bacilli; order Caryophanales; family Staphylococcaceae; genus Staphylococcus; species Staphylococcus debuckii. Next base: position 212,041 of record NZ_CP033460.1, on the reverse strand, counting down.
TTCAATATCTTCATTCACGCGATCCATAAAGTCTTGTCTTAATTCTTCTTTTTCGCCATCTTCATCGACTGTTTCATCGACTTCAGTATGGATAGTTTGACCATCATCATCAGTTTCCACAACATGTTCTTCAACTGAAACTGTTGCTTCTCCTTCACCTGGTACCACTTCGCTGTCAGATGTTCCTTCTAATTCGTCTTCAGGGTCTTCTTGTACTTTAGCCACAGTAGAAACGAATTGGTCATCTCCTAAGCGGATAAGACGGACACCTTGAGCAGAACGTCCATTTTGAGAAATATCGCTGACATCGATTCGAATGATAACCCCTTGATTCGTTACAATCATAAGATCTTCGCTGCCAGTTACTGTAGTGATACAAACAATATCTCCGTTTTTCTCAGTAATCGTTGCAGTTTTAATACCTTTACCGCCACGATTTGAAATGCGGTACTCACCAAGAGGTGTACGTTTACCGTAGCCATTTTCAGTTACTACTAAGACTTCATCCTCGCTATCTTCTGTCGCAACTGCAAGTCCTACTAGTTCATCGCCTTCACGTAATGTAATACCTTTTACACCTGCTGCTGTACGACCTAATGGACGTAATTTAGATTCTTTGAAGCGGATTAATGAAGCATGTGATGTTCCAAGCAAGACGTCCTTAGTACCATCTGTAAGACGTACCGCTACGAGCTCATCTTCTTCACGGAAGTTAATCGCAATTTTACCATTACGGTTAATGTGTGAGAAGTTGCTAAGTGATGAGCGTTTAACAATACCGTTTTTAGTAGCGAATACTAAGTAAGCATCTTCTTTTTCAAGGTCATTGACCGCAATCATCGTACTGATAGATTCATCATTTTCTAATTCGATTGCGTTGATAACCGGAATACCTTTAGACTGACGGGAGAGTTCCGGCACCTCATAACCTTTCAATTTATAAACGCGTCCTTTATTTGTGAAGAACAATACGTTATCGTGGGTACTCATCGTCACGATTTGACTGACAAAGTCTTCTTCTAAAGTGTTCATACCTTGTACACCGCGACCACCGCGATTTTGTGCACGATACGTAGAAACTGGAAGACGTTTAATATAGTTGTTATGACTTAATGTGATAACGATTTGTTCTTCTGGAATTAAGTCTTCATCTTCGATTGTATCTAAGCCGCCAAGTTGGATTTCTGAGCGGCGTTCATCACCGAAGCGATCTCTGACTTCAGTCAATTCTTCACGTACAAGTTCTAATAATTTTTCCTCGTCCGCTAAAATTGCTCTTAATTCTTCGATGTAAGCAACTAAGTCATTATATTCTGATTCAATTTTGTCGCGTTCTAATCCTGTCAAACGTCTTAAACGCATGTCTAATATTGCTTGAGCTTGGCGTTCAGATAATTTGAAACGACTTTGCAAGCGTTCCATTGCTTCTTTATCTGTTTCTGACTCACGAATCGTCGTAATAATCTCATCAATGTGATCTAACGCGATTCTTAAACCTTCTAAGATGTGTGCGCGATCTTCTGCTTTTTTCAAATTATATTCAGTACGTCTGCGCACTACAACTTTTTGGTGTTCTAAATACTCAACCAATGCTTCTTTTAAGTTGATTAGTTTTGGTCTGCCGTTAATTAAGGCAATCATATTTACACCGAATGATGTTTGAAGCGGTGTCAATTTGTATAAATTATTAAGAATAACGCTGGCATTTGCATCTTTACGAATATCGATGACAACACGTACACCTGTACGTAAACTTGTTTCATCACGTAAATCTGTGATGCCGTCTACTTTTTTATCGCGCGCTAACTCGGCAATTTTTTCAATCATTCGAGCTTTGTTAACTTGGAATGGAATTTCAGAAACTACGATACGTTGACGACCGCCGCCACGTTCTTCGATTTCAGCACGTGCACGCATTTGAATAGAGCCACGACCAGTTTCGTAAGCACGACGGATACCGCTTTTTCCTAAAATCAACCCGGCTGTAGGGAAGTCAGGACCTTGAATATCTTCCATCAATTCGTTGACAGTAATATCTGGGTTATGACTTAAGCTTAATACGCCATTAATGACTTCTGTCATATTATGTGGTGGAATATTGGTTGCCATACCTACGGCGATACCAGACGCTCCGTTAACAAGCAAGTTAGGGAAGCGAGCAGGTAAGACTGCCGGCTCTCTTTCTGTCCCATCATAGTTGTCGATGAAATCAATAGTGTCTTTATTAATATCACGCAGTAATTCGGTTGCAAGCTTCGTCATTCTTGCTTCTGTATAACGCATTGCTGCAGCACCGTCGCCATCCATAGAACCAAAGTTCCCTTGTCCATCAACAAGAGGGTAACGATAGCTGAAATCCTGTGCCATACGTACCATCGCTTCATAGATAGAAGAGTCGCCGTGAGGGTGATATTTACCCATTACATCCCCAACGATACGTGCAGATTTCTTATACGGTTTATCAGGCGTCATTCCTTGTTCGTTCAACCCGTACAAAATACGACGATGTACTGGTTTCAAACCATCTCTGACGTCAGGCAAAGCACGAGATACGATAACGCTCATCGCGTAATCTAAGAACGATTCACGCATCTCGCTACTAATATTTCGTTCTACTATTCTTGATTCAGGAAATTCAGCCATCAAGAACTCCTCCTTAAGTTATTAATTCCTATGCTGTATGCCATATTAGAAATCCAAGTTTGCATATACAGCATTATCTTCGATGAATTGTCTGCGATTTTCTACCACATCGCCCATCAGCATTTCAAACGTTGTGTCCGCTTCAATCGCATCCTCCAATGTTACTTGAAGCATTGAACGGTGTTCTGGGTTCATAGTTGTTTCCCATAATTGGTCAGCATCCATTTCGCCTAAACCTTTATAACGTGAGATTGACCATTTCGGCGTTGGTTTCAATTCAGATTTTAATTTATCCAATTCTCTTTCGTTGAAGACATAATATTTCTGTTTGCCTTGTGTCAATTTGAACAATGGCGGTTGTGCAATATATACATAACCCGCTTCAATTAACGGTCTCATAAAGCGATAGAAGAAAGTTAACAGCAATGTTCTGATATGGGCACCGTCGACATCAGCATCTGTCATAATAACAATCTTATGATAACGGGCTTTAGAAATATCAAATTCTCCGCCGATTCCTGTACCGAAAGCGGTAATCATCGAACGAATTTCATTGTTGTTCAAGATTCTGTCTAAGCGTGATTTTTCAACGTTCAAGATTTTGCCTCGTAATGGCAAGATGGCTTGCGTTCTTGAGTCACGACCGAGTTTTGTAGACCCCCCGGCAGAGTCACCTTCGACTAAGAAGATTTCACTCTCCTCAGGATTTTTACTAGAGCAGTCTGCTAATTTACCAGGTAAACTAGAAACTTCTAGAGCAGATTTTCGGCGTGTAACTTCACGGGCTTTTTTAGCAGCAATACGTGCACGAGAAGCCATTACACCTTTTTCAATAATGATACGCGCCACTTGAGGATGTTCATACAAGAAACGTTCCATATCTTCTGCAAAAAGTCTGTCTACAATTTGACGTACTTCAGAGTTGCCGAGTTTAGTCTTAGTTTGGCCTTCGAATTGTGGATCTTCGTGCTTGATAGAAACGATAGCAGTTAATCCTTCACGCGTATCTTCACCAGATAAACGATCTTTGTCTTCTTTAATCAAACCTGATTTAGTGCCATAACTATTTAAGACACGTGTCAATGCACGTTTAAAGCCATCTTCATGCATACCACCTTCATAAGTATGAATGTTATTCGCATAAGACAATAAATTAGTAGTGAAGCCGCTGTTATATTGAATAGCAATTTCTACTTCCACGTCATCTTTACGGTCATGTAAGTAAACAGGTTCATCAAAGAGTGGTTCTTTATTTTCATTCAATAATTCAACGTAAGATTTAATTCCGCCTTCATAGTGATAAGAATCTTCGCGAATATTGTCTTCATCACGTTCATCACGTAAGGTAATTTGAATACCTTTATTTAAGAAAGCGAGTTCTCTAATACGTTTTTGCAGTATTTCATATTGATAAGTCGTAGTTTCCGTAAAAATTTCAGGATCAGCTTTAAAACGGATTTCTGTACCGTTATGTTCTGTTTCTCCGATAACTTTCAAGTCATATTGCGGAATACCACGTTTATAAGCTTGGTTATAAATTTTATTATTGCGGTGTACATAGACTTCTAAGTCTTCTGAAAGTGCGTTTACAACAGATGAACCTACACCATGCAGTCCACCTGAAACTTTATAACCGCCGCCGCCGAATTTACCGCCGGCATGCAGCACAGTTAAGATAACTTCAACTGCCGGGCGTCCCATTTTTTCTTGAATATCAACAGGAATTCCACGTCCATTATCTGTTACTCGAACCCAGTTATCCTTTTCGATAATGACTTCGATTTTATCAGCATAGCCAGCTAATGCTTCGTCAATACTATTGTCTACAATTTCCCAAACTAAATGGTGCAGACCTCTTTCTGAAGTTGAACCAATATACATACCAGGTCGCTTACGAACCGCTTCAAGTCCTTCTAAAACTTGAATCTGTCCAGCGCCATAATTTTCCGTGTTGTTCACATCTGACAATGCTTCCACCTTCACTTTCTATTACTTGATAATTTCACCTTGATTGATTCGGTAAAGTTTAGCGTGTTTCATTATTTCATGGTCAATCCCTTCGACAGATGTGGTTGTCACAAATGTCTGCACCTTATCTTGAATGGTACTCAACAGGTGAGTCTGACGGGAGTCGTCTAATTCACTTAATACGTCATCCAATAATAAGATAGGGTATTCACCCACTTCGATATTAATTAATTCGATTTCAGCTAACTTGATAGATAGCGCAGTTGTACGTTGCTGACCTTGTGAGCCGTATGTTTGTGCATCCATACCGTTAACTTTAAAACCTAAATCGTCACGATGGGGACCGTACAAAGCCACACCGCGTTCTATTTCACGTTCCATGTTGTCTTGTAAAAGCTGTTGTACCTCTTCATAAAGCTTTGCTTCATCAGTTTCTTCCGAAAGCTTCAAACTTGGCCAATAATCCAAATCCAAAGTTTCGCGTTCATCAGTAATACTGGAATGAATCGGCTTAGCGAGAGTTTCTAATTCATTGATGAAGTGTGCACGCTTCAACGTAATTTTCAACGCGTACTCTGCAAATTGCTGATTTAAGACTTCTAGCATTGTACGATCAGTCTTTTGATTCATCTGCATCTGCTTTAAATAATTATTTTTTTGCTTCAAAATACGCTGATATTGCGACAAGTCGTTTAAATAGACTGCTGAAATCTGTCCCAGTTCCATATCAATAAAACGTCGACGCACTTGTGGCGAACCCTTTACGATATTTAAGTCCTCTGGGGCAAAAAGAACAACATTCAAGTGTCCGACATACTGAGTCAGACGATGTTGTTCTAAGTGATTCACTTTAACCTTCTTGCCTTTTTTAGTTATAAACATCGTTAAAGGCATTTTCCCGTGTCTATAACTCAGCTCACCTTCTATTTTAGCATATTCAGCATTAAAACGTATGAGCTCTTTGTCGTTTGAAGTACGATGACTTTTAGCAAGAGCAAGCGTGTAAATTGATTCTAATAAGTTGGTCTTTCCTTGCGCATTTTCGCCGATTAGAATATTGACATCAGGATGGCAATCCAGCACAACTTCTTCATAATTTCTATAATTTTCAAGCTGGAGTGAAGTTAGTTTCATTGGTCACCTTGTTGAGCAATTACAAACGAACCAACTTCCGGAATATCAATTTGATCGCCTTCTTCTAGTTTTTTGCCGCGACGTGTTTCGCGTTCACCATTCAGATACACATCAAATTCTTTTAAGAACCATTTTGCTTGTCCGCCAGATTCAATAATTCCTTCAGTTTTTAAAAATTGTCCTAAAGTAATTTCACCTTCAACCATGATTTTTTCAACCAAATTACTCACTCCATTTCTTTATAAGGTCATTAATATATTATACCTTTTTTTGTCGTAAATTTCATGTATTAGAGGCTAGTTTCTAGGCAGTTTCGCTTATATTATTCAACTTTTTATAGAAAATGTAGAATTTACAAGGTTCTGATTTATATTTTGCATTTTAAAAGCCGTCAGCGTTTTTTAATTTAAAGATGACTATTTTATCCAATAAATAAATCAAGAACGTTCTGTGAAGTCTGAGATACTTTAAAATTGATTTCTGAGTAAAATTTGAAAATGATTCAGGTGAAATTAAAATAAGCGGAAACCCAAAGAGGGTTTCCGCTTATTTTTTAATGGTGTCACCTTTTATTTTTACGAATTTAGTAAGTTCTGATTGGAAGAATTAATTGCACGACTGAATCGTCATCTTTTGGTTTTAAAGTGAAAGGTTTCATTGTTCCGAAGAACTCTACATCAACTTCATCACTATCGATTGCTTTAAGTGCGTCCATCATGTATTTAGAGTTGAAAGAGATTTTCAAGTTGCTGCCTTCAACTTCATTTGCATTAACTTCTTCTTTTACAGTACCGATTTCAGGAGAAGTAGAAGAAAGTTCAACTTCTTCATTGCCAGTGCTTAATTTAATTACGTTATTGCCGCCTTCACGTGCAAGTAAAGAAGCACGATCAATCGCGTGATAGAAATCACTATTGCTCATTTCGATTTTTGTTTCGTAATTCTCAGGGAACAAGCGTGAAGTATCTGGATAATGTCCTTCAAGCAGACGTGATATGAAATTAATATGGCCAACTTTGAATAATACTTGGTTAGATGCAAAGAAAATATTAATGTCATCTTCTGAATCAGAAACGATTTTATTTAGCTCGGCTAATGCCTTACCAGGAATGATGACATTTTTATTTTCAATATCCTCATCTTCTAATTTTAGTTTTCTTACAGCTAAGCGATGTGAATCTGTAGCAGTGCATATTAATTCATTATCTTGAATCAACCAGTTCACACCAGTTAAAACTGGCCGTGTTTCTGAGGTGGACACAGCGAAGTTAGTTTGTGCAATGACGTTTTTCAAGACTTTGATTGGTAATTGAATTGCATCATCTTGGGAAACTTGCGGTAATAAAGGATATTGATCTGGATCTAAGCCGCTTAAATTAAATTCTGAATGTCCTGAAGTAATTAAAGTTTGGAATTGTGCATTTGTTGAAAGCTTAACATCTTTTCCTGGTAATTTTTTAATAATATCTACAAAGAAACGACCAGGAAGTACTACTGAACCTGTTTCTGAAATAGTGACAATCTCTTCGCCATCTACTTGTTTAGGTATTGAAATTTCAATTGATATTTCTGAATCTGATCCTGTAAGAACGATGCCATCTTCTTTAGCGTCAATTTTAATACCTGTTAAAATCGGTAAAGTTGTTCTTGGTGAAATGGCTTTTAATGTGTCGTTTAATTGGTTTATGAAATAGTCTCTTTGAATCGTGAATTCCATCATGATTTATTAAACTCCTTCCAGTCGTTTATAAATTAATTATATAGGTTTTAAAATCGTAGTAATAGTAGTAGGGGCTGTGGATTAGTGGATAACTCGAGAAAACCTTGATGTGCTAAGTTATACACATGTGGATAAACTGTGTATGGTGTGTATAACTTTTTCATATTATCCCCAATTTGTTTTTCAGCTTCTGTAATATAACAGTTTTACATTTCCACTCCATTTTACCCGATTTCCTTAGTAAATCATTCTTAATGTTTACTGATTTCGTATTTCTTTTTCTAAATTTTCTACTTCTTGTTTAAAAATAGGGTCTTCCGACATATCTGTTTGAATCTTCATATGTGCATGAATCACAGTTGTATGATCACGACCACCGAATTCTTCTCCGATTTTCGGAAGTGAAAAATCAGTTAACTCTCGAGAGAGATACATTGCTATTTGTCTTGGATAGGCAATTGATTTAGTACGTTTTTTAGCAGCAAAGTCTTCAAGTCGCACGTTATAGTATTGACCTACCACTTTTTGAATATCTTGAATTGTTATTTTTTTAGATTTTGGAGTTTGGATAATATCTTTCAATGCTTCAGCAGTCAGCTCGGTGGTAATCGATTCATTTTGCAATCTTGAATAGGCGATTACACGAGTGAGCGCGCCTTCTAATTCACGAATGTTGGATTGAATTTGGTTGGCGATATAAGTGAGTGATTCGAGTGGAATATCCACATCTTCTTCTTCTAATTTCTTCTGAAGAATGGCCATTCTTGTTTCGTAATCTGGTGGCGTAATATCTACAATTAAGCCCCATTCAAAGCGTGAACGCAGGCGGTCTTCCAATTTTGCAATTTCTTTAGGTGGACGATCACTGGAAATCACAATTTGTTTTCCGGTTTGATGTAAATCATTAAAGGTATGGAAAAATTCTTCTTGTGTCTGTTCTTTGTTTTGAATGAATTGAATATCATCAATGAGCAGCACATCGATATTACGATATTTTTCGCGGAATTGCTCGGTTTCATTGTCACGAATAGATTTAATGAATTCATTCGTGAATTTCTCACTTGATGTATAAATGACTTTGGCATCATGATTATTTTCTAAAACATAATGACCGATAGCATGCATCAAATGGGTTTTTCCTAAACCAACACCACCATAAATAAAAAGTGGATTGTAAGCTTTGGCCGGTGCTTCGGCTACTGCCAAACTTGCAGCATGCGGGAAGCGGTTGCCGGGACCGATGACAAAAGTTTCGAACGTATTATGTACATTGAATTGGTCTTCGCTAGTGTTTTGAAGCGGTTGTACATCGGGTTTAGATTCAGTTTTTGCTTTAGCAGAATCTTTAAGTTGTTTGTCAGAAGTTAAATCTTCTTCAATCACAAAATTAGGCATCAATTTAGTTCCGATAGCTTTTTCGAATAAATCTGCCACGATATCTGTGTATTGCTTTTTCAGAAAATCTTGAACAAAATTTGATTCAACCAAAATAAGTGCTGTATTTTCTTGAATATCGATCAACTCTGTTTTCGGAGGATCGAACCAAGTATTATAGCTGATCGGGGTCAATTCACTTTTTGCCAATTCCAGAACTTTGTCCCAAATTTCTTTTTTTGACATATAAACTCCATCTTTCTATAAATTTTTTTAGACTTATTCACAAAATCACATCCAGTGGATAATCCAATACACAGCATGTTAATAATTATCCACAAGTTAATCACAATCGGTGGATAACTTTTCATGCAGCGTAATTAACCACAAGGAAAATGTTAATAAATAAACGTAATAAATAGAGTCCTAGCAAAGTTTACAGGACTTATCCACATAATTATACTTATTAACATTATTTTCTGTCAAACCTATGTGGATATGTTGGTTTTATGTGTAAGAGTCTGTGTATCGTAACATATTTATCCACAGAATGTCACGTTTATATTGTGTATAAGTGGATAACTTTATTGAGAGATGACACTTAAAATGTACTTGCTTTATAAGGTTGAATTTGTTATATTTTAGTAGTTGCTTGAATTATGACTAAGATATTTATTAATTTAACTAAGCGAGGAGGAACTTTCAGCGAGTTCTGACCTCTCAACGACACCGTAGATTCATACGGAGCAGCTTGGCGGAAAGTCTGTAATATCTCAGTTATATGTAAATAGGCTGAAGATGCAGATCTTTTTCCAAGAAATCTCATTAATGTAAATGTGAGAAAGCGACTATAAATGAAAAGAAGAATCAATATGGAGGTGTTTTTACATGGTAAAACGTACTTATCAACCAAATAAACGTAAACACAGTAAAGTTCATGGTTTCAGAAAACGCATGAGCACTAAAAACGGCCGTAAAGTATTAGCGCGTCGTCGTCGTAAAGGCCGTAAAGTTTTATCAGCATAAGATCACTGACCTATCAGTGGTCTTTTTTTTGCTTTAAATCCTAAAAAGAAGGCTAAGTTGGAACCTTTAAGGTGCATTCCTTGCACTGCAGGTGAGCAGCAGGGTAGGGGAGTAAATAAGAATATATAAGTGAGTGATGGAAGTGGAAAAACCATACCGTATTAAGAAGAACAGCGATTTCCAAATGATATATAGAAGAGGAAAATCCGTAGCAAATCGTCAGTTTGTTATTTATATGATACCGGACAAGGGATTGACTCATTTCAAATTAGGTATTAGTGTTTCAAAGAAGTTGGGTAATGCGGTTACACGCAATCGTATTAAAAGGGCAATCAGAGAAAATTTTAAAGTACATAAAAATGATATATTGCCTAGAAATATAATCGTTATTGCGAGACATCCTGCTAAAAATATGACGACATTAGAAATTCAAAAGAGTTTAGAACACGTGTTGAAAATTGCAAAATTATTCAATAAGAGAATAAAGTAGACTAACCGAAGTCTTAGGTAAGACAAACGTAAGACTAACTTAAAGGAATTAGAACACATATGTAGCAATTTACAACAAAAGTCTTTACAATTATAGAGTTAGAAAATTAAGCAGAGGAGGCGAAGCAGCATGATGGATTTAGATACGATTACAAGCATTTCTACTCCAATGGGTGAGGGCGCAATCGGAATCGTCAGACTTTCAGGTAAAGAAGCTGTCGAAATTACGGATAAATTATATAAAGGAAAGAAACCGTTAGCCGAGGTTGAATCTCATACTATTAATTATGGGCATATCGTAAATCCGGAAACGAATGAAGTAGTGGAAGAAGTTATGGTATCTGTGCTGCGGGCACCGAAAACATTCACCAGAGAAGATATTGTTGAAATTAACTGTCACGGCGGTATTTTAACTATCAACCATATTTTAGAATTGACGATGTCATATGGCGCAAGATTAGCCGAGCCTGGTGAATATACAAAACGTGCATTCTTAAATGGCAGAATTGATTTATCTCAAGCTGAAGCAGTAATGGACTTTATTCGTTCTAAGACTGACCGGGCGTCTAAAGTTGCGATGAATCAAATTGAAGGTCGTTTAAGTGATATGATTAAACGTCAACGTCAATCGATTTTGGAAATCTTAGCTCAAGTTGAAGTGAATATTGATTATCCAGAATATGATGATGTGGAAGATGCGACAACTGAGTTCTTATTAAAGCAGTCTAAAGAAATTAAAGCAGATATTGAGAAACTGTTAGCTACTGGAACTCAAGGTAAGATTATGCGAGAGGGATTATCTACAGTAATTGTAGGTAAGCCGAACGTAGGCAAGTCTTCTATGCTTAATAATTTAATTCAAGATAATAAAGCGATTGTTACAGAAGTTGCTGGTACTACGAGGGACGTCTTAGAAGAATACGTCAATGTACGCGGCGTACCATTACGTTTAGTTGATACAGCGGGTATTCGTGAAACTGAAGATATTGTAGAAAAAATCGGTGTAGAACGCTCACGCAAAGCATTAAGCGAGGCTGATTTAATCTTATTTGTACTTAACTATAACGAGTCACTGACAGAAGAAGACCGTAAATTATATGAAGTGATTAAAAATGAAGACGCTATTATTATTGTGAATAAAACTGATCTTGAACAGCATTTAGATTTAGAGGAAGTTAAAGCGATGGTCGGTGATATGCCAGTAATTGAAACTTCTATGTTGAAACAAGAAGGTATCGATCAATTGGAAGAGCAAATTCGCGATTTATTCTTTGGCGGAGAAGTACAGAACCAAGATATGACTTATGTTTCTAATTCACGTCATATCTCATTGTTGAAACAAGCCAGAAACGCGATTCAAGATGCAATAGATGCAGCTGAAGCGGGTGTGCCTATGGATATGGTACAAATTGACTTAACAAGAACTTGGCAAATATTAGGAGAAATTATCGGAGAAAGTGCAAGCGACGAATTGATTGATCAATTGTTCAGTCAGTTCTGTCTCGGAAAATAATAAGGAGGTCAAAAAATGAGTTTGGATTATGATGTAATTGTCATCGGTGCTGGACATGCAGGAATTGAAGCAGGTTTAGCTTCTGCAAGACGTGGTGCTAAAACTTTAATGCTGACAATTAATTTAGATAATGTTGGGTTTATGCCATGTAATCCATCAGTAGGCGGACCGGCCAAAGGTATTGTAGTACGTGAAATTGATGCACTTGGCGGTCAAATGGCTAAAACAATTGATAGAACACATATTCAAATGCGTATGTTGAACACAGGTAAAGGTCCTGCTGTCCGCGCATTGAGAGCCCAAGCGGATAAAGTGTTATATCAAAAAGAAATGAAACGCGTGTTAGAAGATGAAGAGAACTTGCATCTGATGCAAGGTATGGTAGACGATTTAATCATTGAAGATGATGAAATTAAAGGTGTACGTACGAATATCGGTACAGAATACCGTGCACAAGCAGTGGTGATTACTACTGGTACGTTCTTACGCGGAGAAATCATTTTAGGAAACTTGAAATATTCAAGCGGTCCTAACCATCAATTACCATCTGTTACTTTAGCAGACAACTTACGCGAACTTGGCTTTGACATTGTACGTTTCAAAACTGGAACACCGCCACGTGTAAACGCTAAAACGATTGATTACAGCAAAACAGAAATTCAACCAGGTGATGATGTAGGCCGTGCATTCAGTTTCGACACAACTGAATATATTTTAGACCAACTTCCTTGCTGGTTGACTTATACGAATGCTAAAACACACCAAGTAATTGATGATAATTTACATTTATCTGCAATGTATTCAGGTATGATTAAAGGTACTGGCCCACGTTATTGCCCTTCAATTGAAGATAAATATGTACGTTTCAACGATAAACCGCGTCATCAATTGTTCTTAGAACCTGAAGGCCGCGATACTAACGAAGTTTATGTTCAAGGCTTATCAACAAGCTTGCCTGAACATGTACAACGCGAAATGCTTCAAACTATAGAAGGTTTAGAAAAAGCAGATATGATGCGTGCAGGCTATGCAATTGAATATGATGCGATTGTACCGACTCAATTATGGCCGACATTAGAAACTAAGAAAATTAAAAACTTATATACAGCTGGTCAAATTAACGGTACTTCAGGCTATGAAGAAGCGGCTGGTCAAGGTATTATGGCAGGTATTAATGCTGCCGGCAGAGTGCTCGGAGAAAACGAAGTAGTCTTAAGCCGTTCAGATGCCTATATCGGCGTACTAATTGATGACCTTGTCACTAAAGGTACAAACGAACCTTATCGTTTATTAACTTCACGTGCCGAATATCGTTTATTATTGCGCCACGACAATGCAGACTTACGTTTAACTGACTTAGGTCATGAAATCGGTTTAATTTCAGATGAACGTTACGCACGTTTCAATGCGAAACGAGATCAAATTGAAGCGGAAAAAGAACGCTTGGCTAACGTTCGTATTAAACCTAATGAGCATACACAAGAAGTCATCAAAGCTCATAACGGTTCACCACTTAAAGACGGCATTCTAGCAATTGAATTACTACGCCGTCCGGAAATGGATTATCAAGCTATTTTAGATATCTTAGAAGAAAAACATCAAATTTCTCCAGATGTTGAAGAACAAGTAGAAATTCAAACGAAATACGAAGGTTATATCAATAAATCATTGCAACAAGTTGAAAAAGTAAAACGTATGGAACAGAAAAAAATTCCACATGATTTGGACTATAGTAAAATTGACAGCTTAGCAAGTGAAGCAAGAGAAAAATTAGCTGAAGTCAAACCATTGAATATTGCACAAGCTTCACGTATTTCAGGTGTTAATCCTGCTGATATTTCAATTTTACTTGTATATTTAGAACAAGGAAAACTTGAAAGGGTGAAATAGATGAATGTTGAATGGCTGGCTGAGAAGCTTGAAGAACATGACATAACATTAAGTGATACACAAAAACAGCAGTTTCAAACTTACTATGAAAAGCTTGTAGAGTGGAATGAAAAGATGAACTTAACAAGCATTACTGATGAAGAAGGCGTTTATTTAAAGCACTTTTATGACTCCATCACTGCAGCATTTTTCATGGATATGAATCAAGAATTGAGTATTTGTGATGTCGGCGCAGGTGCCGGCTTCCCAAGTATTCCTTTAAAAATTGTTTTTCCGCAATTAAAAGTGACGATTGTAGATTCTTTAAATAAACGTATTCAATTCTTAAATCATCTTGCTGATGCTTTAGATTTGCGCGGTGTCAGTTTTGTTCATGAACGTGCAGAGAATTTTGGCAACTTCAGAGGAGACAACCGGGAGTCTTATGATATTGTTACAGCACGTGCTGTAGCGCGTCTTTCAGTCTTAAGCGAACTATGCTTGCCGTTAGTGAAGACAGGCGGTCACTTTATTGCGATGAAATCTGCTAAAGGTGAAGAAGAATTAGAGGAAGCTCGATTTGGTATTGGTGTGTTCGGTGGAAGAGTAGAAGCGGTTGAAACATTTGAATTACCTGGTGATGCAGGTGAACGCCAAATGATTATTATTGCAAAGCGTAGTAAAACACCGAAAAAATATCCACGTAAAGCGGGTACGCCTAATAAATCTCCTTTACTAAAATAAAAATAAATATTACTATATAAGTATATTTAGAGGGAGAGAATGGACTATGAAGAAGCCTTTTTCTAAACTATTCGGTTTAACAAATAAAGATGAAGATCTCACAGGCTACACAGAAGAAGAACGTAAGAATAACGTTGAATCCATTCAAATAGAGCGCATTGTACCGAATCGTTATCAGCCAAGACAAGTTTTTGATCCAAACAAAATCAATGAACTTGCTGAATCAATTCAAGAACATGGACTGCTTCAACCCATCGTTGTGCGACCAATTGAAGAAGGTATGTTTGAAATCATTGCGGGCGAACGACGTTTTCGTGCATTAAATGCAAATCAGATGGCATATGCAGATGTTATTATTCGCGAAATGACAGATGAAGAAACTGCTGTCGTGGCACTGATTGAAAATATTCAACGTGAAAATTTATCAGCTGTTGAAGAAGCTGAAGCATATCAAAAGCTATTAGAACTTGGTGATACAACGCAAAGTGAATTAGCCCAAAGTGTCGGTAAAAGCCAAAGCTTTATTGCTAATAAGCTGCGTTTGTTGAAACTTGCACCTAAAGCGAAACAGAAACTTTCAGAAGGTAAAATCACTGAACGTCATGCGAGAGCGTTACTCAGTTTGTCTTTTGAGCAGCAAGAAGACATGGTTCAAACCATTGTGGATCAACATTTGAACGTGAAACAAACAGAAGCAAGAGTTAAGTCAATGGTCGGTCCTGAGAAAGTCAAAGCTCAGCCATTTCAGTTCGCTAAGGATTTAACGAACGCACGCGAAACACTTCAAAACAGTTTGGACAAAATAGAACAAAGCGGTATCCATGTGGAACAAAAAGAACGTGACCACGATGATTATTTAGAAATAAAAATTAAAGTTTATAAACGATAAAAGTCATTCACTATTAGGCGAGTGACTTTTTTATATTTA
This sequence comes from Staphylococcus debuckii, assembly GCF_003718735.1. Classification (NCBI taxonomy): domain Bacteria; kingdom Bacillati; phylum Bacillota; class Bacilli; order Caryophanales; family Staphylococcaceae; genus Staphylococcus; species Staphylococcus debuckii. The sequence continues at coordinate 196,633 of NZ_CP033460.1, read as the reverse complement.
TTTTAAAAAAATTAAACGGAAGTACACAATACGTCCACCCTTTTATATATAATAAGGTTGTATGCTAACTATCAATAAAAGGGGAGAAAGACTAACATGAAACTTAAATATTTATTTTCAGCTACAGCAGCTCTATCTATTTTATTAGCAGGATGCGGTTCACAAGAGAAAGCGGACAATGATACTAAGCATGAAGAGAAGTCTAAAAAAGACGATAATCAAAAGACTGAGAAAAAAGATGAAAAATCAACATCAAGCTCAACTACTAAAAACCAAACTAATGAAAATTCTGAATCAAAAAAAGAATCACACTCAAATGTTAAACCTGTAAGCCAACTTACACCTCAAGAAAAGGTCGCTTTAGCATTATATGCACCAAAATCAGCTGAGTTTACAGTTACTCCTAGCGAGTTATTGAATCATAGTTATGTGCAAAACGGAAATGGAGGAAACATCCAGCGTACGATTCAACAATTAAAATTATCTAAAGTTGATAATGTACCTCAATATATTCCAAACGCACCTCAAAATATGACTTTTTATTATTCAAATGATTCTAAAGCGGCTTCAGTTGTTGTTATTGGTGTGAGTGATACACAAGTATTGATTTCAGGCACACAAGGGATTAATCCGTATCAACAGCTAGTAAATATAGGTGGATTATATGATGTGAAAGATCTTTATAATCAATATAAAGACCGAAATTTCCAACAAGTAGCAAATCTTATTACCTTTAGAGAATCAGCTGAACCTGCACCAAAAGAGGATAATTCAAGCAGTGACAGCGAAAGTAGCTCATCAGATTCTGGAGAAAAAGTAACTCGTGCTAATGTAATCGATAAAGTGGAAGACTACGAAGGTCACAAGCTAGATACGAGCACTTATACGTATAAAGAACCTGAACAAAAGGGCGATGGAAGCTGGGGCTTTTCATTTGTTGATAAGTCTGGCAACCTCGCAGGTTCATATATTGTTAATTCAGATGGCTCCGTAGAAAAATTTGATGCAAAAGGACAACCAGAATAGGAGGGCACCTCAGATGAAATTGAAGTATTTGTTTGCTGCTTCTGCAACTTTGGCTCTCTTCCTTTCAGGATGTGGGCACAGTGACCATAAATCATCAGACAGCAAAGAAGACACTCAACAAGAAACAAAGCACAAAGATAACAAAACTTCTGAAAAACAAAACAATAAAGAAGGATTATCAGAAAAGAATAGTGAAAAAGATAATTCCGAATCAGAGAAATCATCTGATAATTCTAGTAATACCAAAAGTTTTAATCAACTCACTAACAAAGATAAGATTGTACTCGCAATGTTTGCAGTGGAACATTCAAAGTCTGCAGAAACAACCGTTTCTGCAGAAGAATTATTAAACCATAGTTATGTGAAATGGGATGGGCTTGATAGGGGACAAGAATCAATCCAACATATTAAATTCCAAAGAACATTTGATGGACAAGTACCAGGCCAGCCTTCTAATATGGATGTTTATGAGTCTTATGAATCAAAAGGCAACTATCTCACAATGATGGCTATGACAGATTCACAAATTATTATCATGCCTGAAAAAGGAACAAATACGTATCAACAATTACTAGATTATGGTGCGATTTATAATCTTAAAGATTTGTATGAAAAATATATGGATAATCCAAACTTTTCAAAAGTGGCAAACATGACTTCGGTTAGTGAAACCCCTGAAGTAGGGACAAGTAGTAAGTCAGCCGCTAACTCGGATAGTGATAGTGATGCTAAACAAAGCACGAATTCAGGCGGCACAGTGACACGTGATAACGTCATCGATAAAGTGGAAGATTACGAAGGGCACAAGTTAGATACAAGTACTTATACGTATAAAGAACCTGAACAATTAGAAGACGGCAAGTGGGGCTTCTCATTTGTTGATAAGTCTGGCAACCTTGCAGGTTCGTATATCGTTAACTCAGATGGTTCAGTAGAAAAATTTGATGCAAAAGGACAACCTGAATAATATCTATAAGACTCTGCAGCTTACTATGCTGTGGAGTTTTTGCGTATTACTCCTATAATTGATAAATGTCAGAATTTTTAGTACAATAAGAAACGTTAATTATATTAATCAGACTTATTAAGAGAAGCAGAGGGAATTGGCCCTATGAAGCTTCAGCAACAGAAGGTTATTGAGACTGACCTCACTGTGCTTCATCCAACAAGTACAACTTGAAAGATAGGTGCATATACATAGTCGGCTATATGTTGCTTATGCAGTGACATATAGCTTTTTTTGAAAAAAGTATGACGTATCTATCATAAATAAAAGGGGGACTATGAATGGTGATGTCAAGAAGATTAGAGAAGATACCGGATAGTTACTTTGGAAAAACAATGGGAAGAAAAATCGAACACGGACCGCTTGCACTTATCAACATGGCAGTAGGTATTCCGGATGGAGAAACACCCAAAGGAATTGTCGATGAATTTGCGAATGCTTTGCGTGTTCCTGAAAACCAGAAATATGGAGCGTTCCATGGTAAAGAAACATTCAAACAAGCGATTGTCGATTTTTATCAACGTCAATATGGTGTTGAATTAGATAAAGATGATGAAGTATGTATCTTATACGGCACTAAAAACGGTCTGGTAGGCTTACCGAACTGTATTGTAAACCCAGAAGATTATGTGCTGCTGCCTGACCCTGGCTACACTGATTATCTGGCAGGTGTCTTATTTGCAGATGCACATCCCTATGCATTGGAGTTAGATCCACCGAATTACCAGCCGGATTGGGATAAAGTACCTGAGGATGTCTTGAAACAAACGAAGCTCATCTATTTAACGTATCCGAATAATCCAACAGGTTCCACAGTGACACAAGAAGTGTTCGATGAAGCGGTTCAAAAATTCAAAGGAACACAAACTAAAATTGTACATGATTTTGCTTATGCAGCCTTTGGATTTGATCATAAGAACCCGAGTATCTTGCAGTCAAAAGATGGAAAAGATGTAGCTATAGAAGTCTACTCTCTGTCTAAAGGCTATAATATGTCAGGCTATCGTGTTGGGTTTGCGGTAGGGAATAAAGAAGTTATTCAAGCATTGAAAAAGTATCATACGCATCACCATGCAGGTATGTTCGGCGCATTACAAGATGCTGCTACCTTTGCTTTAAATAATTATGATGATTTTTTAGAACAACAAAGCGAAGTGTTCAGAAAACGTCGAGACCGCTTCACAGCCATTTTAGATGAAGGCGCTATTCCATATGAACCTATGACAGGTGGTATTTTCTTATGGTTAAAGACACCTGAAGGCTATACTGGGGAACAATTTGTGGAATTCCTATTACAAGATCAGTCTATATTAGTTGCGCCAGGCATTCCATTTGGCGAAAATGGCAATCATTATGTGCGTGTCTCCCTTGCATTAGATGATGAACAATTAGATGAAGCGGCGAAGCGGTTGAAATCACTTAGCACTATGTATAAAAAATAACTGTAAATTAAGATCAAACAGAATTACGTTTTAAGCGATTCATACGCATATTATAATTGTAAGAAGTTACAAAAGTACAACGGAAAAAAGAGAGGCGAGTCAACGTAAAGTTGTTTCGCCTCTCTTTTTTATTTAATATATAAACTTTTCCAAAATAGAACACTGGATATCAGGCTTCAACACTCACGGGGTGGTGGGAGGTGCTGCCTGATATCCAGTGTCTTCTTTTTATAATTAGTAAAAGGAGTTAGGTTATTGCCGTTTATCGGGAACTGGCAATAAAATGAATTTCAGTATACATCCCTATCGGGTGAAGATGTATACCGGATAATGAAAAGATGTTCTTAATCGGGTTTAAGAACAGTGGCGATTCATGCCCCAATTCCTGTGGACCCAGGGCATGTAGCCAACATATTAAGTTCACTCATAATGGCTGCTTATAATGGATGATCGCGTGTCCATTATTGCTTATCTGGAGTGATAGCAAATGCTCGGACAGGGAATCCGGGAGCATCTGCGGGTTTAGGGCTGATTGTATAAATTACCGCACCTCTTTCAGGGAGTTGATCAAGGTTTGTTAATAGTTCAATTTGGAAAGTATCTTGTCCTAAGACATAACGTTCGCCGATTAAGTCGCCGTGTTTTGCGACATCAACAGAGGCATCAGTATCAAATGTCTCATGACCTATGGAAGTCACACCACGTTCTTCAAGTAAGAATTGTAATGCATCTAATGCCCATCCTGGAGAGTGAGGATTGCCTTCAGCATCTTTATTCTCGAATTGTTCAACGTTCGGCCAACGTTTCGACCAGTCACTGCGGAACGCAACGAATGAATCAGGTTCGATACGGCCATGTGCCTCTTCCCAGTTCAATAAATCTTCACGTGTAAGACGGAAATCAGAATTTTCGGCTACCTCTTTAGAATAGTCGAGCACGATGAGGGGCAATACTAATTCTTTTAAATCGAGCTCGTGCAAATAGCGTTTATGTTCTACAAAGTGGATAGGAGCATCAATATGTGTGCCATATTGCGTTGCAACACTCCATCTTTGTACGAAAAATCCATCTTCAGGTACTGTACTGATTGTATCGATATATGCTTCTTCTAAAGCGCTGAAATGTGGACTCTTTGAATCAAATGTATGTGTCAAATCGACCCATTTATTTTCTTTCAAAGTTTTCAGCTGATCCCATAAAGGATAACTCATGATAAACACCTCGCTGCAACTGCATTGTTGTTATTAAAAAAATAGTAATACTTTACATTGAGTTGGCAACATGATTAGGGGAAGGAGAGGCCTAATCATGTATTACCATGCTCAATATTTATTGGTTTATGCTGTTTCTTGACCTTGTTCGTGACGTAATTTTTTAACTGCTGATACTAAGACAGATAATGCTTCTTTTACTTGATCTTCGTTACGTGTTTTCAAGCCGCAGTCTGGGTTAACCCAGAATAATGAACGGTCGATTTCTTGTAGTCCACGATTGATAGCTACTGTAATTTCTTCTTCAGTCGGGATACGTGGGCTGTGAATATCATAAACACCTAATCCGATACCTAAATCATACGTAATATCCTCGAAGTCTTTAATTAGTGCACCATGGCTGCGAGATGTTTCGATTGAAATCACATCTGCATCTAAATCGTGGATAGTATGAATGATTTCGCCGAATTGAGAATAACACATATGTGTATGGATTTGCGTAGCATCCGCCACAGAAGACGTAGCTAAGCGGAATGAGCGCAACGCTTGTTTCAAGTACTCTTCATGGTATTCTTTGCGAAGCGGTAAGCCTTCACGCAATGCTGGTTCGTCTACTTGGATAATTTTAATGCCAGCGTCTTCTAATGCTAATACTTCTTCGTTGATAGCTAAAGCGATTTGATCTTGAACTTCTTGGCGTGGAATATCTACGCGTTCGAATGACCAGTTCAAGATGGTAACCGGACCTGTCAGCATTCCTTTTACAGGGTGGTCTGTTAAACTTTGTGCGTATGCTGTTTCTTCTACTGTAATTGGTTTCGTCCATTTAACGTCTCCGTAGATTACTGGCGGCTTGACCGCACGAGAACCGTAAGATTGTACCCATCCGAATTTTGTAACTAAGAAGCCTTGCAGTCTTTCACCGAAGAATTCAACCATGTCGTTACGTTCGAATTCACCGTGTACAAACACATCTAAACCGATATCTTCTTGGATTTGAATCCAACGTGCGATTTCATCACGCAAGAATTGATTATACTCTTCATCGCTGATGCGGTGGTTTTTCCAATCTGCACGTTTCTTACGTACTTCTTTAGTTTGTGGGAATGAACCGATTGTTGTTGTTGGCAGCTCTGGTAATTTCAAGCGTGCATCTTGTACTCTCTTACGTTCAGGGAATGCTGATTCACGATTGGTACGTACGCTGTCGAAATCATATTCAAGGTTTTTGAATGCTTGATTTTGGAAACGTTCGTATTGTGCTTTCAATTGATCGTATTTTTCTGTATCTCCATCGTTGATAAGACGTTTTAAAGCATCTAACTCATCTAATTTTTCAGTAGCGAAGCTTAAACCTTCTTCAATTGTTTCATCTAGCACTTCATCATCTAAAGAAACTGGAACATGGAGTAAAGAAGAAGACGGTTGGATGACTAACTCGTCTGTAAATTGTTGTAATTCTTCGATCAAATCTTTCTTCACTTCGATGTCTGCAGCCCATACATTACGACCGTCTACAATACCTGCGTATAAGGCTTTGTCTTTAGATAATTTGCCATCTCTGATTTGTTGTAAGTTGACACCGCGATCATGTACGAAGTCTAAGCCTAAGCCTTTAACTGGCAAGCTGTTTACAAACTCTAAATCTACATGTTCGAAGTAAGTTTGGATGACTAATTTGTCGCCTAAACCTGCTTTATCAAAGTAATCGTAAACGTGATGTGTAATGTCTTCTAAATCTTTAGCGTTGTCAGTGACTAATACAGGTTCATCGATTTGGATATATTCAGCACCTGCATCTACTAATGATTGTAAAACTTCTTTGTAAAGCGGCAATAATGTTTCTACCTTTTCCTCAAATGATTGTTCGCCGCCACGTGATAATTGTACGAATGACACTGGTCCTAAGATAACTGGATGTGCTGGCACATTTAATTGTTGTGCGAATTGGAATCTTTCAAGTAAAACATTGCGATTTAATTTAGGTTCTGCATGGTCCCATTCAGGTACGATGTAGTGATAGTTTGTGTTGAACCATTTAATTAAGGCACTAGCGACATGATCTTTCGTACCGCGAGCGATATCAAATAATAAATCGTCGTTTACTTCTTGACCTTGGAAACGTTCTGGAATGATGTTGAATAATAATGATGTATCCAGTACGTGATCGTATAATGAGAAATCTCCGACTGGTACACTGTCGATGTTATAGTTTTTTTGTAAGAGTAAATTTTCTTTATGCAAATCGTTAAGTGTTGCTGTTAATTCATCATAATTTGTTTTGCCTGCCCAATAACTTTCGATGGCTTTCTTCCATTCTCTTTTGCGTCCTAAACGTGGGAATCCGATATTAGCTGTTTTAATTGTCATATTATTGCCTCCTGGTTACTTTCAGTTTTAGATTTAAAATAAGTTGCAAGTTCTAATGAATAATCAACTTGTTCAAATGGGGTGATGAGATATAAACCATTAAAGTGTTTGGTTACTTCATCTACTAGCTCTCTGCAAATTTTTAAGCTGAGTTCTTTTGTTTTTTGCTTATCATGTTGAACCGCTTCAAATTCCTCTAGTATTTCTTCAGGTAAGGTAATGCCTGGTACTTCATTGTGTAAAAATTGTGCGTTTCTGTAACTGGTAATCGGCATAATACCGATGAAGAAAGGGGCATCTAAATGTGCTGTCTTTTCAGCAATTTCTTGAATCCTTTCTACCGTGTATACAGGCTGTGTAATAAAATAATTCATTCCGCTGTCGACTTTCTTATCCAAACGTCGTACGGCTGCTTCCATCTTGCGGACATTCGGGTTGAAGGCTCCTGCAATGTTGAAGTTGGTAGTCGTTTTCAAAGCGCCGCCGTCGATGTTCAAGCCTTGGTTGAAGCGGACAGCTAGTTCAGTCAATCCTTTGGAATTCACATCATAAACATTTGTAGCGCCTGGCAGATGACCTACCTTTGAAGGATCACCGGTAATAGCCAGAATTTCGTTGATGCCCAATAGTGATAAACCTAATAAGTGGGATTGCAGCCCGATCAAGTTCCTGTCTCGGCAAGTGATGTGTACTAAAGGTTCAATATTATAGTTTTGTTTAATAATGCTGGCTGCAGCGATATTGCTGACCCGCACTGTTGCTAATGAATTGTCGGCTAAGGTAATCGCATCTACCTTTGCTTTATCAAGCTTCGTCACATTAGCAAAGAATTTCGTAGTATCTAAATGTTTCGGTGTATCAAGTTCTACAATAACGGTAGGACCTGCTTTCACTTTCGTTGTCAGATTGTCTTTGCGAACCGGAATGGAAGGGTGATTGCTCTTGCGTCTGATAGGAATCACTTTCTTCTCATTAATCGGTTTTAACCCTTCTACCGCTTCTTTAATGTAATGAATATGTTCGGGTGTAGTGCCGCAACAACCGCCGATCAAGTGTACGCCTTCTTTGACGAGTGACTTTGCGACTTTGCCGAAATAAGTGGCATTATCGCTATATTTAATTGAAGAATTTTCAAAGTCTAGCAAACTCGCATTCGGATAGCACGATAATAAGGCATGTTGCGGAAGTTCGATATGAGTAAAGGATTGCTGCATATGGTGTGGACCATGATGACAATTCAATCCGATTACATCTGCGCCTTCCGCTTCTACTTGTTTCAAGGCTTCATTAATTTCAGTGCCGTCTTGCAAGTAATTCGTGTTGGAAGCGGTAAGTTGTGCGATAACTGGAATATCGTACTTTTTCTTGGTTGCCCTGATGACTTGCAAGAGTTCATTCAAATCATAATACGTTTCAAATAGCAGGGCGTCTACCCCTTCATCGATTAAAGTTTCGATTTGGATATCTGTATGATAAAGAATGGTAGATAAAGATAATTCATTCTGCTGTACACCTTTAAATCCACCTACCGTTCCTAAAATGAAGGTATCTTCGTCAGCGGCTTTCTTCGCAATTCTGACGCCAGCACGAGTGATATCTTTCACGCGATGTTCCAAGCCGAATGTTTGGAGCTTCTCAAAATTAGCGCCATACGTATTGGTTTGGATGACATCTGCGCCTGCTTGAATGTAAGAACGATGAATCCGTTCAATTTTATGCGGGTGTGTCAGGTTATAAGCTTCGGGACAAGTATCGATCCCTTCGGAGTAAAGAATCGTTCCTATTGCACCGTCAGCTACTAAGACGTTCTCTTTCAAAGTTTGTAGAAATCGGTTCATAGTATGCTTCCTCCAATGCTGCTTCAAAATCTGCAATCAATTCGTCAGGGTCTTCTAATCCAACACTTAATCTCAGTAAGTCGAAGGTAATGCCGCGTTCATTGCGTACATCTTCAGGAACTGAAGCGTGAGACATTGTAGCTGGATGAGAAACAATTGTTTGAATACCGCCTAAGCTGACTGCAATTTGAGGTATTTTCAGAGCCTTTGCGAATTCGGGCACTTTTTCAGGATCGCTTAAGCGGAAACTTAAAACTGCACCGCCATTTTCAGCTTGCTTTTGATTGATTTCATCATTTCCTGGGTAATAAACTTCGGTAATTTCCGGACGAGATTTTAAGAATTCAACAATTTTTTGTGTATTGTGTACGGATTGATTCCAACGTACATGCAATGTTTTAAGGTGTTTTGTCAGCGTCCAGCTATCTTGTGCTGATAAACCGCTGCCTAACGTATTTTGGATAAATCTTAATTGTTCTGCGACTTCCGCATTGTTCGTTACCACGATGCCTGCGATTAGATCGCTGTGGCCACTTAAGAATTTAGTAGCACTGTGACTGACAATATCAGCGCCTAATTCTAAAGGTTTCTGTGATAAAGGTGTTAAGAAAGTGTTGTCTACTGAAAGCAGCAAGTTGTGCGCTTTCGCTACATCTGCAATCGCTTGGATGTCTGTCACTTTAAATAATGGATTAGATGGTGTTTCAATATGAATTAGTTTCGTATTATCTTTAATCGCTTTCTCTACTTCTGCAGGATTAGTAGTATCGACTGTAGTTACTTCGATGTTCAACCCTGGTAAGAACTGTGTACATAAGCGATAAGTTCCGCCATAAACGTCATTCGGTATAATGAGATGGTCTCCGCTTTCTAGTAAAAAGAAAACTGCTGAAATTGCGCCGATGCCGGAATTGTAGGCGATGCCGTAATCTGCACCTTCAAGCGCTGCAATTTTTTCTTCTAATACTTCACGATTCGGATGACCTGATCTGGCGTAGTCATAAGCAACTTCTGAACCGATTAATTCTGTCGGAAAAGTTGATGAATCGTATAATGGCGGATTGGCTGCTAAGATATGCGGGAATTGGTGATGCTTGATTAAATTTGTTTCTGATGATAGTGACATAGAATAAACACTCCTTTAGTTATTGAGATTGCTTTTGGCTGCGGAAGTTCTGGAACTAAGGAGGAAAGCTGACCACGAAAAAAAGCTTCCGTCCTTTAAACCCGAACAAAATCGGATGTAAAGGACGAAAGCTTGAGCTTCGCGGTACCACCTTAATTCGCTGCTTTATTGCTAAAGCAACCTCTTCCAGTACGCTAAATCTGTTGATGGCTCTGATACTGAATGAAGGCCCGCTATTAAAAAATAACGTTTCGTTATCCAGTACGCCATTGTGCAAAAATGTTAATACTGTAGCGCTGTAACGGGCGCCCCCGTTGATGCCTCATATCGACATCACCACTCCAAGGCCATTTTCAAACTTTCTTTCTGCGCCTCCTTTCAGCAATTGGAGGCTCTCTGTGCCAGCAGTGTAAGTTCTACTTTCCTTATTATCGTGTTTAAGAACGATATTCAATTATCTTTCTTTGTGTAAAATGTTTTGTTTTTTGTTGATGACCACATTGTATATTGCTCTGTATAGCTTTGTCAACAGAATTTTCAGAATTATTTGTTAAAGAAATTTTACAACACGATTCAATCCTTACAGCTTCAAGGGATTGAAGGAATCAAAATTTTTTGAATTTTTTATTTTGATTCTTCTCTCCAGAGCTTTCTTTTCCAAGTGAAAAAGAAAAATTGCTTTATTGCGAACGGTATTTTTCATACAATAAGAGAGGAGTATCAATGTGAAAGGTGGGCTGCGATGTGTCTGAGGAAATGCATGATTCGCAAGCACAAGTTGAAGAGGTAAGTTTAGATCAGATTCGCCCTAATCCGTATCAGCCACGTAAGCATTTTGAAGCCGCTAAATTAGAGGATTTGGCTGCGTCTATTAGTGAGCATGGGGTCTTGCAGCCGATTATTCTGCGGAAAACAGTACGTGGTTATCACATCGTAGTGGGCGAGCGGCGTTTTCGTGCTTCTCAAAAGGCTGGGAAGACGCATATTCCGGCGATTGTGAAGGACATGACGGAAGCGGAGATGATGGAGCTTGCGATTATCGAGAATTTGCAGCGTGAAGATTTGAATGCGGTGGAGGAAGCGGAAAGTTACCGTAAACTCATGGATGATTTGAAGCTGACGCAAAAGGAAGTGGCGACTAGATTAGGAAAATCGCGGCCTTACATTGCGAACATGCTGCGCTTATTGAATTTACCGCCGGCGATTACCGGATACATTAAAGCGGGCAAACTGTCTGGTGCGCATGGCCGGACTTTATTGGTGCTGAAAGATGAGCCGACGATGAAACGCACCGCGAAACAAGCTATTCGCGAAGCATGGAGTGTGCGCTATTTGGAGAAGTATGTCAGTGAATTGACTTCTGAGGAAAAGAAACCGTCTAAAGAGGAGCCGTCTCCTAAAAAGCCGCGCCTGATTCAAAGAGAAGAACGGCGCTTGAAAGAGCGTTATGGAACCAATGTCGCTATTACGACAAAACGCAATAAAGGACAGATTACATTTGAATTTACGTCTGAAGAAGAATTCTTACGCTTAATAGAAGCTTTCAATAGCGAATCGTAAGAAATTGAGCGCAATTCATGGTAAAATATATATTTGATGTAAAAATAGGATATTAAAAACATCTTGCAGTAAGACTGGAGGAAAACGGCTTGAACACGTTTTGGAATACTTTAAATGGGGTCTTCAATTCATTGATTGAACCTTTTACGAAGTCTGAAACCTATGCAGAAATCTTAAATAGGCTCATCATGATCCTGATTTATATTATTGTCGCAATCATTGTTATTAAAGTCTTGAATAAATCAATTGAACAATTTTTTAAATTGCAAAACCGTACGAGTCATGGCAGAAAGCGTTCGATTACACTGACTGCTTTGGTCAAAAATGTTGTACGTTATGTGGTCTGGTTTATCGTATTGACTACAATCTTAGGTAAATTCGGTATTAGTGTCTCGGGTCTCTTAGCTGGAGCTGGAGTTGTCGGTCTGGCAATCGGCTTTGGTGCGCAGACGATTGTTAAAGATATTATTACAGGATTCTTTATTATCTTCGAAAATCAATTTGATGTTGGAGATTATGTTAAAATCAATATGAACGGAACTCCGATTACAGAGGGAACAGTTCAGTCTATTGGTCTGCGTTCGACACGCATTCATGCTTATACTGGCGAGCTTACAGTTTTGCCGAATAGTGTGATGTCTGAGATTACCAACTTTTCAGTCTCAAACGCAAAAGCCTTAGTTGAAGTACCGATTGCAATGGATGAAGATGTGGATAAAGTTGAACAGAAATTAAATGATTTCTTAGCTACTTTACATTCAAGTTATTATATTTTTGTGTCGAAGCCTGAAATTCTAGGAATTGAGGATTTGACAGGAAATGCTTATATTCTTAAAGTTGCGGCTGAAACAACACCGAATAATGCAGTGCCAGGTTCACGTATTTTGCGTAAAGAGATTGCAAACTTCTTGAATAAAGAAGGAATCAAATCTCCTACACCAGTTATGATGCAATATAACGGTCAATTCGGGCAAAGTGACAATTCATAATGATGGAGGATTGTGTAAATGGCAGCACAGTATGGTCTCAATGATATTGTAGAAATGAAAAAAGCGCATGCTTGCGGTGCAAATCGCTTTAAAATTATACGCATGGGTGCTGATATTAGAATCAAATGCGAGAAGTGCCATCGAAGCATTATGATGCCTCGTACAGAGTTCAACAAAAAATTAAAAAAAGTACTTGTATCCAATGATACAAATGAGAAGGAGAATGAATAATGGCTTTAACAGCTGGTATCGTGGGCTTGCCGAACGTCGGAAAGTCTACACTATTTAACGCAATTACAAAAGCAGGTGCGCTTGCGGCAAACTATCCTTTTGCTACTATCGATCCTAACGTCGGAATTGTAGAAGTACCGGATTCTCGTTTGAAAGCACTCTCTGATATTGTGAATCCTAAAAAAATCATTCCGACTACTTTCGAATTTACAGATATTGCTGGAATTGTAAAAGGTGCGTCAAAAGGTGAAGGCCTTGGAAACAAATTCTTATCACATATCCGTGAAGTAGATGCGATTTGCCAAGTCGTACGTGCCTTTGATGATGAAAATGTGACGCACGTTTCTGGACGTGTCGACCCATTAGATGATATTGAAGTTATCAACATGGAACTTGTATTGGCTGATTTAGAATCAGTGGATAAACGTTTGCCACGTTTAGAAAAAATGGCGCGTCAAAAAGATAAAGATGCGGTTAATGAAGTACGTATTTTAGAACGTATTAAAGAAGCTTTAGAGGCCGGGGACCCTGTCCGCAGTCTTGAATTCAATGAAGAAGACACTAAATATGTCAAACAAGCGCAGTTATTAACTTCTAAACCTATGATTTATATCGCTAACGTAGGTGAAGATGAAATTAATGAAGCGGATAATGAAAAGGTACAAACGATTAAAGAATACGCTGATAAAGAAGGTTCTGAAGTAATTGTTATCAGTGCGAAAATCGAAGAAGAAATTGCAACGTTGGATGAAGAAGATAAAGAAATGTTCTTAGAAGACTTAGGTATCACTGAGCCTGGTCTGGATCGCTTAATCCGCAGCACTTACGACTTGTTGGGCCTTGCAACCTACTTTACTGCAGGTGTTCAAGAGGTGCGTGCTTGGACATTCCGTAAAGGCATGACAGCGCCACAATGTGCGGGAATTATTCATACAGACTTCGAACGTGGATTTATTCGTGCAGAAGTGACAAGCTTTGAAGACTATGTAGAAAATGATGGGGAACATGGTGCGAAAGAAGCGGGAAAAATGCGTTTAGAAGGTAAAGACTATATCATGCAAGACGGCGACGTTGTACACTTCAGATTTAACGTGTAAATAAAGCTAATAAATAAACGGAAAGGTTCTTAGATTAATCTAAGAACCTTTCCGTTTTTTATATCATTTTAAAGTTTATAGTACAACCATACGATATTGCCATCCAATTGTTCAACGTGGTCGATTTTATAATTTTGGATAACATCACTTTTATCTTTTTCATGATTATCAAATAAATGTGGACGGTTAAAATGATCATCCACTACAGGAGCGATGATGACACTAATTTCATCAACTAGTCCTTGTTCAAAGAAAGACCAGTTCACTCCACCACCGCCTGATAAGGTAAGTTTATCTAAGTTGAATAATTGATTTAATTTAGAGACAACAGATTTTAAATCTAATTTTTTATCTGGGCCACCAAAAACATAAGAAATATCGAGGTTTCTTAAATGTTCAAGGTAGGCATCAGATACCTTTTCTGAAAGTACTTCAATAACGTGCATTTTAGGTCGATCACGGTATTCTATATAGTTTTGTTCCCAAGCAGCTTTACCAGAGGGGTCAATAGAAATGACAAAATGGTCTAACTCTGTATTTGCGACAAAATCCTCATTTCTTGAATAAGATTTAGGATTTTCAGGTAAGCTTGGCATTTCTTTACTTGTAAAGTTTTCTTCGATAGTTTTACGTCCTAATATCATTGCATTTGAATTTATTTTTTCATCTGCGTATTCATATGCTTTTCCTAAGTTTGCTCCGGCAGCTTTATTATAAGGCCCTGTGATATTACCGTTAATTGATTCAGACATATGCAAAATTATTTTTGGTCGAGTCATCAAAATACCTCCTATTATAGTTAAAAGAAATATAATCAAGCTATTTCTTATTTTTATATAATAAACGGTAACACCTGAAATAAATATTACAAATAATAGAGGTCGAAAAGAGAGTAATAATACTCATATACGAAAAAAAGAGTTTAACTAGACTGAAGGGAGTCTAATTAAACTCTTTTTATTATAAATTTAAACAGTCTCGTTACACTCTCACTCGAGATTTCATGCGTAAATAATAAATAAAGTTATAGTTGAAATAATGCTTTCCTTTGGCAAAGTTGGGGATAAGTATTTTTTGTTTGAAATAATGCTGTTAAAAACCAAAAATTAATATATAATAAGAATATTGAAAATGGCGAGGGTAAAGCGCAGTCTGATGGCATGTTTACTTTACAACTTATCCATATATCTAATAATACAACTTAGAAAGAGGAGCGTAAATGAAGAAAAAAACTAAAGTGTCATTATTAATCGGGTTGGGAATAATAGTAATTTTTTTAACTTCTTTATTTATTTTCAAAACGTTCGGACCACAATCAGATTCAAACGCAAAGGACAGAAGCTTATTAAAAATCAATACAAAATCTGCTTCAGAATTAGAAGAAGAATTAAACAAACAACCAGTAAAAATTGTCAATAGTGCTTATGTGGTAAAAGATGAAAGATTGAAAAGTTTATATCCAGATGCTATAACAGCAGATTTAAAGAATAATAGTGATAAAGATATAAAGAATATCATGATGGGATATGTAGCTTGGGATAAAAATGGTTTACCAGTTAAAGTGAAAGGACACTTAGACTTTCATCCTGCATATTTAAGAAAAGTACTTGTTCAAGATGGTAATATGGCGGCTAAGTCAACAGATATTTATACTACAGGATATGAATTAGATAATGAAACGTCTATTGCAATCTTTAAGCCTATCGTTTTAGAATATGAAGATTTTGACGGGAAAACTTGGAAAAATCCAGAAATTGATAACTTTAAAAAGATATATGAAAATAAAAAGCTGTCTGATATTAAAGGATATAAAGAATTAGTTACTTATAAAGAACAAGAAAATCAACAAAACGAAGAACAACAAAACCAATAATCTATTTAAGCAATCGTCCAAAGGATGCGATTGCTTTTTAACTTCTTTTAAAAGTTATTTTGTTACTTAACAATCCTATTTTTAAATTTTTAGGTTTTTTACATGAAAATTTTCGCTAATTTCAATAAAAACATGTTAAAATAATAGTAGTAAATAACAACATGAGAAGTGATGAAATATATGACAAAACAACAAAAAAGGAATATCGTTTTTCGACCGCAAAGCAAGAACCACTACCGCATTAGGAAGTTCAGTGTAGGACTTGCATCTGTTCTCTTTGGAACATTTTTAGTTTACGCAAATCCTGCTGAAGCAGCTGAAACAGAAGCAGCTCCTCCTCCTCAAGCAGAAAAGGTCAATCAGCCAAGTACCACGCTTACTGAAAATATTGATCAAGCACCTAAGAATAAGCAACCTGAAACCTCTGAAATTTCTCAATTACAGAATCAGCAGCCAAAAGAAAATCCAACCGATCAACCACCTATTCACACTGAAAACCAAGCTACATTAGACAATAAAGTAGTTACACAAGATAAACCAACTGAGACGCTTACATCGCTGGAAACTACGAAAACCCCTGTTCATACTGAAACTCAAAAGCCGAATTATCATGCACCTTCACCAGAAGTTAATGCAACAAGTATTCCAACTGTAAAAGACATTCAGGAGCAAGTCTATTCAAAATCAGTAACTGTTTATCCAGCGTCAAAAGCTGCTAAGACAGCTAAAGAACAACGTGGTATTAACCAAGCACGTGAAAGTCTTGGCCTCATTGTGCCTAAAAATAAAAAACTTCATATTCGCCAAGGGAAAGGGAGTAATGAAGCAAATTTACGTGTAGATTTAATGACAGATGATAATCAACAAATTAAGAACGCAACAGTTTCTAATAATGGCTCATGGACCGAAGTTTCTACAGGCATAGATAGCGCGGCATTTCTACGTATTCCAACAGGTTTAAAACGTAATCCGATTGTTGAATATTACGTAGAAGATGATGCAGGCATTACCTTGCCTACTTTTCGCAAAAATGGAGATCAACAAGCATTTATTGATGATTGGAAGGCACGAAAAACGCCGTATGGTTATGTAGAAGGAGATAAAATTGCTTTCTTAATTCCTAAAATTGATCTTCCTAGAATCGAAAAATTCGGCGTCAAACCTTCGAATTTAAGTTTTAAAAATTTGGATGACATGATTATTTATTACGAAGATATTATTAAGCATTATGATGAATGGGTCGGTTTGAACGAGGATATTAATTCTATACATTATAATGTGCCTCAAAAATATTTTACAATTGCTGATAAACATGGTTATGGCCTAGCTTATTATTCATCTAATTTAATGGGCTCAAATAACCCATCAATGTATGGCTATTTAGAAAAAGGATGGCTTTCATTACATGAGGTAGGCCATGGATACGATGGCATCATGGTTAACGATGAAAAGATGAATTTGATGGAGGTCGAAAATAATATTTTAGCGAACCAATATCAAACAACCGTGATGGGGATTGATAATGGTTGGTTATACGAAGGTCACCAAGAAAGCACGCAACGTAATATTCATAATCGGATTATCAATTTACATGGAACATTTAAATTTGGAAACATCGGTTATAGAGAACGCTTAGACTTCATGACGAAAATGGTAAGACTCATTGGAATAGAAGGCTTTACAGAAATGTGGAAAGGAATTAGAGCAGAAGAAGCGGTAGCAGATAGACTGCACATACCGTTTAACCAAGATGTACCCCGATGGATTAATACTTATTGGTTAGCAAATCACGGAGTAAACGGTACAGCTTACTTTGATTTATATAATATTGAGCTATCGCAAAATTTAAAAGACGAGCTTTCTGCTTATAATAATAGTTTCGCTTATCCGCTTGCAATGTTGATTCAAGATAAAGCAGAATTACAACGCATTAAACAGAAGTTGAATCTTGCTACTGAATATGAATTAGTAAAATCCTCTGATTTAGCAGATACCTCTGTTTATTCAAACGCTGAAATTACTCTGAATTTAAATGACCAGACTTTAGCTGAAAACGTAAAGGTCAGCTTGTTAGAAAATGGAAAAGAAGTTGCACAAGCGACAGTACAAGACGGTAAGGTAGTCTTCCCTCACTTGAGAGCAGGCGTTTATCAAATTGAAGCACCTTTAACTTTGGATAATGCCTTACCTAGAAGCCAATATTTGATTGTTAAAGAGAAAGGTAATAATCAAGCTGTTTTAGACTACCCGACGTATAAAGGCACACAATCAAATGTTGCACAACGGTTATCTTTAAGAGGATTAAGCGATAGAGAATTTGCATATGCAGATTACTATCCAGACAAGAAAAAAGTAGAATTCGTAGAAAATAGCGGCAAACCGCATCTCTATTTTACGGATGAGTATGCCCATGTCAAAATTGAAAAGGCTGATGGCACCGTCTTGTTAGATAAATCACTAGCAGGAAATCGTAACTTTGCATATAAAATCAAAGCATTTAATTTAGATTATGGAGATAAGATTATAGTACGCCACCGAGAACCTGCTGCGAGACGTAAGGTTGTTCGAAAAGAAACGAATGAAGATCTCGTCTTTCCGTATGCTAGCAATGAAATCGTAACGTACACACTTACAGATAAAGGCTATATTATAAATAACGAAACTGAAGCTGATGCCAATAGAAGATATAGTACAGCAATTACTTCAGATGTGGATAAAATAGCAGTTGATATTAAAGCGCATCCTGATAGAGATTATCGCACAAGATTATTTCACATACTGCAAGGCACGAAATATACTAATGATGCCTTAAAGGATGAATTAGAAGGTATCTTACAACCTTTTGCTGAAAAATATTATGTGAAAGCACCTGTTGTGAATCACATTGAAAAAAGTGCGACAACAATAACTGGAGAAGGACAACCGGAAAGCACTATTGTTGTCACTTTTCCAAACCAAACTGCTTCAACAGTTGAGGTTGATACAGAAGGAAAATGGAAAATCAATGTTCCAGAAGGACTCTATTTAGAACATAACGATGTTACGTTAGTTAAAGCAATAGGAGCATTAGGTTCTACAAGCAATGAAGTGAAAGGAAAAGTTGAGGATAGTATTAGACCTGCAGCACCTTATGTAAATGCGATTGAAACGGGAATGAGTGAAATTACAGGAACAAGTGAACCTAATAGTTCAGTATTTATCACTATACCAGGAGAAGCAACAGTAGAAGTTGAAGCCGATAACGAAGGAAAATGGAAATTAGAAACCAATAATAAGTTAAGTTATGGTTCAACTATTGAAGTATCAGCTAAAGATTCAGCTGGAAACTCCTCTGAAAATGTAACTATACTTGTACAAGATACGGTAGCTCCAGAGCTTCCTACTATCAATAATGTAAAATCGACTGATACTGAAGTGACGGGGACAGCCGAACCGAATTCTCAAATTATAATTGAACTGTCCGATGGAAATGTGTGGACTACTGAAGCGGATAATATAGGTCAGTGGAGATACGAATTAGATGGAAGCACGTCATTAAAAGGTGACACTCTGATAAAAGTAACAGCCGCAGATAAAGCGAGTAACCAATCTTCGAAAGCCGAAAGCATAGTAGAAAATATAGTGATGCCACTGCCGAATGAGTCAGAAACAGCGCCATCACTGCCAGAAGAACCTATGAAAAATGAAGAAAATATAGAGTTGCCAAAAGAAGAACAAACTGAAAATGAAAAATCAGCAGAGCTTAAGAATGATGAAACGCAGGAAGTAATTGAGGAGCCGAGTAAAGAGAATCATGAAGTAGAAAAAGGTTTCCAAGAGAACGAAGCAAAAGAAGAATTTAATGAGTGTGGAATTGAAGAAGTAATCGAAGAGGAACATCTTGAAAATAATAAAGTAGAGGAATCTTTCGAAGAAGAAACACATAATTCACAAGAACAAGTTGTTGAAGAAAAACAATCTAATGAAGAGAAAAAAGAAACAAACTCTATGAATCAAACAGTTACTGTGAAAGAAAACGAACCAGAAAATAATGAAGTGACTGAAAATAAGGCGGTAGGTACAGACGAATCTGAAAAAGTAACTATACCGTGTCGGATTGATTCTAATAAAGGTAGTATTTTGAATAAGGATAAGCAAGATACACAAAACTTAATGATTGGTACTAAACATGGAATCACACTAGGTGAACCAAATACAGTTACATCAGAAGAAAAGGATCTTGCTGATGGTAAAACTATTAAAGAGAATTTAGTAGGTGTGAGACATCCTAAGATGAAAAATAATTCAATTTATCAATCTAAACCGGAGGAAACTCATCTAGCAGAACTACCAATGACAGGAGTTTTAGCTAAAGGAAGTAAGATTCCTGGAGGATTATTACTAATTTTCGGATTAACATTTTTAGGAATAATAGCTAATCGCAAGAAAAAAGACGAACGTTAGATTATAAAAAATGAGATTAGATTTGTGTTCTAGGGCGTTCGGAGTATAATTTTTAGTTATTAAATAACGTTCGTGTTTTTAGAGGGCTTTAGTAAGAGTTCCGGATAAACTATTAACTAGATCAATAGTATTATAATTTCATAGAGTTCTCTAATATATAAGAAATTTAGAAAGACTTCTGGTTGTATAAAAAAAAGAAGAGCCGCAACAAGGCGATCTCGCCTTGTTGCGGCTCTTTGAGTTACTTAAAAATTATTATCCAATATCTCCTAAAGTTGCAACCATTACTGCTTTGATTGTGTGCATACGGTTTTCAGCTTCTTGGAATACTACTGAGTGTTTGCCTTCGAAGACTTCGTCAGTCACTTCCATTTCTTTCAAGCCGTATTTATCAGAAATTTCTTTACCGATTTTAGTATCAGTGTTGTGGAATGAAGGTAAGCAGTGTTCGAAGATGACACGTGGATTACCTGTTTTTTCAATCATTTCTTGGTTGACTTGGTAAGGTTTCAATAACTCGATACGTTCTTTCCAAACTTCGTCAGGTTCGCCCATTGATACCCAAACGTCTGTGTAAAGTACGTCAGAACCTTTCACACCTTTGTCGATGTCGTCAGTTACCAAGATTTCGCCGCCGTTTTCTTCAGCCAATTCTTTACAACGACTTAATAATTCTGGAGCAGGATTCAATTTTTCTGGACATACCAAGTGGAAACGCATACCCATAATTGCAGCACCAGCCATCAATGCGTTTGCTACGTTGTTGCGTCCGTCACCAACATATGTGAAGTTGATTTCGTGATAAGGTTTTTTCAATGTTTCTTTGGCAGTCAAGAAGTCAGCCAATACTTGAGTAGGGTGATCTTCGTCTGTCAAACCGTTCCATACCGGAACACCTGATTTTTCAGCCAATGTTTCAACAGTACGTTGAGAGAATCCGCGGTATTCGATACCGTCATACATGCCGCCGAGTACGCGAGCAGTATCTGCTGCTGTTTCTTTTTTGCCCATTTGGCTGCCTGTAGGTCCAAGATAAGTCACGTGAGCACCTTGGTCGTAAGCGGCAACTTCAAATGCGCAACGAGTACGAGTTGAGTCTTTTTCGAAAATTAATGCAATATTTTTTCCTTTCATCGTCTGCTGCTCGATACCTGCGTATTTCGCACGTTTCAAATCTTCTGAAAGGTTGAGTAGGAATTCAACTTCTTTCTGTGAAAAATCTAATAATGTTAGGAAATTTCTGTTTCTTAAGTTTTGCATTATACATACAACTCCTCTTTGTGATTGATTTCACTTTTATTATAAGCGCTTACAATTTAAAATCCAATTCAAAACATGTTTATCTACAAAACTTTCACAATTACGCAATAATTTAACAAAGAATATACTATTTTAATATTTATTTTTAACTCTTACACTATTGGTTTACCCTGCCTAGAAGATTTAAACAAGAATTATACCAGAAGCTGCTTATTGAAATTCTATTCTGAGTATATTTGTAATAATATCATCAATTTGATGCATGACTTCGTGAGAAACGCTGTCTACTATTCGAAAATGGCGAGTACTTAAATCGAGTGTACGAATTTGGCCGACATCAACTGTGCCTTTGATATGATTTTCTAAGGTTTTCAAAGGTACATCAGTAGGATATTTAACGGGACGGCTAGTAATTGGTGAAACCCACACGAGACTTGTTTTATCATTAAAGCTTGTACGGCTTAAGACAACACAAGGTCGATATTTTCCTTTTTCTCGCCCTAATATAGGATCTAAATTTACGTCGATAATTTTATATTGTTCTACCATTTTTCACGCTCCGATGCTTCACCCCATTGGTGAGTTTCGTAATCTTCATAACTGCCGCCTTGTTCGAAGAATTGCTTCCATTCTTCGGAGAAATTGCGGTGGCTTTCTTTTTTTAAAATAATCTGGTTGTTGTGTACTTCTTGGATTAAGACATCGCCAGGTTTTAAATTTAATTCTTCAATGATTGAATCTGGTAGAGTTATAGCGTGTGATGCGTCAGATTTAAAAATTCGTGCTTTGTTTTTAGACATATTCAACACCTCTTTAAGGCTATTTTAACTTAAGTGGCAAATAAAATGTGAACACTCACTTCTTATAAATGCAAAGTAAAAAAATAATCATAGATTTATCAAAATTATAGTATAATAATGTCATAAATAAAGACATGGCAGAGGTGTACTACATAATGCAATTTTTGAGTGTAATATGTTTTATTGTATTTTTTATATTTTTAATTCGACTTATTTATTTGGCAACTACGAGAAAGCCTAAGAAAACGGCTGTGACAATCATTGCGGCCAGCCTCTTTCTAGGTATTCTTTTCACGGCAGTGAGTGGGGGAAATGAAGAGTCTTCTAAGCCTCATGATCAGAAGACGGCGCAGAAGTCAAAGTCACCTGAGAAGGATTCGGATGTTGAGAATGAAAAGGATAAGGAGTTTAAGACTGCTCCGACGCAGGAACCTAAGGCTAAGGAGGCACCAAAGGAGGAGCATCAGGAAGCTGAAAAAGAGGATTCTCAGAAGGAAGCAAATGGCTTGGTGCGAGAGGAAGCGACTTATGCCAGGGCGGTTGATGGTGACACGGTACGTTTAATGTATGACGGGAAAGAAGCTGTGTTTCGTTTGTTATTGATTGATACGCCGGAAACGAAGCATCCTACGAAGGGTGTACAACCTTATGGTAAGGAAGCTTCGGCTTATACGAAGAATATGTTGGAGAATGCTTCGAAAATTGAAGTTGAGTTTGATAAGGGAGACAAGACGGATAAATATGGACGTTATTTGGCCTATGTCTATGCGGATGGTCAGATGGTTAATGATGCGTTGGTGCGTCAAGGTTTAGCGAAGGTGGCTTATGTTTATCCGCCGAGTGTTACGTACTTGGATCAATTAAAGGAAAGTCAGCGCTTAGCTCAAGAAGAACATTTGAATATTTGGAGTGGTGATGTGCCTGCTGATACGGAGGCTCAGTCCAGTGCGCCTAGTGAAGCACAAACTCCAAGGCAGACAACGGGTCAGTCTGAGGGGAGTGTAAATTCTGGTAGTGCAACAGGTGCATCGAGTCAAAGCCCAAGCAGCAATGCAAGTGAAAGTTATGCCAATTGCACAGCGTTAAGACAAGCGCATCCTGAGGGTGTTCCGCAAGGTCATCCTGCTTATCAAGCTAAAATGGATCGTGACAAAGATGGTTACGCGTGTGAAGTGAACTAAGAAATTGGGTTGAAAAGTGCTGTAAAAATGATTGTAAAAAGTAATTGCGTGTGCTATAATTTTTGATTGTGAGTAATGAAAATTATTCCTTGCTTGCTACATCAGATAGTAAGCCGCATAGACCACAAGGAGGTGCAAATATAAAATGAGAACTTATGAAATTATGTACGTAGTTCGTCCTAACATTGAAGACGAAGCTAGAAAAGCATTAGTTGAACGTTTCAACGGTATTTTAACTAAAGACGGTGCTGAAATCATTGAAGAAAAAGATTGGGGCAAACGTCGCCTTGCTTACGAAATTGAAGATTTCAAAGAAGGTTACTACAACATTGTACGTATCAACACTGAAGACAGTGAAGCTACAGATGAATTCCAACGTTTAGCTAAAATCAATGACGATATTATTCGCTACATTGTAATCCGCGAAGACGAAGATAAGTAAAAACAGAATGGGGGCGTTTAAATGCTTAACAGAGTTGTATTAGTAGGACGTTTAACAAGAGATCCTGAATACAGAACGACACCCTCAGGCGTAAGTGTAGCGACTTTTACCTTAGCGGTTAATCGTACGTTTACGAATGCGCAAGGGGAACGTGAAGCAGACTTCATTAACTGTGTTGTTTTTAGAAAACAAGCAGAAAATGTAAACAATTATTTGTTTAAAGGTAGTCTAGCCGGCGTTGATGGTCGCTTACAATCACGCAGTTACGAAAACCAAGAAGGACGTCGTATTTTTGTGACAGAAGTTGTATGTGATAGTGTTCAATTCCTTGAACCTAAATCACAAAATCAACGTCACGGCGGTCAACAATCTGGAGGCGGTAATAACCAATTCCAAGATTATGGTCAAAGTTACGGTGGACAACAACAAGGTCAAAATACGTCATCTTATCAAAATTCATCAAAATCTGGACAATCTGATAACCCATTTGCAAATGCAAACGGCCCGATTGATATCAGTGATGATGATTTACCATTCTAATCAACGTGTAATGAACGTAGAAATTTGAAAATATCAATTAAAGGAGGCAGTTAACCATGGCAGGTGGACCAAGAAGAGGCGGACGTCGTCGTAAAAAAGTTTGCTATTTCACAGCGAACGGAATTACACACATCGACTATAAAGATACTGACTTATTAAAACGTTTTATCTCAGAACGCGGTAAAATTTTACCACGTCGTGTAACTGGCACTTCAGCTAAATATCAACGTATGTTGACTACAGCTATCAAACGTGCTCGTCATATGGCTTTATTACCATATGTTAAAGAAGAAAACTAAGATAGAACTTATAGATAAACCCCGTAGGCATAGGCTTACGGGGTTTCTTTATGTCTAAAATATTGTGGAAAGGGCGGAAAAAGGGCAGAGATGGTAGGAGAACGATGAGGAAAGACAAATTGAAATCGGAATTGCATAAATATGATTGTTAAGTGTTAAGTGGGTATATTGGCCAAGAACGAGAGCAACGTGTCCAATAAACAGATATATTGGCCAAGATCCGATGCAACGTGTCCAATAAATGGTTATATCGGCCAAGAACGAGAGCAACGTGTCCAATAAACAGATATATTGGCCAAGAACGAGAGCAACATATCCGATATCTTCATAACGATTTTAATAATATCAATAAATGTATCGCTCTAATCATAAGCTAGTTCTATAAAATTCTTTCAACTCAATAAAAGCGTCTCTTCCTACTGCATTTAAAGTATAGAAGAGACGCTTTATTTATTATACTTATTTCTGGCAAAATAAATCCACCAAACTTTCTGAATGTAACAATCTGTTAGAAACAAAGCTCAACAAGTAAATAAATTCCTACATAAAGGGCCCTATTAAAATTAGAAAATCTATTTAACGAGTTGATACAAATATAATACTAAATTTAAATACTGCTCGTCAATAAAATATTATTATAATTTTAACAATATAGTAGCAATATGTGACTTATTTTGAAATATGGGGAAGCGATATAAAAGAAATAACTACTAAACAGGCATATGCGCGCTCTTTTAAATGTTTGACTCGCTATACATAAAGGTAATTCAACTATTAATAGGATTATTAAAATTAAATTATCTCGTTAGCGTATCTAATATCAAGGAGATGAACAGATATGAATGATGAAAGAAGATATGAGTTATTGAAAATGTTTTTACGACCTACTGAGGATGATAGTGAAACAACTTCACAAAAGCAACTTGAAGAATTAAAGGATGATATTATCACTTTAAGCCACGAGGGATATGTAGATATTGATTATATAGATGGGGAAATTAATTCATGGCAAGTCACAGATGAAGGAAAGAAATTTGTGAATGAACACGGCAAATAAATTAGGGAAAGGAGCGGGACAAAATAGGGTCTCGCTCCCTATTTTATTAATAGTCGCAAATGATGCGGATAAGATTATTTCATATCGAGGTTTCTCTGTGGTACTCTTTTTTCTTTAAAAAGAAAATGAAAAAAGGCCGGGACATAATAATAATGTCCCCGCTCCTTTCTGCAGCCATATTTAACTTATTACTATTTTTTAGGTTTGAAAGTGTCTACTAAGTTCACGATTAATTTGATAATACCGCCGATAATATCTGCTACCATCATGATAAGTAACCTCCTTCGTTTTATCTTGATTTCATCGTACAAGATTTTGAGAAAGTTTTGGCGAATATTCCTTAACTCGACGTGATATGTCCCAAAGTGTTGTGAAACGAATCTTGAATAACAGTTAAGATTCCTAACTGTAATCGTTACTTTTCAAATGATAGTTGTCAATTATATTGTGAACCGTGTTTAGCACGACTGTGCATGGGTATACTTTTCTTGAGATGTATCCAAGTACATTGGACAACTGAATAAACTCGGTGGATGAAGGAGTTTTAATTATGAGCAAAGAAGATATTAAAAAAAATGACCAAAATTACTATGACCATTTAGATCAAAGCGAACACGATGAAAGTCATTTCGACTTGCATAGAGTAGAAAGTTTACTTCAAGAATACAAAGATAATCGTGATAAATGGAATAAAGAAGAACGTACTAAAGAATTGGACATAATTGAAGAAGAAATTAAAAAACAAAAGATGCTAGTCAAAGATAGAGTGAAACCTGATAATATCCCTGAAAAAGAAAGATTATCTAATATATCAGAAAAAGTAACGGATCAAGTATTTGGTATATTTGAACATACCGACAACTTTGATGAAGCTGAAAAATTCTTAGAATCTTATTACCAACGTGGCAAAGTGGATATGACTTATGGTCGAGCATTTATTCTAGTATGTGAAGATTCATTACTTTCGAAAGCAAAAGATGAATACGGTGACAATGAAGAAAATGAAAAGTTGATTGACTTTATTTCTAAGAAAAATATTGAATTAGCTAAAGAAGTCATGTCAGATGACTATGTTCACTTATTAAAAGATGAACGTGAATTTTTACTGATCTTAATGAAAAATAATAAATTAAATTTGCTTTAAGCAAACTTTAAAGTTGGGTGTATAGGCACTCAGCTTTTTTATTTTCGAGAAGATTTAGAAAATATTAAAGTTACATAACAAAATGACAAAACGATAATAAAATTGAATAAATTCATGTTATCATATTATGGGGTAAAACATACATTAGTGCCTACAACTTTGTTACTGGCAACACAGAGTAATAGAGTGGCCGGCCATGAAAGTGATAATTGGAGTGAGACAACATGGAGATTTATTTAATTCGACACGGAGAATCAACAACAAATTATGATAATAGAAATGGGAAGCATTACTTTTGCGGTCAGCTGGATGTGGATTTGACCGAAGTAGGTATTAAATCAGCAGAAAGCTTGAAAGCATATTTTTCGGACATACATATCGATCATATTTATGTATCAGATTTAAAAAGAACCGTACAAACTTATCGTAATGGATTTGACCCTTCTATTCCAGTTACGTTTACAGCATTATTAAGAGAGCGCTCTTTAGGAAAGTTTGAAGGACATTCTAAGGAAGCGTTAATAAAGCAATCTGAATATCGTCCTTATTTTGAAAATCCGCTCATGTCAGATTTTCGCCATAGCTTCACACAACGTGCACCGGGCGGCGATAATTACAATGATGTATTGGCTAGAGTGGATGAATTTTTCTCTGAACTATTTGATAAGAAAGATAGCGTAGTAGTGATTGTAGCGCATTTAATTTGGATTCGTTGTTGCTTATTCTATTTAGGTATCATCACTGAAGAAGAATTATTTAATAAAAAGATTAAGAATACTACACCGATTTTAGTGAATACAGATCAGGCAATTTATTGATATATTAAGACAAAAAAGAGGGGGAGCGAGATAATTTCTGTTCCGCTCCCCTATATTATTATTTCTGATGGTCGAGATATTCTATAAACAAGGCTTCGAATAAGTCGATGAAATTGAGATAATCTTCTTTCTTTACATATTCATCAATAACATGTGCTTGGCTCGTTTCTCCAGGACCAAACATGATAAATGGGAAGTCTTCTCCTTTGTCTACTACCAAATCAGAAGCATCCGTAACGCCTGGAGAAGCTTTCTTAGGAACTTCTTTTCCTAAATATTGTTTGCTCAACGCTTGAGCTGTTTCCACTAAACGATTATCGCCAGTAGTAAATACAGGAGGGCGTGACATATACGTATCAATTTGCAAATCGCTATCTGGAGCATCTACTTTCACATTTTTAGCAATTTGCTCGAACAATTTCTGATAGCTCTCATTGTTGGCTTCGGGTATCGTTCTCACATTGAATTCTGCCTCTGCATAATCAGGTATAGAGTTGACCTGTGAGCCGCCGTTAATGATAGTCGCGTTTACGACAGAATCGCCTAGTAATTCATTGCTATCTTTAATGGAGTTATAAGCCTGGTTAATGCGGTTGATAAAGTCCGCTAAAGGATTGATTGCGTTATAACCTAAGTCCGGCATAGAACTGTGAACAGATTTACCATTTGAAGCGACGCGAATATCCATAGAGCCTTTGTGCGCATAAATAATTTTATCTTGCGAAGGTTCTGCAATGACTAACGCATCTACGTCGTTCATATAACCCTTTTTATAAAAAGCTTTTGCGCCATGACCTTCGATTTCTTCCCCAACTGTAGCCAATAAACGAATCGTTCCATTTTTCGGCAAGCCTTGCTCATGCAATTCAATCATACTAATGACAAACGCTGCTAAGCCTGACTTCATATCGGCAGAGCCGCGACCGTGCAACCGTCCTTCGTTATCTTCTGTCAATTTAAAGGGAGGCGTCTGCCATTTCGAAGGATCGCCCGGTGAAACAACATCCATATGTCCAGAGACAGCTAAGACAGGCGTTCCGCTTCCGATTTCTGCTACTAAGTTAGCACGTGAATCAGTAACTTTAATAATCGTTGACTGAATATCATGTTGCGCCAATAACGACTTTAAATATTCAGCGACTTCTAATTCATTATCATTTACAGATTCAATACCTACTAAATCAGCTAAAATTTTAATCTTCTCATCTGTACTTAATTTTCCCATAATCAACATCCCCTCATCTTATTTATACTTATATATAATAGTATGTTCCGAAATCACATAATTCAAACAAATCACTCAACACACTAAACACGAACATTAAATAGTGTATTTTCCTTTGGTATAAAAGACGGACTATGAGAGAAATAAAATCATTGAAAGTACGTCTTAAGAGAAAAGGGATGGATGAAATCGGAATAATAAAAGCCCGCTTCACTTATCCTCAGAGTGAAGCGGTCATACATTTTATTTATCTATTGCTTTGGTTTCTAGATTATGCGCCTTCAAGAAAGCTTTAATTTTCTTTTGCTGTTTATTATTGACGTCACCAGCATAGTTAGTTGGAACGTCTACTACATTGACTGTATTATTTGGACTGTAACTTAATTCCTCAAGTTGCTGATCTGCTTGTGCTGCTTTATGGTTAACCGCTTTGAAATATTTCTCAATACGTTTAATATCTTCTTTTTCATTTGCAGGCACTTTATTATCTTTAATATAATTTTCGAAGTTCATCTGATTCTTAGTAGCGATATTGGCAAGATCACGTAAATCAGAATCTAACTTTTTAGAGACTTTCTGATTACCGTCATATTGTTCATCGAGTTGGTGTTGCAGCACATACTTGTTATCGATGATATCGTTGTTAGCTTTTAAGTATGCTTTCAATTTTTCATTCATTTCCTTTTCAGTCAGTTGTTTACCTTTTTCGTCTGATTTGAAAATTTGAATTTTCGAAAGCGGTGTGGCATTTTTAGGCGCGTATTTTGCATTGTGGTGTTGTGAGTTATCTGGATTCTGGCCGCATGCACTTAATACAACTGTTAGCACCAAAGCTAGTGTAATACTTATGAGATACTTTAATTTCATGGGATTGAAACTCCTTTAATAATCTGCTTGCTCTTATCATCCATTATAGCCTATCTCTGTATCAGACCTTAAGTGTCGAAATTCTTACGTCTTGGATGACGTAAATAAGTCGTAAATGGGACATCTAAATGGTACTTCACTAAATAATGATGCGCAACTTGTAAACATAAAAATTCAAATACTAGACTTGCGACTGTGTCTGAAAAATAATGCGCGTGTAAGTAAATGCGCGAAATCATCATGATGAATACCATAATATACACGATAATGTGCCAATAAAATCGGCGGAACAACATTAAGAATACTACACCTGCTACGGCTATTGTCAATGTATGCAAACTTGGGAAGCTGTAACCTGAAATATATTCTACCGGTCTAGGTCGATGAATAAAATATTTCAAGCCGATCCCTAACA
This sequence comes from Staphylococcus debuckii, assembly GCF_003718735.1. Classification (NCBI taxonomy): domain Bacteria; kingdom Bacillati; phylum Bacillota; class Bacilli; order Caryophanales; family Staphylococcaceae; genus Staphylococcus; species Staphylococcus debuckii. Next base: position 166,373 of record NZ_CP033460.1, on the reverse strand, counting down.
ATAGAGTACAAGTCGCAAATATAGAAGTAATATATGCGACTTGTCGATCTTTAAATAAGAGAATAAGAATGATGACGGCCATTACACCGACCATATGCCAAGGCGCAAATATCTCTGAGTAGAAGGTCAGAAATGTATGCGCATAAGGTATGTAATGGAGCAATCTCACTAAATGATAAACAGGTTCGTCTATGAAAAGGATGAGATTCGTTTTCACGAGCATCATTAAAGCAATTAAGATAATTAAAGTGGAAGCAATATATTTTCTGTGGATTGCTGACATATTAAAAACCTGACTTTCTGAATTAATAACTTAAATTATAGCGGATAGAACGCCTGCTGCCATCCTACTTTGGAACGAACTCACGCTTTTATTTTTAATAGAATTCGACTTATTCGTCTATTTGATTGATATGGCGCTTTACCTTTTTAGAAATGAGAGTCAGAGAAAGTAAATAAATCACCAACTCTGCCAAAATCAACCAGGCATTATGAAACTTCACTAAAGTGAAAATATCAATAATTATACATGGAAAGCTGAGATATAAAAGACATTTGAAATACTTTAATTCGAGTAATTGGTAGTAGTGTTGAATTTCGCGCCAATCGATATGTTGCAAGGTGTGATGAGAGTTGAATCCAAGGAAAAGATTTCGCGTATTAGCGGAGGCGCTGGAAGCTTGGTTGATATGAATGAGTGAAACCAGTAGTAAGAGCATAATAAGTGCAAGCTCCTTTAGCTATAAAATAGAGTAACAATATATATTCTAACATAATTAAAACACAAAAAAAGAAACGGAATCCTCTATAATGTAGGAATTCCGTTTCTCTACTTTCCGTAGTAATCAAAATGATAGGGAGAGATTAGTTACGGATAATATAGTCGAATGCATTCAGTGCAGCATCTGCACCTGAACCCATTGCAATAATAATTTGTTTGAAGCGATCGTCTGTTACATCGCCTGCAGCGAATACACCTGGCATACTTGTTTCTTGTTTACGGTCGACTATGATTTCGCCTTGATTATTCGTATCAATAGCGCCTTCTAACCATTCAGTGTTTGGTAATAAGCCGATTTGAACGAATACACCTTCAACATCGATTTGGTTCGTTTCGCCAGTTTTATTATCTGTATATTTAAGTCCAGTTACATGATCTTTACCAAGAATCTCTGAAGATTGCGCGTTTTTCAAGATTTCAACATTTGGTAATTCATGTAAACGTTTTTGCAGAATTTCATCTGCACGTAAAAAGTCTTTGTATTCCACAAGTGTGACGTGTTTTACAATTCCTGCTAAGTCGATGGCTGCTTCAGCACCAGAGTTGCCGCCGCCGACTACTGCTACATTTTTACCTTCAAATAGAGGGCCGTCACAGTGAGGGCAGTAAGCTACACCTTTGTTTCGCAATTCATCTTCACCAGGAATATTCAGATTGCGGAAACGTGCACCTGTAGAAATAATCACTGTTTTACTTTTTAGTTTCGCATCATTATCTAAAGTTACAACAATACCGTCTTCAGTTTTCTCGATATGAGAAGCACGCATACCTTCCATTACGTCGATATCGTATTCATTAATATGTGCTTCTAAAGCAGATGAGAATTCTGGACCTGTTGTTTCTTTGACGGTAATAAAGTTTTCAATACCTGCAGTTTCGTTGACTTGACCGCCGATACGATCTGCAACGATACCAGTACGCAGTCCTTTACGAGCAGTATAGATTGCAGCTGTACCGCTTGCAGGACCTCCTCCGACAACTAATACATCGTAAGGTTCTTTATTATCATATTCAGCTGGGTCTGCTTTGCTTCCTAACATGTTTAGAATGTCAGAAATACTCATACGGCCATTACCAAATTCTTCGCCATTTAAGAACACAGCAGGTACTGCCATGATATCTTCAGACTCTTCTTTGAATACTGCGCCATCAATCATTGTGTGTGAAATGTTCGGATTGAGCACACTCATTAAGTTCAACGCTTGAACCACATCAGGACATTTATGACAGCTTAAGCTGATAAATGTTTCAAAATGAAGCGGTTGATCTAGCGCTTTAATTTGATCGATAACACTTTGTTCTTCTTTAGGAGGGCGGCCGCTGACTTGTAATAAAGCCAGAACGAGTGAGTTGAATTCATGACCTAACGGCACACCGGCAAATACAATACCAGTGCGCTCATCAGGACGGTCTACACTAAAACTTGGTGTGCGTTCTAGTGTATCCTCTTTAACAGTGATATGAGATGACATATCAGCAATTTCATCTAACAGGTCTTTCAACTCTTTAGATTTTTCGCTGTCATCATAGCTCGCTGTTAAAACCACGTCGCCTTCCATTAATTTAAGAAGTTGGGATAATTGTGATTTTAACTCTTTTTTCAGCATTTAAATGAATGCCTCCTTAAATTTTACCCACTAAGTCAAGACCTGGTTCTAAAGTTTCTCCGCCTTCTTCCCATTTAGCAGGGCAAACTTCACCTGGGTGTTGACGTACATATTGAGCAGCTTTGATTTTGTGTACTAATGTGCTTGCATCACGGCCGATTCCGTCAGCGTTGATTTCAGCAGCTTGTACTACGCCGTCTGGGTCAACGATGAAAGTACCGCGTTGAGCTAAGCCTTTTTCTTCGTCTAATACGTCGAAGTTACGAGTGATTGTTTGAGAAGGATCACCAATCATTGTATATTGCAATTTGCTGATTGCATCTGAATGGTCATGCCAAGCTTTGTGTACGAAATGAGTATCAGTTGATACTGAATAAACATTCACACCTAATTTTTGTAATTCATCATATTGACCTTGAACGTCTTCTAATTCAGTTGGGCAAACGAATGAGAAGTCAGCTGGATAGAATACTACAACGTTCCAAGAACCGCGTAATGTTTCATCTGAAACTTCGATAAATTCATCTTCTTTAGGGTTATATGCGTCTGCTGTGAATGGTAAAATTTCTTTGTTAATCAATGACATAAAATACATCCTCCTAGAAATATAAGTAGTTAATTTAGATTAGAACTCAATTAAGAAAGCTACATTGTCTTAATTATTTAATTATAATAATTCTAATCTCTTCGAAACCTATTATCACATTTACGTTATAAATAGTCAATATAAGAAACTCAATTTGAGAATACCTTTATTTTTAAGGCGAATCTCTTGATTTATAAAGGTTTTTAGACCTTTCGTGCTTATCTGCGTGAAATAAGATTTCTTAGAGATTGATACGTGCTTCGTAATATCAATTAGCGTTTCATTTTCTCAATAAAGAATAGTGATTATTAATCGCAATCACATTTCCATTATCATTATACCCACTTAACACCAGTGTATGTGCAGTGAGAAAACTTCAATAAACCGTCTTGTCTTTGTGTTTATTTTTCAAAAGTAACTTGGATAGCGCCAGGATAACTATATTCAGCTGTATAAGTGCCTTCTTTGGCAGGGACAGGCGGTACAAAGGTACCTGATGATACGATTTCTCCTTTGTGGAGGCGTTTGCCTTGTTCATCAAGTTTGCGAATTAACCATTTCAATGCTTCAATCGGATTATCCAAGACATCGGAAGACACGCCTGTCGCAATTTCTTCATCATTATGAGAAAGTTTTAACGTAATCTTTGCAAAGTCTTCATAAGAAACGGGGTCTGCTGCTTCACCGAGTGCTACTAATCCAGAAGCGGTGTTATCTGAAATTAGATCGCCTAAAGTAAAGTTAGGGAACCAGTCGATATAACGTGCATCAGGTATTTCAATGCCAGGTGCTACTTTAACACTTTGTAAAATTTCTTCATCTGAAGCACTGACAGTTAAATCTTCAGTCAAGACAAAGACTAATTCAGGTTCAATTAACGGTGCGAATAGTTTAGATAAAGCTACTGTATCTCTGGATTTGACTACTTTATTAGATAAGATAGTGCCATAAGCAGGTTCGTTTGTATTTGCATAGGCCTGTGTTTCAGCACTAGTCATACTCACTTTATAGCCGGCAATTTCACTGTTATCAGCTTTTTTCAGTTCGGAAATCAGTTCGTCTTGAATTTGATAAGCGACAGGCTCTTCTACCTCGTAAGTTTTAGAGATAAATTCTACGGGTTCATGATTTTGTTGCGCTTTGAATAAGGTATTGACGATTTCTTTTTTGTGTTGAGTCACAAAAATCACTCCTTTTATCAGAATATTACTATTATTAGAATAACTTTAATTGAAAAAACTTTCAAAGCGTTTATTTTTATATTTGATTGAAGAGAAGGTAGAATAGGGAACAGTATTATAACTTTAACTATTTAAAGCTAATAAATTGGAGGCGGAATGTTTATGTCAGATGTAATCGAACAATTAATGAATCGACATCATTCAGTAAGAAAATTCAAACAAGAACCATTAAGTAAAGAAACTGTAAAACAGTTGGTACAAGCGGGACAAAGCGCTTCAACTTCTAGTTATTTGCAAACATACTCAGTTATCGGTATCACTGATCCTGAGATTAAAAAAGCGTTGCGTGAAGTTTCTGGACAAGCTTATGTAGAAGAAAATGGTTACTTATTTATGTTTGTAATGGATTATCATCGTCATGAATTGATTAATGAACAAATTGATGGAGACATGGAAAAATCATTCCAATCTGCTGAAGGATTGCTTGTAGGAACCATTGATGTTGCATTATTAGCACAAAATATGGCGGTAGCAGCTGAAAGTTTAGGATTAGGCATCGTTTACTTAGGTTCAATGAGAAACGATGTAGCTCGTGTTAAAGAACTTTTGAAATTGCCTGAGTACACTTTCCCATTATTTGGTATGGCAGTAGGAGAGCCGGCTGATGATGAAAATGGTGCACCGAAACCGCGTCTACCATTTGAAAGTGTCTTCCATGAAAATGAATACAATCAAGATAAAGCAGATCAATTAGCTTACTTGAAAGAATTTGATACAGAAGTCAGTGAATATTATAAAAAACGTACTGGCGGACAACGTAGTGAAACTTGGTCACAACAAATTGCTGGTTTCTTAGGTTCTAAACAACGTGCAGACATGTTGGATGAATTGCATAAATCTGGATTTATTGAAAGATAAGTACTTATTAAGGAGTGGGGTTCTCTTGAAGAGGATTCTGCTCTTTTTTTATTTTTTTCAAAAAGAAAAGTACTGACGGAAAGGTTGGAACCTCAGTCAGTACTCTAATTCTGATTATCTTAATAATCTGTGCTTAAATCACCATATTGGTTTGAATTGAATTTTTCTTTGTCTAGATTATGTGTAAGTTTTGCTGTACCTGTGCCTGCTAACATAGAGTCATTTACATTCAACGCTGTACGTCCCATATCGATTAAGGGTTCAACTGAAATTAGGACCCCTGCAAGTGCGACTGGCAAGTTCAATGTTGATAAAACTAAGATGGCTGCGAAAGTTGCGCCGCCTCCGACTCCAGCTACACCGAATGAACAGATAACTACTACTGCCACCAACGTAATGATGAATTGGAAGTCGACTTGTACGTGTGCTACGGGTGCAACCATTACGGCAAGCATAGCAGGGTAGATACCTGCGCAACCGTTTTGGCCGATGGAAAGACCGAATGAAGCGGATAAGTTCGCAATACCTTCTGGCACACCTAAACGGGATTTCTGCGTTTGCACGTTTAATGGTAATGCGCCTGCACTTGAACGTGAAGTAAAGGCGAAAATAAGAACTTCTGCTGTCTTTCTTAAATAACGCCAAGGATTTAATCCAAGCACTCCTACAATAATCAAGTGAATGATGAACATGGTGATTAAGGCTGCATAAGAAGCAAGAACGAATTTTCCGAGTGTCCAAATCGCGCCGAAATCACTTGTAGCAATGGTAGAAGCCATAATCGCTAAGATTCCGTACGGCGTTAAGCGCAAGACGAAAGTAACGATAGACATGATTAATGAATAAACGGCTTCAATACCGCGTTTAATAATATGACCATTGTCTGGTTGTTTACGTGCAACACGTAAGTAGGCAAAGCCAATAAATGTTGCAAAGATAACTACTGCAATGGTAGAAGTTGTACGTTGACCTGTGAAATCTAAGAATGGATTAGTAGGTAATAATTCTAAGATTTGTTGCGGCAAGGTACTTGCAGTCATTTCTTTAGCTTTTTGAGTAATTTCTGTTCCGCGTGCATGTTCAGCGCTTCCTAAATCAATAGATGAAGCATCTAAGCCGAATACTAGTGCTGAAATGATACCGATAATAGCGGCTACAGCGACTGTACCGATGAGAAAGACGAAAATGAAGAAACCGATTTTCGCAAATTTTTCACCTAATTGAATCTTAGTGAATGCTGAAACGATACTGATGAAAATCAAAGGCATGACAATCATTTGTAATAAGGCGACGTAACCATCTCCGACAATACTGAACCAGTCTGTAGTTGTGGTAGTGATCTTTGAATCTGATCCGTAAGCGAGATGTAGAATTGCCCCTAATACAATTCCGATGCCTAGTGCTGCGAAGACGCGCTTAGAGAAAGCCACGTGTTTCTTCGCCATGAAAAATAACCCTATGATGAGAAGTAAAAATACAATGATGTTAAGAATGATAAAACCCAATCGAATCGAAACTTCCTTTCTTCTGATAATTTGATATTGTAAGAAGCACAATTATGAGTTTTAAATAGCATTTATGTAGAAAGTTCACATATCCCTAGCTTAATTGTAGACATGAATAATTACAAAAGACAAATTAAGAGTAGATATCTATTATTAAATAATTATTAATGCTATTTAAATCCTTAGTAAATATATCGTATTTATCAACACGGGTCAATGGCGGTTTTGATAAGGAGAAGGAAGAGGACTAACTGTGAGTAAAGGCTGGTATATAGAAAAAGAACTGAGCCTTTTATTGAAGGCTCAGTTCTGTATATTCTAATTAGTTACATTCCGAATAAACGAGCGAAGAAACCTTTCTTCTCTTGTTTATGGTGAGCAGATGGTTGGTGTTCATTACGTGGTGCATCCACAGGAACTTCTGGCTCAGGTGTTGTTGTTTTAGGTGTGCCTTGTACTTCAGATTCAGGTACACTGTTTGAATCTTTTTGTTTTGAAGAAGATTGATTTTCAGTTTTAGGCTTATCTTCTTTGTCAGTAGAAGCAGCAGTCGCTTTAGGTTGATCTTCAGATGAAGCAGAAGCAGTTGTTTTGCTTTCTTCTTTTTTCTCAGGTTGTGCTGAAACGGCAACGCCTTTGAAGTCTGCTGTAGAATTTGGTTTTTCATTTTGAGATGCTGCTTTAGCAGGTTCCGCTTTAGTGGAAGAAGCGGTAGTTGATTTTGATGCTTCAGGTTTAGTTTCTTGTTTAGCTTCTTGCGGTTGAGACAATACTTTAGCTGTATTTGATTCTACAGCTTTAGTGTTATCTGCCACCGCTTTAGCGTGTTCTTGCTGCGCTGTCTCGATTGCTTTCAATGTTTCAGCATGTTGATCTAGCTTATCAGTCATTTGTTGTTGCAATGTTTGCAAGTCCTTTTGTTGCTGATGCACTTGAGAAATCATTTGACCGAGCATTTGACGTTCTTCGCGCATTTTTGCAATGTCATTATGCAAGTCGTTTAAAATCTTCGCAAAGTTTTGGTCGCTTGGAAGATTTTCTTCGTCTTCTTTAACGACAATTTGCAAGAAGTCGTTTTCTTTTTCTAATTCTTCAAAAGCTAATTCGTAGCTGTTGGTTTTTTTAACTTTCTCCGCTATTTCTTTAAATAGTTCAATATCCTCTTCTTGGAAGTCAGTCGCTTCACGGCCGCGGTATTCTGTTTTATTTAAATGGTAACCGCGTTCTTCTAAATGTTGAACGATTTTACGTACTTGTTTCTCGCTCAATTCAACGCGTTGGGCAAATTCTTTTGTTAGCATCTGATCAGTATCCTTTCACTTCTATATTGTTTTAGTGAGACGTCTGTCTTCCGGCACACAAACGTCAGTCTAACCTCTATGCTAGTTTACCGTGATTGCTGCAATATTTCAAGTTGTCTTAAGATTTTCGTAAGTCCATTTCTTCTAACAGAGGATACACTCTTTTTCGTGAAAGGTGATTCGCAAAAACATATTTTAAGATATAACATGACTTCACACTTGTAGCATAAATATCTTTCGTAAGAGGAATTCGAGTGTGCAGGAATAAATTTAACGGGATAGGCGGTGCATCTTTTTCCAACCCTGGACGCTTATAATCAATTTCAGTTTGTTCTTCAAAGCCGTGATCATTCAAAAAGCGATGGCGTTTAAAGAGTAGGTCAGCATCTTTCTCGTCCATTGAATCAGGTAACGGTAAGGCTTCCATCATAAAGAAATTCACTTCGCGATTATGAACGCGTTGAGCCAAATGATCTAATTCATTTTGAACTTGTGCGAGTGTATCGGTCAAATATTGTTCACGTTCAGGTGTATCTACAGCTACGAGATAAATAATAAATGCAGCATTGGTAGTGGCCTCATAATGAGCAGTTGCTAAACTCACAACCTCTCCTTTATCTAAACCTACTAAAAAGACGTAATCATTTTTAGTCCTTTTATTTTCAAGAGATTGTTTGAAGACGTGATGTTGCTGCATTACATTGCCGAATTGGTAGGTATCATATAAGTTTAAGGCAGTTTCATACAACGGATCAGATGTTTGTTTTACTAGTTTAAATTCCATAAAGATTGCCCTCCCGCATTTTTCTTTTCATTATAGCATAGCGGAAATAATGATTAAGAAATAAAAAAATCGGCAGAAATACTGCCGATTTCATCACTCAACTAAGTATTAAATTTCATACTCTTTCTCAGGCTTTTTTTCATCGTGCTCTGATTTGAATTCTTTTCTGCTGTGCGCATATTTGTCAGCTAAAATTACAATATTGCCATTCAAGATTTCGCGTTTGCACACTTGTTTTTCTGTGTCTGTTAAATCGTAATGACCTAATACTGCTGCTTCTCCATCTTCTCCAGTAAGGAGGCGGGCTACTCGGTCACTGAATGTACCGCTCGTTGATTGCACTTTTACGTCTGTACTTTCAACGCTGCCGATATGCAGTTTGTTTTTACTAATTACCGATAGCTCCTCTTTTGTGTAACCCTCATCTAATTTACGTTTTAATGCGTCGAAAATTTCATCTTGTGATGTAAGAATAAGAATATCTGCCATAGTAAAGCTCCCCCTCCGAAATTATTACTAATATAAAACTATTTACCCTATCTGATAATAATGTAAACGGTTCAATTATTATGGTACGTCTAATTTTAGAGGTTTTCAAGAAGATAAAGTTGAAAATTCTGAAAAAAGAAACCGTCTTTTATAGTTATTTACAATGAAAATAGAATTCCTAGAAAATTAGAATATCTATTTAAGGAATATTGAAAAATAGCCTCAAAATGTGGTATTATCAGTAAATAATTTAACTAACTCATATAATCTAGAGAATCAGGCTTTAGAAGTTTCTACCATGTCGCCTTAACGACATGACTATGAGTCACTTAAACAATACAACACAATGGTGCTTTTTAGAAATGCGGGAAGTGCATGCAGTGCAGCGATTTATATGTGAGGACTATTTGGGGAAATGGGACATATACTTCATTGCTTGCAGGATGATACATTTCTATTTGCGAAATGGAAACATTCTAGTTTCTCAAACCATCATCTTTCATATTTTTGCTTTGGCACCTAGCTATAAGGGGTTTTTGGCTAGAGCTGATATGAAACAACAGCCTCAGCAGCTGTTAATTTATATGGAGCGATAAAGTCGGTTATCATTTTCATAACCTCCTTATTCCAAGCAAATAATAAAATGATATGTATTGCTTATGCCACTCATAGATCCTGAAACTAAGTTAGTAGTTTGGGATTTTTTTATACACAAATTGAGGAGGTTGTTTTTACGTGGAAGCGTTGAGACAGAAAGTTAAAGAAGATGGTGTAGTCATCGGAGAAAAGATTTTGAAAGTTGACGGTTTTTTAAATCATCAAATTGATGCACAGCTTATGTATGAAATCGGCGAAACATTTTATGACCAATTTAAAGATCAAAAGGTGACTAAAATTCTAACTGTAGAAGCTTCAGGTATTGCACCTGCAATTATGGTTGCTTACAAATTCGGAGTGCCTTGCTTATTTGCGAAAAAAGCAAAACCTAACACTTTGAATAAAGGTTTCTATCAAACAGATATTCATTCCTTTACAAAAAATAAAACGAACAGTGTCATTATTTCGGAAGAATTCTTAGATGAAAATGATCGCGTATTGATTATTGATGATTTCTTAGCGAATGGAGATGCATCCCTTGGGTTGAACCGTTTAGTTCATCAAGCAGGCGCAGAAACAGTCGGTATCGGTATTGTAGTAGAAAAAAGTTTCCAACAAGGCCGTACAAGATTAGAAGAAGCTGGCTTAAAAGTATCTTCTTTATGTGAAGTAGCTTCTCTTGCCGGTAATAAAGTGACTTTGGTCGGAGAAGAATAATATGAAGAATTTCATTTTAAGTCTACAACATTTACTTGCCATGTATGCAGGTGCTATACTTGTTCCAATTATCGTCGGGACAAGTCTCAAATTTACCCCAGAAGAAATTGCTTATTTAGTCACAGCAGATATCTTCATGTGCGGGGTTGCAACATTTTTAGAAGCAAACAAGATTACAGGTACAGGCTTGCCGATTGTCTTAGGTTGTACCTTTACGGCGGTTGCCCCGATGATATTAATAGGACAAACCAAAGGATTGGGCGTCCTTTACGGCTCCTTGTTCCTTTCTGGTATCCTAGTGGTCTTAATTGCTCCCGTCTTCTCCTACGTAGTAAAGTTCTTTCCGCCTGTTGTTACAGGTAGTGTTGTCACAATTATCGGAATTAATTTGATGCCCGTAGCTATGAATTACGTAGCTGGAGGCCAGGGTGCTAAAGATTATGGTGATATGAAAAATATTATCTTAGGCTTTTCAACTTTGCTGATCATCTTAATTTTACAACGTTTTACGCGTGGATTTTTGAAATCTATTGCTATACTGCTCGGACTCATTGCAGGTACTTGTTTAGCAGGCGTCTTCGGGATTGTAGATTTAAATCAAATCGGTACAGCGCATTGGTTTGAATTACCAAGACCTTTCCGCTTCTCCGGCTTCGGCTTTGACATAGGCGCTACACTCGTATTCTTTATTGTTGCACTTGTCAGCTTGATTGAGTCAACTGGAGTTTACACAGCATTAAGTAAAATCACTGGCAGAGAATTAAATCGTAAAGATTATCGCAGAGGTTACACTGCCGAAGGTCTTGCGATTATCCTAGGTTCCATCTTCAATGCCTTTCCATACACTGCTTATTCTCAAAATGTCGGTTTGGTTTCCCTCTCTGGCGTGAAAAAGAATAATATCATCTATGGAATGGTCATACTGCTCTTAATTTGCGGATGTATTCCGAAATTAGGTGCTTTAGCCAACGTGATACCACTTCCTGTACTTGGAGGCGCAATGATTGCGATGTTTGGAATGGTAATGGCTTATGGTGTAAGTATCTTAGGTGGTATCGACTTCAAGAACCAAAACAATTTATTAATAATCGCAGTATCAGTAGGACTCGGTACAGGCATCAGTGCTGTTCCTGAAGCATTTAAAGCAATGGGAGAACAGTTTGCTTGGTTAACACAAAATGGAATTGTACTCGGTGCAATTTCAGCAATCATTCTTAATTTCTTTTTTAACGGTATAAAGTATCAACAAAATGAGGAAAATGTGAAATAATGTAATTAATAAAATAAATGGAGGCTGTATTCAATGTGGGAAAATAAATTTGCTAAAGAATCTTTGACGTTCGATGATGTACTATTAATTCCAGCGGAGTCTAATGTATTACCGAAGGAAGTTGATTTAAGTGTTGAATTATCAGACAGAATCAAATTAAACATTCCAGTAGTCTCAGCAGGTATGGATACTGTTACTGAATCAAAAATGGCAATTGCAATGGCAAGACAAGGCGGTCTAGGTGTTGTTCATAAGAATATGAACATCGAAGACCAAGCGGATGAAGTACAAAAAGTAAAACGTTCTGAAAATGGCGTTATTTCTAATCCATTCTTCTTAACTCCAGATGAAAAAGTTTACGAAGCAGAAGCGTTAATGGGTAAATACCGTATTTCTGGTGTACCTATCGTAGATAACAAAGAAGACCGCAACTTAGTTGGTATTCTCACTAACCGTGACCTACGTTTTATTGAAGATTTTTCAATTAAAATTTCAGATGTCATGACGAAAGAAGATTTAATTACAGCTCCAGTAGGCACAACTTTAGATGAAGCAGAATCAATTTTACAAACACACAAAATCGAAAAATTACCATTAGTTGAAAATGGCAAATTAAAAGGACTTATCACTATCAAAGATATTGAAAAAGTTCATGAATATCCATTTGCAGCGAAAGACTCATTAGGTCGTTTATTATGTGCAGCAGCAATCGGTATTTCTAAAGATACTGATATCCGTGCGGAAAAATTAGTTGAAGCAGGCGTAGATGCATTAGTTATTGATACAGCACACGGTCACTCACAAGGTGTAATTGACCAAGTTAAACACATCAAAACAACTTATCCTGAAGTTACAGTGATTGCAGGAAATGTTGCAACAGGCGAAGCTACTAAAGCATTGTTTGAAGCGGGTGCAGATGTCGTTAAAGTAGGTATCGGTCCTGGTTCAATTTGTACAACACGTATTGTTGCAGGTGTAGGTGTCCCTCAAATTACTGCAGTTTACGATTGCGCAACTGAAGCACGTAAACAAGGTAAAACAATTATTGCTGACGGTGGAATTAAATTCTCTGGTGATATTGTGAAAGCATTAGCAGCCGGCGGACATGCCGTAATGTTAGGCAGCTTGCTTGCAGGTACTGAAGAAAGCCCAGGAGAAACTGAAATCTTCCAAGGCAGACAATATAAAACTTATCGCGGAATGGGATCATTGGGCGCTATGGAAAGTGGTTCAAATGACCGTTACTTCCAAGAAGATAAAGTACCTAAAAAATATGTGCCGGAAGGTATTGAAGGCCGTATTGCTTATAAAGGTTTATTACAAGACAACATCTATCAATTGATGGGTGGCGTGAGAAGCGGAATGGGTTACACAGGCTCTCACAACTTGAAAGAATTACGTGAAGAAGCAATGTTCACTCGTATGGGACCAGCTGGTTTAGCAGAAAGCCATCCGCATAACATCCAAATTACAAAAGAATCACCAAACTACTCAAGATAAAAGGAGAAACTGATTTATGGAAATGGCGAAAGAACAAGAGTTAATTCTTGTATTAGACTTTGGTAGCCAATACAACCAATTAATTACACGTCGTATTCGTGAAATGGGCGTATATAGTGAGTTGCATGACCACGAAATTTCTATTGAAGAAATTAAAAAGATGAACCCAAAAGGTATCATCTTGTCAGGTGGTCCTAACTCAGTATACGAAGAAGGCTCATACACAATCGACCCTGAAATTTATAATCTAGGCGTACCTGTTCTTGGTATTTGCTACGGTATGCAATTAACGACTAAATTATTAGGCGGTAAAGTAGAACGTGCAAACGAAAGAGAATATGGTAAAGCCATCATTCGTGCTAAAGCAGATGAATTATTCTTCGGATTACCTGAAGAACAAACAGTATGGATGAGCCATTCTGATAAAGTGATTGAAATTCCAGAAGGCTTTGAATCCATTGCAGATAGCCCAAGTACGCCATATGCTGCGATTGAAGATAAAGAACGTCGAATTTACGGTGTTCAATTCCATCCAGAAGTACGTCATACAGAATATGGTAACGATATTTTACGTAATTTCGTACGTCGTATCTGTGACTGTACAGGTGAATGGACTATGGAAAACTTCATCGATTTAGAAATCGAAAAAATTCGTGAGCAAGTCGGCGACCGTAAAGTATTATGTGCTATGAGCGGCGGTGTAGACTCATCCGTTGTTGCTGTATTATTGCATAAAGCTATCGGCGACCAATTGACTTGTATCTTCGTTGACCATGGTTTGTTACGTAAAGGCGAAGGCGACATGGTAATGGAACAATTCGGTGAAGGTTTCAACATGAATATTATTCGTGTAAATGCCAAAGATCGTTTCATGGATAAATTAAAAGGTGTTTCTGATCCAGAACAAAAACGTAAAATCATCGGTAACGAATTCGTTTATGTATTTGATGACGAAGCTTCTAAATTAAAAGGTGTAGACTTCCTTGCACAAGGTACGCTTTACACTGATGTTATCGAATCAGGTACTAAAACTGCACAAACAATTAAATCTCACCACAACGTAGGTGGATTACCTGAAGACATGCAGTTTGAATTAATCGAACCTATCAATACTTTATTCAAAGATGAAGTACGTGCTTTAGGTATTGAATTAGGTATTCCTGAACACTTAGTTTGGAGACAGCCATTCCCAGGTCCAGGACTTGGTATCCGTGTACTAGGTGAAATCACTGAAGAAAAATTAGAAATCGTCCGCGAATCTGATGCGATTCTACGTGAAGTGATTCGTGAAGAAGGATTAGAACGTGAAATTTGGCAATACTTCACAGTATTACCAGGTATGCGTTCAGTAGGTGTTATGGGTGACTATCGCACTTATGATTATACGATTGGTATCCGCGCCGTAACTTCTATCGATGGTATGACAAGTGACTTTGCGCGTATCGATTGGGAAGTATTACAAAAAATCTCAAGTCGTATCGTAAACGAAGTTGATCACGTAAACCGTGTTGTTTATGATGTAACTTCTAAGCCGCCAAGTACCATAGAGTGGGAATAATAATATAACTGATATAAGAGGCTAGAAACGTTGATATAAGGCGTTTTCTAGCCTCTTTTTTCGATTATCAGCGACTGTGTAACTACGTATTATAAACGTCTAAATCATGATTAGATTGTTTATGGACTCTTGAGAAACTTTTCTGAAACAATATCAATCTGAAATTGTAATCACAATTTAGAGAATTCAAATTAAACAAAAAACTCATTGCAATTTTCCTACAAAAAAGATAAAGTTGAGACACTATACTTTTTAAGGAGCTGTGTAAAATAGATATTATAATTGGTACTGGCTTATTATTACTCATCTTAGTCTTTTTCACGTTATTTACATATTATGCACCAGATGGCCGTGCAGTAATGGGGGCTTTGGCCACTGCAGCAATTGCGACATTTTTAGTTGAAGCACTTCAAGGATATGTTTTGGGAGATATCTTGCATATTGAATTTTTGAAAAAAACAGGGAAATTAGCAGGGACATTAAGTGGTGTTATTGTAGGTTTTCTAGTTGCTTTGTCTAGAAAAATAAACACACAAAATTCAGCTCTGCTTGCTGTGTCATTTGCAGGAATCGGATTAATTCCAGCATTATTCGGAGCTTATCTTATGACATTTGTTATTCGATTGATAGAAAAGAAAATTACAAATGGATTAGACTTTATCATAGTTGTGATTTTCTGTATTCCATTAGCGCGTCTATTAGGAGTAGGTTTTACCCCGTTAGTTGATGGATCGTTACTAAAAATTGGAGGTATTATTGATGCGGCGATGGCAGCAAGTCCATTGCTTATGGGCTTAATACTTGGCGGTATTATCACAGTAGTAGGTACCTCACCGTTGAGTTCTATGGCACTTACAGCGATGTTAGGATTGACAGGCGCTCCGATGGCAGTTGCAGCTCTAACAGCGTTTGCTTCCAGCTTCATGAATACAACTCTCTTGCATCGCCTGAAAATCGGTAATTTGAAATCTGTGATTTCTATTGCAATTGAACCTTTATCAAAAGCGGATTTAGTATCATCGAATCCTGTGCCGATATATGTTACAAACTTTATAGGCGGCGGACTGGCTGGAATGGTAATTGCTTATTCAGGTTTAATTAATGACGCGCCAGGCACTGCAGCGCCGACGCCAGGTATATTGGTGATGTTTGGATTCAATCCTGCATTAGAAGTGTTGAAATATGCTGCGATTGCTGCAATAATCTGCTTTATTGTAGGTATCGTAATGTCTTATTTATTTAGAAATTATCCTATTCGGAACAGTGAAGTTACAGGATATCAATCGAAAATAAATCCAGAACTAACAAAAGTATAAGAAAATTAAAACACAGTAATCTTCTTAGGGGTTACTGTGTTTTAGTGTATAAACTTGAGAGTATATTATTAGTAATAATAGAGAATAATTTGCAAAGTGAAAAATATGGAAAATAATATTTTAGACTAGAAAAAGTTGTTTTATTGAGCGTTTAAAACGAAATTAAAAAAGGTTGCTCTTCCTCAGAAAAGCACAAACGTATGCGTTCAGTGAAATTTCCCCAGGTTACTTTTTCCATTACTTCTGCATAAGTAAAGAAACCGACTTCTAAACTTTCGTCACTCGTTGTGAGTTGACCACTGATATATTTACCTTTAAACAAGTTGTTGATAATAGAATGCTCTGTATTTTGAAAGACACCACAGAACTCAGTCAACTCAACGTCAACGCCTGATTCTTCTTTGACTTCACGGATGACGCCTTCTCGAATAGTTTCTCCGTTTTCAATTTGGCCACCAGGAATTTCCCAACCGCGCAATGGACTTTTGATTAATAAAATTATATCTTCGTCGTTTAATACAACACATGAAGCAGACACGATATGTTTTGGGGGCATTATAAATCTCCTTTCATTGCTGTTCTCCTATACCCGATGATTATAAGTTTATCTCATCTATTCTTTGAATAAAATAATTAATATTTAATAATTGGTTAATTCAATAAAAGCTATTTCTGACTTACAATTTGAGTATGTAAATTAAAGGAGATTACAACCATGAATTTTAAACAATTTTTACTCTCAGGATTAGCAGTCGCTTTACTTGGATCTGCAGGAGCAAACATATTTTCAAAGCAAGCTGAAGCTGCTTCTTATGGGGCATATGAGTTCCGTGACTATAATGTAACAGCGAAAGAAAACTTAAAGAACTTACTTAATGCAAGTTCGTATTATAAAGGAATGGCGAAAGAATCAGGGGCAAGATTTTATCAAAATAAATTGAATCAAGAGTTGCACTTTGCTAAAAAACAACAAAATGCTTCAAATGATTCACAAGTTGTAACAGCGATTAACAGATTATCAGCTGTCTATAACGAAGTTTTCCAAATCCACTTGCAAACTGAAAAAGGTAGTTCAGATGTTCAAAGTAAAAAGACAGAACTACAAAATTTAATTATTAAAGCAAACGGTTTATTAACAGAAAGTCGTCATTTAATGAATCAAGATGAAGCACAATTGAAAAAGACAGTGGAACAAGCACAAACTGTATTAAAGCAAGCGCAACCAGATTATGAATTAGTCAATGCAATCAGCACTGTACAACAAGGTATTAAAAACGTTGAACAATACAAAGCATTCGTAAACCATCGTTAATAAAATGAAGATAAGCAGTCTTTCTCATGTACATTGTTGCATAGAGTAAGGCTGCTTTTTACTATATATTTTGACAAAACTCAGCGAAAAATCTATAAAACTGACTGTAAAATTGGACGACTATCATCTGTAAACATGAATTTTTATGTAGCGGGTAAAAAGTAAATAAAATATTTCAGAAGACCATGCAGACGAGGAGGAACTTTTGTGACTAAAGATTTAGCAATCATCGTTCCAGTTTACAATAAAGAACTATTTTTAGATAAAACTATGAATTCAATTGATAACTTAAATCTCGATAAATCTCAGATAGAAGTAATTTTTGTAGATGATGCCTCTACAGATCAATCTTTAGAAAAAATAAAAACTTATGAAAATGAATATGAATATGTGAGGACAATACGATTAGAAGAAAATACGGAAAGTCCTGCAATGCCTCGCAACGTAGGAATAGACGCATCTGATAGTGAATACATCACTTTTTTAGATGCTGATGATTGGTTGGATGCAGAAGGTTTTCCTAAACTGCTGCAACAAGCATTAGGTACACAAAATGATATTTTATTTGGACAAAGTTTGCGACATAAAAATCATTCTGTGCGTAAAATTGCCCGCTTCTCTTCATATGAAACAGCCTCTAATCTCATCCCTTATGAGATAGATAAAATATTCAGAGCAGTAGGCCCCCCTGGAAAAATTATAAAGGCCTCCGTTATTAAAGAAAACGATATCAGTTTTGAACACATGAAGTATGGTGAAGATAAATTATTCTTCACTGAAGTAATTGCTAAATCACAAACTGCAGGAATGAATGAAGCTATAGTCTATCACGTAAATCGTTATGGTGCGAACCGCTCGTTAATTAGCGAAACAGATATCTTTGAAAAGACAACTTGCAACCTGGAAATCTTGAAAAAATTATTTGAACTAGACATCCCTGAGACGGCACGACACAATGCTATTAGCCGTATTATAGAGATGGATTATCTATCTCGTCTCTTTATTAATAAACGTTTCTTAAAAAGTAAGGATAAGCAAGCATTTTATGATGCTTTCGCGGAAATGGAAACGGTATTAAACCACCATCATCTCAACATTAGAGATTATCTTACTGAAGATAAATATGAAAAAGTCTACCAATTACTTAATCAGTCGGATAAAGAAAAAGTTGTGAAGCTGATTAAAATTCTGGTTAAAGGTGAACGTGCGCCACGTTATGTTTCAAACGGTTTAGTTCACTTTGCAGTGCCAGAGGAATTACAAGAAGTTGCCCCGCTCTCTGAAGATTTCTTTGCCGTGTACGGCGGAACGGAAGAAGCGGACGGCCAATTTTATGAGGTGATTTATCTCTATAAACGCATGGCTGCCCAAATTAGCCGTGTGCAGTTGGTGAAGCTTGGGGATGAAGCGGTGACGAGAGATGTTGGATATCAAGTCAGGGGTGGACGATTGCGTATTCCGACGAAAGAGTTGGAAGATGCGGATTTCAACTTTAATATTCAAATCACCTATAATCACTATCGTCGATGCACAGTTAATATGAATTTGCCAAGTGCTAGCCAGCATCCTGCATTGAAGTGGCAACAATTTAAAGCTGAATTTGAAGATAAGCGTTATAAAGAAGCGGCTGATCAACCGCAATTTGTGGATACTAGTAAGTATTATGATGAAAATCCTGGTAAAGTGTATGCGGCTAAGCAATTTAAAGTGTATGAAGACGTGGAATTTCAAAATGAGGCTGCCCGCGAAATTGAGGTCGGTGAGTTGTTTGCGGTGAAAGAGATTCAATATACAGAAAAAGGAACGCCACGTCTCATTTTGGAAGACGGATCAGTTGTGACAGCAAATAAAAAGTTCGTTACTGTTTTGGATGATTCAGTGGCAGAACAATATTTAGTAGAAGTTCCCGCAAGCGTGCAAGTGCTGAAAGTTTGCAAGGCCTATAATGACCGTGACTTTAAAGAGGAAACGGGTGCGAAGTTTGCGAAAGGTAATGTTGTAAATATTGTTAAAATCGTTTTCTCTTCTAATGGCACGCCGCGTTTGAAGACAGATAAAGGGACATATATGACTGCTAATCGAGACTTTGTAAAGCCGATAATCTAATTTAAGATATTGAAAGAGGAACTGAGTTTAATACTTGGTTCCTCTTTAGTTTATTTTTTGAAAAAAGAACTGGGAGAGCAGTCTTAAAAATAAAATTATATACTTCCCGGAGTCTGACCGGTCTCTAAAGAGGCATAAATTAGCATAAAAAGAGATAGGATGTTAATTTTGTAAATCTTCCGATAATTCATTGACATGAATAAAAGAACGCGGTATGATTCATAACATAATTATTTTCAGACAATTCGTACATCGTTACTGTTTGAATTGTAACTCGCAAAATTTATATAATATGAGGGGAGAGTATTTATTTGGATTCTAAAATCACTTATACAAACTTCGCCTCACACCCATTTGATTCATTAAATATCTTTGATGAAACGAAGGGTGCGTATCAAGTCTTGAAATGGGCTTATGATACCTATGGAGATGAAATTGTGTATGCATGCAGTTTCGGAGCTGAGGGCATTGTTTTAATTGATTTGATTTCACAAGTGAAACCAGATGCACGCATTGTATTTCTCGATACAGGACTCCATTTTGAAGAAACTTATGATTTAATCGAACGCGTTAAAGCAAAGTATCCAGAACTGAACATTGAATTAAAGAAACCAGACTTAACTGTAGACGAACAAGCAGAACATTACGGCGACAATCTATGGCGTAGAGATCCTAATCAGTGCTGTTATATTCGTAAGGTGAAACCGTTAGAAGAAGTTTTGACAGGTCAAACAGCCTGGGTTTCAGGACTTAGAAGAGAACAGTCTCCTACACGAGCAAACACAGACTTTTTAAATAAAGATGAACGTTTTCAATCTGTGAAAGTCTGTCCATTAATCCATTGGACTTGGGATAATGTATGGGATTATATTAAATCTAATCATTTACCCTACAATGCACTTCACGATCAGAATTATCCGAGTATCGGCTGTGCACCATGTACATCGCCCGTGGCAGCAGGTGGAGATTCCAGAGAAGGCAGATGGTCGAACAATATGAAGACCGAATGCGGACTGCATGTAGGCCGTAAGTCTTAAAGTTAAGTCGCGGCAAAAAAATTTTGTTGTTAATTCTTAGTAATCCTATTGGAATTAGACCAGCGCAATAATGATAAGCGTTTAGGTTCCGTAAAATATATTTTTTTAAGCATAATTCCTACTAAAAAACTAAGAATAAATTGAATATATAGGGGGAAGAGACTTGAACTTATCATCAACAAACAGTCCGTTCAACGATGAACAGGCACAACTTATTAACCAAGCTTTATCAACCTTATCCAATGACCAGAAACTTTGGTTGAGCGGTTATTTGACAGCTAATATGCAAGGCAGCGAAGCAGGCGCAGTTCCAACGCCAGCAGCTGGAGCTGTACAAGTACCTGAAACACAAGGTGCACAAGCAGCACAACCGCAAGTCATCGAGCCTAGAAAAATCACAGTATTATTCGGCTCTGAGTCTGGTAATGCACAATGGGTGGCTGAACTATTAGAAAGTAAATTAAAAGAAAATGATTTCGATGTTACATTATCTGAAATGGATCAATACAAAACAAAAGAACTGAAAAAAGTAGAAGATTTATTGATTGTAACTTCCACACATGGTGAAGGGGACCCGCCGGATAACGCAATTTCATTCTATGATTTCTTATATGGACGCAAAGCGCCTAACTTAGAAGGTGCGCGCTTCTCCGTATTAGCACTCGGTGACCAATCTTATGAATTCTTCTGTCAAACAGGTAAAGATTTCGATGCACGCTTAGAGGAATTAGGGGCAGATCGTATCTTGCCGCGTGTAGATTGTGATATTGATTTTGAAGAATTAGCGAATGAATGGATTGATAACATCATCAACGAATTAGGTGACCAAGAGGTAAAGCAAGTCGTTCAAGATGCGCAAAGTGAACCGATTCAAAATGATATAGCTGCACCTGTTTATTCACGCACGAATCCGTATGAAGCGGAAGTGTTAGAAAATATCAATATTACAGGACGCGGTTCTGACAAAGAAGTGCGCCATCTTGAACTTTCATTAGAAGGTTACGGTGACGAATATGCGCCAGGAGATTCGATAAATATCTTACCTGAAAATGACCCAGCTCTCGTCAGCGAATTAATCGAAATGCAAGATTGGGATTCTGAACAAGAAATTGAAGTCGATACACAAGGCGGAACAATGACTTTATCAGATGCATTGACTTCTTATTTCGAAATCACCAAATTAACGAAACCGTTACTGGAAGGCGCAGCTCAAATTTTTGATAACGAAGAATTGATGGATCGTCTTTCAGATAACGAATGGGTGAAAGAATATATTTACGGTCGCGATTTACTGGATTTATTGGATGATTTCCCGACTGAATCATTGCAACCTGATCAGTTATATCAATTCTTGAGAAAAATTCCGGCACGCAGCTATTCTATTTCCAGCAGTAACCAGGCAAATCCGGACGAAGTCCACATCACAGTTTGCGCGGTCCGCTACGAAGCACACGACCGCGAACGTTCAGGCGTCTGCAGTGTGCAATTAGCAGAACGAGTAGAACCTGGCGATAAATTGAAAGTGTACTTGAAGAAAAATCCTAATTTCAAATTCCCGTTTGATGAAACCACACCTGTTATCATGATTGGACCAGGAACAGGTATTGCGCCATTCCGTGCTGTTTTACAAGAACGTGAAGAGTTGGATTTAACAGGTAAAACCTGGTTATTCTTCGGAAACCCACATTTTACAACAGATTTCTTATATCAAACTGAAATTCAAGAATGGTTAGATAGTGGTGTCTTGGAAAAAGTAGATTTGGCCTTCTCAAGAGACCAAGAAGAAAAACGTTATGTTCAACATTTAATTGATGAAAATAGCGAATCATTCTACGACTGGTTAAGAAATGGCGCAGCTGTCTTTGTCTGCGGCGATGAAAAAAACATGGCTAAAGATGTACACCAAGCAATTGTCCATGTTTTAGAAAAAGAAGGCGGCTTGACTGAAGAAGAATCAGAGAATTATTTAGCAGAATTGAAAAAAGACAAACGCTATCAACGTGACGTTTATTAATATTTAAGGGGGGACAGTCCAAGATGGCGAAAAATGATAATGAGTTATACAAAGGCTTAGATGATTTAGAGCGTATAAAAGGAGAAAGTAATTATCTGCGCGGCACTATCGTGGAAGGGTTGAACAACCCTGTCACAGGTGCCATTGCAGATGCGGATACTAAACTGTTGAAGTTCCACGGCAGCTACATGCAAGATGATCGAGACTTGCGTCAAGAACGCCGTAAACAAAAGTTAGAACCACTCTACGCTTTCATGATTCGCGTACGAATCCCTGGCGGTAAAGTTTCAACAGACCAATGGTTGAAACTTGATGCATTAGCAGATAATTATGCGGGAGAACAAATTCGTTTAACAACACGACAAACCTTACAATACCACGGTATTTTAAAACGCAATTTAAAAAAATCTATGCAGAGTATTCATGATGCTGTATTAGATTCGATTGCAGCTTGCGGCGACGTTACACGTAACGTGATGTGCAACCCGAACCCTTATCAGTCTGACATTTACGCAGAAGTCAATCGCGCAGCAGATAGTATCAGTGAACATTTACTGCCGAAAACAACGGCTTACCATGAAATCTGGCTGGATGGCGAGAAGATTGTAGATACTAAAAAAGAAGACCATGAACCGATGTACGGCAAAACTTACTTGCCACGTAAATTTAAAATCGGCATCGCAGTACCGCCTTCAAATGATATCGATGTGTATTCACAAGATATCGGTTTAATCGGTATCGTAGAGAACGACGAATTGATTGGCTATAACGTCTCTGTCGGCGGTGGTATGGGAATGAAACATGATGATTTGAGAACTTATCCTCAAGTCGGTAAAGTGATTGGATTTATTCCTAAAGATAAAGCGGAAGAAGTTTGTGAAAAAATCTTAACTATCCAACGTGACTACGGCGATCGTTCAGATCGTGCACAAGCTCGATTTAAATACACAGTTGACCGTAAAGGTCTAGATTGGATTAAGCAAGAATTGAATGACCGTTTAGGATGGGAGTTAGAAGAAGCGAAACCGTTTGAATTTGAAGATAACGGAGATCGCTTAGGTTGGACAGAAGGTTCAGGCAAACATCATTACACACTTTTCATTCAAAATGGCCGTATCAAAGACACTGAAGATTACAAGTTGAAATCCGCAATTAAAGCCTTGGCGGAAGTTCATAAAGGTGACTTCAGAATGACACCGAACCAGAATTTGATTATTGCTAACGTAGATGAAAAGGATAAACCAGAAATTCAACAGATTATTGATGAGTATGGTTTAACAGATGGCAAGAATTACAGCGGTTTACGCCGTAACTCTATGGCATGTGTGGCCTTCCCGACTTGCGGACTTGCTATGGCGGAATCAGAACGCTATTTACCTTCATTAGTGAGTAAAATTGAAGATTTATTAGATGAATTCGGTTTAAGCGAAGAAGAAATTACAATTCGTATGACAGGTTGTCCAAATGGATGTGCACGTCCGGCTTTAGCTGAAATTTCATTTATCGGTAAAGCACCGGGTAAATATAATTTCTACCTAGGCGGCAGTTTCAAAGGCGACCGTTTGAACAAATTATATAAAGAAAATATTGCTGAAAAAGAAATCTTAGAAAGTCTGCGTCCGATTCTAGAACAATATAGTAAAGAACGCGAACAAGGCGAACATTTCGGCGACTTCGTAGTACGCAAAGGCATTGTAGATAAAGTAACAGATGGACGCGATTTCCGCGGTTAATTTTTTAAAAAACAAACGAGGTGATCAGATGGGAAAAGTATATATAGTTGGAGCAGGCCCGGGCGATCCGGATTTAATCACCGTCAAGGGCATGAAGGCCATTGAGAGCGCCGATGTGATTCTATATGATCGCCTTGTTAATAAAACATTATTAGAATACGCTAAACCTAACACACGATTTATTTATTGCGGCAAAGATCCGAATGGGCCTTCTATCCCTCAATCAGAGATCAATCATTTATTGGTCAGCTTAGCAAGCAAAGGACATACCGTCACACGTCTTAAAGGCGGAGATCCTTTCTTGTTTGGCAGAGGGGCAGAAGAAGCAGAAGTATTGGCAGACCATCATTTGCCATTTGAAATTGTGCCGGGCATCACTTCCGGTATTGCAGCACCTGCCTATGCAGGAATACCTGTAACACATCGCGATTACAGTTCTTCTGTAGCGTTTGTAACAGGCGTCAATAAATCGCAAACCTTTAAACAAGACTATTGGAAACATTTAGCACGTGGACCTGAAACTTTGTGTATTTATATGGGGGTCAGCCGTTTGCCTGAAATCAGTCGTTTGCTGATTGAAAATGGCAGAGCTGCAGATACACCCGCAGCATTGGTTTATCAAGGCACGTCTGATGTACAACAAACAGCGATTGGAACGTTAGAAACGATTGTAGAAGATGCGAAAGATTTTAAGAATCCTTCGATGATTGTCGTTGGAGAAGTTGTACGTATGAACAGTAAAATCAACTGGTTCCAAGAATATGCACAACATCAGCAAGAAACAGAAGCAGCAGCGGCGCAATCGTAATAAGTTAATGTGCGTCATACATGAAGAAAGCGAAATTCTTTCGACTATAAATCCTTGTAAACACATAGGAATAGTAAAATTATTGACTGAAAAGTCAGTTTAAATAAATTGAAAATTTTGAAAATATCTACTCGAAGAAAGGAGCAGAGACAATGAAAAAATTAATAATAATCGCTTTTGTCGGTTTCTTTGCACAACTGATTGACGGGTCTCTCGGCATGGGGTTCGGTGTTACTTCATCCTCTATCTTATTAACACTCGGACTTACTCCTGCCATTGTTTCAGCGACAATTCATTTTTCTGAAATTGCAACTACCGCAGCATCAGGTATTTCACATATGTCATTTGCAAATGCAGATAAGAAACTCATTCTAAGATTGGCGGTGCCGGGATCCATGTTCGCTTTCATCGGCGCAGCCTTAGTCAGTCATCTGCATGCTGGATTAGTCAAACCGGCCGTTGCTTTGTTCCTGATTTCGATTGGAATATATATTCTGTATCAATTTGCATTTAAAGGTAAGAAAAGCTACAGCGATGGTCCTCCACCAAGTAATAAGCTGTTAATTCCGCTTAGTTCTTTGGCAGGATTCTTAACAGCTGTCGGCGGCGGAGGTTGGGGACCGGTGAATACATCGGTATTAGTTTCAAGACGTAATGCGAACGTACGTCACGTCATCGGCAGTGTTTCAGTCAGCGAATTCTTTGTTACAATCGCTGCTTCAATCAGTTTCTTAATTTTCCTAAGATTAGATCAAATTAATTGGGGATTAGTAGCAGCACTGAGTATCGGAGGCGTGGCAGCCGCGCCATTTGCTGCATGGATGGTAAAGGTGATTCCTGTAGAAGTCCTGGGTATCTTTGTCGGCGGTTTAATTATATTTACTAATAGTAACACGTTGATGAATGCTTTCGGAGCTGATGCAGCGGTCGCAGCAGTTGTAAGAATTACAGTAGTAGTCGCATGGTTAGTACTTTTAGTTTACACCTTGAATAAAGCTGGCAAATTGCCCAACTATTTTCAGAAAAAGCAAACACACAAAGTAGAAAAAAATTAAACAAGGGAGATGGATAAAATGGCAACAGCAACTCAAATTATTAAGGATACAAGTACCCCTCATGGTGGAGAACTGATTAACCGTCAACTTGAAGGTTCAGAAAGAGAAGAGCTTATTAAGGAAGCTGCTTCTTTCAAGAAATTGACGTTGAACGCATGGAGTTTATCTGACTTGGAATTAATTGCAATCGGCGGATTCAGTCCCTTAACAGGATTTATGGGAGAAGCGGATTATACGAATGTGGTGGAGAACTTGCATTTAGCTGACGGCACCTTATGGAGTATTCCTATTACTTTACCTGTAACTGAAGCACAAGCTGAGACTTATCAAGTAGGTGACAAAATTGCTTTGTATGGGGAAGATAACAAACTTTATGGAGTATTAGAATTACAAGAAAAATTTACTTACGATAAAGAAAAAGAAGCGCAGAATGTTTATGGAACAACTGAAGAAGCACATCCAGGCGTGAAAAAAGTTTATGAAAAAGGTAACGTTTATTTAGCAGGTCCGATTCAATTAGTGAACCGTCCTGACCATAGCGAGTTTGAAGAATTCGAATTAGATCCGATTGAAGTCCGACACATGTTCCATGATATAGGCTGGAAAACAGTAGTCGGTTTCCAAACACGCAACCCAGTGCATCGTGCGCATGAATATATTCAGAAAGCGGCTTTAGAAACAGTAGATGGATTATTATTAAATCCTTTAGTAGGTGAAACGAAAGCGGATGATATTCCAGCAGACGTACGTATGGAAAGCTATCAAGTTATTTTGAAGCATTATTTCCCGGAAAATAGAGCGCGTTTAGCAATTTATCCAGCCGCAATGCGTTATGCAGGACCACGTGAAGCTATCTTACATGCCATTGTACGTTTAAATTACGGTTGTACGCATTTCATTGTCGGCCGTGATCATGCGGGTGTCGGTGATTACTATGGTACATACGAAGCTCAAGAACTCATCAGTCAATACGAAGATGAACTTGGCATTAATATTATGAAATTTGAACATGCTTTCTACTGCACGAAATGTGAAAATATGGCAACTGCAAAAACTTGTCCGCATGATAAAAAATATCATGTACATTTAAGCGGTACAAAAGTACGTGAGAAATTACGTAACGGTGAGCCATTGCCGAAAGAATTCTCAAGACCTGAAGTAGCAGAAGTGCTGATTCGTGGTTTACGCAGACATAGAGAACAAAATGGGGAGGCGTAAAGTAAATGGTGAAATCACAAAATATTACTTGGCATGATTCAGAAGTGACAAAAAAAGAACGCCAAGAAAAGAATGGCCATAAGAGTGTGGTGCTCTGGTTTACTGGCTTATCAGGCTCTGGGAAGTCTACTATCAGTGTAGCTTTAGAAAAAGCATTATTTGAACGCGGCGTGCGTTCTTATCGCTTAGATGGTGATAATATCCGTCATGGACTGAATAATAATTTAGGATTCAGTCCTGAAGACCGTAAAGAGAATATCCGACGTATCGGAGAAGTGAGCAAACTTCTAGCAGATGCAGGATTAATCACTTTAACAGCGTTTATTTCGCCTTATAGAGAAGATCGTGACCATGTACGTGAAATCTTAGAAGATGGCGAGTTTGTAGAAGTTTATACCAAAGCAAGTGTAGCAGCTTGTGAAGAAAGAGATCCTAAGCAATTGTATAAAAAAGCGCGTGCAGGAGAAATTAAAAACTTTACGGGTATTGATGCTCCATATGAAGCTCCTGAACACCCAGAAATCATCGTAGATACAGAAGAAAATTCGGTAGAAGAAGCGGTAGAACAAATTATCCGATATTTAGAAGACCAAAAAGTAATATAATTTTTTAAATGAGAAGCACATACAGTAATGAGGGACTGTATGTGCTTATTTTTATAGATTGTTTTGAGATTATTCAGAAAATAAACTATAATATAAGTGAGAATTCATATTTCATACAACGAGGAGTTGGACATCAAGATGACAGAAGTAAAAGGACAAGTAGCATTAGTAACAGGTGGAGGGCAAGGTATTGGGGAAGCCATTTGCCGTCGTTTAGCAGTAGATGGGTTTAAAGTAGGAGTTGCAGATTATAAAATCGAAACTGCTGAAAAAGTTGCGCAAAGTTTACGTGATGCAGGACATGAGGCGGTTGCTGTAAAAGTAGATGTGGCGGATCGTGACCAAGTATTTGCGGCTGTAAAAGAAGTGAAAGATAAGTTCGGTGATTTTAATGTTATTGTGAACAATGCTGGTTTAGGACCGCAAACACCATTAGATACGATTACTTATGAGCAATATCGCCAAGTATTTGATGTAAACGTTGGCAGCATTTTCTGGGGTATCCAAGCAGCGGTTGAAGCTTTTGAGTCTCTAGGACATGGCGGTAAAATTATCAGTGCTTCTTCACAAGCAGGTCAAGTCGGCAACCCAGGTTTAGCTTTATATGGTGCTACTAAATTTGCAATTCGCGGAATTACACAAACTGCAGCGCGTGATTTAGCAGACAAAGGTATTACAGTGAACGCTTATTGCCCAGGTATTGTGAAAACACCAATGATGGAAGATATTGCGCAAAAAACTGCGGATGAAGCGGGCAAACCTTACGAATGGGGAATGGAACAATTCTCTAAAAATATTGCTTTGAAACGTTTGTCAGAACCATCTGATGTCGCTGCATGTGTATCTTATTTAGCAGGACCAGATAGTGATTACATGACAGGCCAAGCATTGATTATTGATGGCGGCATGGTATTTAACTAAGCAATATAAGATGAAACGAGCTGGGACATTATAATGTCTCAGCTCTTCATTTTCAAATGGAAGTAGCTATCTGAACAGAAAGTGGGCTTGTTCCGAGCTCTTTTCTATTCTGCTCCCTTATTTTTTACGTCTAATTCCAATTTGATGTCCTAGTTGTTTCGGCGTTTCAAAATCTCCTTGTTCTTGATAATATTTTTCAATATTTCCGTACACGAACTCAGGGAACTCAGCACTGCGACGTTCTTCGTTATTAATGCACATCATAATGACTTCATAAGCCGCTGTTTGTACACCATCTTGATTGAACATTTTTAAGAAGAAGTGCACACGTTTATGGTCGAAGTCATAAACATATACCTCCACTTTAAATTCTTCGTCTAAGACCATTTCTTTCATGAAAGTAATATGTGCTTCTAAATTAAAAATAGTTGTATCGTGATTTTGACGATAATCAATCGAGAATCCTAAACTTGCAAAGAAGCCTACTACAGCATCGCTGAATATAGAGAAATATTGCGCATCATGTAAATGTTGATTATGATCAATCCAAGACGGATGGACCTTATCTTCGTATGTATAAATTGTACTCATTTCAAACATCTCCCTTTATTTGAACATATTTGAAGTTTAACATAATTTTGTACAATAAATAGTTTAGATGGTTTATAAATGAAATTTTCGACTTTACCTTATTTTTTGTAGTGAATAAGTTGAAAAAGTACAGGAATACGGTATGATTATAATTGAATAAAATAGTTCTTATTAAGAGTGAGTGGAGGGACTTGGCCCTGTGAAACTCCAGCAGCAACCGTTTTACGGTATCGTGCTAAATCCAACAAGTTGATGACTTGAAAGATAAGAAGATGTGTTGAAGCGCTTCTTCTTGTAAGGAGGGCTATTTTATTTATCCAAAAACAATAAAGGTGGTAAATAAAATGAAACAATTCAGCAAACAACAAATTAGAGAAAAGATGGACGAACTTGAACACTGGGAAAATTATAAACCCATGAATATGGCGAGCAGTATGGGAAGAAAAGCACAAATCAACAATCTTAAAGCTTCAATCAGAGGGATGATGCCTATTGAAGTGATTAAAGAATGGTTGAAGGAATAAAGGGTTAGGTATTACAAAAAAATATATTAATACAAAGACACATCAGCTTAATAATGAGTTGGTGTGTTTTCAACGTTTAAAAATTATTATTATTAAACAGTGCATTATAGTGTATAATATTAATTAAATATAGAGAGACGTAATTTATTAATCGGAGGGACACCAATGAAAAAACTAGCAGTATTAATAAGTGCCTTAGCAATTTTATTGGCGGCATGCGGAAGTAAAGAAAGTAAGGAGGAGACATCAAGTAAAAACGAAAGCAACAGCTCAAGCGAAAGCAGCAGCTCAAATGATAACAGCAGTTCAGATGATAAAGTATCATCAAGTATGAATGCGAAAAAAGCAGAAAAAAAGAAAAAACCTGAGTTGAAAGATAATGCTGTTGAAATCAATGGCGTTAAAACTAAAGTCTTATCTACAGAAGTATTACCGGCAGGCACTGAAGATTATCAAAGAAAAGATTTACTTGCAGTCAAATTTGCTATCACTAACAATTCAACTAAAGATAAAGAAGTAAAGCCAGGAGAAGCATTGTATGCATTTGAAGCTTATCAAGATCAAAACGACTCAGAGCAACATTTAAATCCAGGCTTCTTATTTGGCGATAAATATGATAAGTATACAGATAGTCGATACGACAACATTAAAAAAGGCGCTACAGTTGAGACGATGGAATTTTATGAATTAAAAAATATGGAAGATCCAGTATTGTTAAAAATAATTAATCATGAGGATTATACTGGAGATAATAAGATTGGTACCATTAAAATAAATATCAAAGATGCTAAAAAAGAGAAGCCAAATAAAGATAAAGAAGAAACAACTGAATTATAAATATAAAAGTACATTAAAATTTTCGATTTAGAAGCACAATGCTTATTATTCAGGAGGACACCAATGAAAAAACTAGCAGTATTAATAAGTGCCCTGGCAATTTTATTGGCGGCATGTGGAGACAAAGAAAGTAAAGAGACATCATCTAGCAGCTCAAGCGAAAAGAGCAGTTCAGACGATAAAGTATCATCAAGTTTAGATGCTAAGAAAGCAGAAAAAAAGAAAAAACCTGAGTTAAAAAACAATGCAGTAGAAATTAAGGGTGTAAAAATTAAAGTCTTATCTACTGAAGTATTACCGGCAGGCACTGAAAAGTTTCAAGAGAAACCAGTAATCATTGTGAAATACGCAGTAACTAACAACTCAACTGAGGGTGAAGATGTTAAAGCAGGTATGTCATGGAGACGTACTTTTGAAGTATATCAAGATCAAAAAGATTCAGAACAAAAATTGGATACTGAATTTTTAAGTGGAGATAAGTTTCAAGCTGCTGAAGATAAACAAGATGATAATATTAAAAAAGGCGCTACCATTGAGACAATGGAAATCTATGAACTTAAAAATGAAACAGATCCAGTGTTATTAAAAGCAAGAGACAGAGATATTTATGAGGGCGATAATCATATCGGTACAATCAAAGTAAATATTAAAGATGCTAAAACAGAAAAAAGTAAAAAAGATGATAAAAAAGAAAAAACAACTGAATTATAATGGATTGAGAGCTGGGGTATTAAGGTATCCTAGCTCTTGCTTTCTGTTCCACTAACACATTTAATAACTAAAGTTGACAGAATATTCTTTTAAATATACAATGAGCATTAATCAAATAATTCGAAAAGATAAAGATGAGTAAAGTATATATTTAAAAATCTGCAGAGAGCTTTTGGATGGTGTGAAAAAGCGATTTGAGAATATAGAAAATGGACTCTGAATCTGTCGGCTGAATGATTAAGTTGACACGTAGTGGCGCGCGTTATAATTGCCGGAAGTACTAATATTGAATAGTGCTTTTTCAGAGGTGTGCTACGATGCATACAAATTCGGGTGGTACCGCGTGGAAATAGATTCTTCGCCCCTATAGAGCTTTAGCTTTATAGGGGTTTTTTCGTGTTATTTGGACAAGATAAAAAAAACAGGGGGATTTAATATGAGTGAATTATTAAGATATGACATTGTAGGAAGTTTTTTAAGACCGGAAGCATTGAAAACAGCACGTGCTCAATTTGAAGCAGGTGAAATCGACCAAGCCGCACTTTCAGCGGTAGAAGATGCAGAGATTAAGCAACTCATTAAAAAACAAGTAGAAAATGGCTTGAAATCCATTACGGACGGTGAATTTCGTCGCAGCTGGTGGCACTTAGATTTCTTTTGGGGACTAAATGGTGTAGAAGCGATTAAAGATGCAGGCGGATTTGAATTTGCGAATGTACAATCTCGCTTTGAAACGGCAAGATTAAGTAATTACATAAACGGAGAACGTCATCCATTCGTTGAGCACTACAAATTTTTAAAAGCACACACACCAGAAGGCATTGAAGCCCGCCAAACTGTACCGGCACCAGCCCGTTTATTCTCGGAACTGACACGTAAAGAAAATATTGAAGCGACTAGAAAATTTTATCCCACAGATGACGCGTTGATTGATGCGATTGCACAAGCTTATCAAACTGTCATCCAAGATTTATACGACGAAGGATTACGGACTATCCAATTCGATGACACAACTTGGGGCAGATTAGTAGGAGATCAAACAGAAATTAACGGTAAAAGTGGAGATGCGAAAGAGAAAGAACGATTGAAAGAAGTATTTGTTAAAGCGAACAACAAAGCCATCGAAGGATTGCCTGAAGATTTAACGGTACAAACACATGTATGTCGCGGAAATTACCGTTCAACATGGTTTGCTGAAGGCGCTTATGATTCCGTTGCTACTCCGCTTTTTGATAGAGAAAACGTAGATAATTACCTTTTAGAATATGATACAGACCGTTCAGGAGGGTTCGAACCGTTAAAATATGTGTCAGAAGGTAAAAATGTGGTGCTAGGATTAATTACTTCGAAAGACGGCCAACTCGAAGATCGCGATGAAGTCATTGCACGAATTAAAGAAGCAAGCCAATATATTCCATTAGAAAATTTAGCTTTGAGTACTCAATGCGGATTTGCCTCTACAGAAGAAGGCAATAATCTCACGGAAGAAGAGCAATGGGCTAAGATTCGTTTAGTGAAAAGTATTGCTGAAGAAGTGTGGAATACTGAAAAAGTTGAAGGATAAATAGAATAAGAAAGAAATCGTTGTTTTGGGTACGCCGAAGCAACGTTTTTTTATGCGTAGA
The DNA here is from genome assembly GCF_003718735.1 of Staphylococcus debuckii. Classification (NCBI taxonomy): domain Bacteria; kingdom Bacillati; phylum Bacillota; class Bacilli; order Caryophanales; family Staphylococcaceae; genus Staphylococcus; species Staphylococcus debuckii. Next base: position 133,166 of record NZ_CP033460.1, on the reverse strand, counting down.
AAGCTTTAATAGCAGTGTTGATGGCTTAGATAGAAAATCTGACACAACTTATACATATATTTATTAACCAGTACCTTGTAATGTTTAATACCTCATGCTATATTATAGATAACAACTAGTGAACATTACACAGTACTAAGTAATGTATATTGGAGGTAATGCGATGAATGTACAATTTAAAAAAGGTGCATTGGAATTTCTAGTATTACTCATCATTAAAGGTGAAGATCAGTACGGATATTCCTTAGTCCAAAAGATTACACCTCGCATCGCAATCGCGGAAGGTACGGTTTACCCGCTTATGCGCCGCCTGGTAAAAGAAGGTTATTTAACCACTTATTTCAAGCCGTCTACAGAAGGCCCTGCACGTAAGTATTATAAAATCACTGAAGAAGGTAGAGAGCGTCTTCAGTCGCTATTAGCAGAATGGAAAGATTTCACCCACGCTGTCAATTTATTTATAAAGGAGAGTGAAGCCGATGAGTAAACAAGAATATTTGAGATTATTAGATCGTTATTTAACAAGAGTCACTCCAGAAGAGCGACGCGATATTTTAGACGAGTACGAAACACATTTTATCAGCGGTAAAGAAGCGGGCAAATCAGAAGATGAAATTGCTAAAGAACTCGGTAATCCTAAATATATCGGTCGCGAAATGAGTGCCACAGCAGCAATGGATAAAGCAGAGAGCTCTAAAAATCCTAATCATGTGACTAATGCTGTACTAGCAGTTATGGGCCTTAGCATTCTTAACTTCTTTGTAGTCATAGTGGTACTGACTACATTGATTGGCCTCCTTTTTGGACTAATCACAGCAACTGCCACCCTCCTGGTTTCACCTGTTTTACTCTTAGTGAAAGGTTTCATAGACGGATTCGGTACCATCATTCCTTTGGATATCTACTCAGTCTTTGCTTTATTCGGTGTCGGATTAATGCTTCTAGTCATTACGTACTTAGCTTGTAAGTGGAGCTTCATCTTATTCATGAAATATCTCAGATGGAATATCGATGTTGTGAAGGGAAGTGCACGCTCATGAAAAAAATATTAATCATTTTGTTTACAGTCGGGCTGCTCATGTTCATCGGATTTGGCTCAGCAACCTTTTTTGAAGCTAAAAAGATTGCAAATCAACCAAGAACGCCTCTCCACTACGTAAAGGATTATCAAAAAGAAGATGCTGCAATTAAAAAGTTGAAAGTAAATAGTCAGTTGGCTGATGTTGAAGTGCAACGTGGTAAACATTTTAAGGTTGAAGCAGCAGGCGGAGATAAAAAGAAAACAGAAGTAACAAGTGAAATTAAAGATGGTACATTGATTGTCAAAGAAAAACATAAAGGCTCAAATATCAATTTCAACATTGGTGATATCAAGGCTTCAGACATTACGATTACAGTGCCGGACCGCATGTTGGAAACAGTAGAATTATATAATGATTCAACTGACATTACTGTAAAAGGATTGAAAGCTAAACAAGCCACCGCTAACGCAAGTACAGGAGATATTGAATTTAGAAATAGTGACATCAATCAGTTGAACCTAGTCAATGATACAGGAGATATCGATTTGGCTAAAACGCATTTCAAAGATGTGACAGCTGAAAGTGACACTGGCGACATTACTATTAATTCAATTAAGGGAGATGCTAATATTAAAGCAGACTCAGATACTGGCGATATTGAATTGAATTACACAGAACCTCCTCAAAATACGAAACTCATTAACCACACTGATGAAGATAATGGTAGTGAAGTAAGGGTGAACCAACCTCAATTGAAAGCTGAAAAATATGGACAAGGCAAATATAAAGTTGAGGTAGATACAGATACGGGTTATGTAGAAATTAATTAATATTAATGACAGAAGCGGGACGAAATAATGTCCCGTTTCTTTTTTTGTAGTACAAAATTGTAATTATATGAAATTAATATTTATTTTAATTTCAAATTTAATAACTTTGTCTGTATTTAAAGATGCGTTACAATAACAATCCTTAACTCATTAGAAAGAGAGGATTGGATGATTAACATTATATCTGCAGTGGGCTCAATCGGTACCTTCATTATGGCTTGTTTCTATCTCATTTCCGTTTCAATACAACTCTATCAAATGCGCATTTCATTCGTGCCAGCACTCGGCTTCAACCAAATCCTTTTACAAAGAGATGACGGCCGTTTGAAATTTTATAATATCAGTACTAATGGTGAAGAAAGCAATCGTTACCTGAAACTGTATAACTTAGGCGGCGGATCAGCTAAAGAAGTCATTATCACAATCAAGCACATGGCAGAGAATAAAGTATTACAAAAGAAATATGTCAGTATCTTGCCAAGCAAAGAATGGTATTTAGTGCCGATTAACGACGAAGTATTTCATGAGTTATCAGAAACGATTAAACAAAATGGTTATGAAGCGGATTTGAAAGTAGAATTGGAATACAAACACAATTTAAGTAAGAAATATAAATATCTAGAATTATTCGGAAAAATAGACATGTTTAACCACTTCTCAGAAAATCCGACTTACGAATTGCAATTTGTACAAGCATCCGCAATTAAACACGATGATTAAGAGGTGGCAAAATTTGTACACCTAAAAAAAGAAACCTAGGAGAGTGGAGAAATAATTGAAATTCCACTTTACCTAGGTTGTTTGTATTTAATATATTAATTTTCAAGCTCGCTTCTACTAAAGTTATAGACATTCTTATCGTTTTTCAAATCGTCTTTAGATAATGGAACCAATTTCTGATCTTTTTCTAATAAAGTAGTGAAACTTAATGATTTATCAGCATCATCACTGCCAGTCACGACAGAAGGATCGAAGGTAAATGTTCCATAAGTTTTAGGTTTGTCTGTAGGGTATTGAGTACCGCTGCTGCTCGTTTCCGTGTACATTAAGTGACCCTCGTTGTTACTTAAATCTTCCATAACACGGTCTACGGATTTTGTGTCGTGGTCCTTCATTCCTTTTTTATTGCTAATTATCATAGTGACAAGAGGTTTATTGTCGCTGTTTTCAATCACGATGTAGGCGGGGTCTTGCCATTTGGCTTCTTTATACTTAGAAGCGTCTTCTTTTTTCAATTTATCTTCTAATTCAGAAGGGGTATTACTTTCAAGGAAGGTTGTGGGCATTTCAGCTGATTGATTAATTGGAATGGATTTGATTTTGCCGTTCTTTGTAAAAATAATTTGCGAAACATATCCAGAATGCTCGCCGCCACCGCCTGTTGCCCAAATCACATGTTCGTGTTCATCGTTGATAATATCTTTAATCGAAACTTCTTTTTTATCTTTAAAATCTTTTTCACACCCTGTTAAAGTCGTAATTAAAACAAGTGCAAATAGAATCATAAATATCTTTTTCATTGTTGAGCACGCTCCTTTGATGGTGAAATTAAAATGGTGAAATTGTAGATAAATAAACCGATTGTTACTAATAAGAGCAGCGATGCGATAGGGTTTCCTGCACCGCTAGATACTTCAAAAAATGGCTCAATAGGTAAAATAAGACTTACCCAAATGCTCCATTTGCGTTTCTTTACATCGTTGAAACGTCGAAATGTGATTGCGAGTTGGGGACAGAGGGTTGCGATGATAAAGAAAATCGCTACATATAATATCGGAGACGCTTGCCCGGTTAATTCGTCTCTTCCAGTAATACCGAGAATCATTAATAGAGTTGTAATCAGGATATTTATAATCGTACTCACCCAAAAAGGTGTTCGTTTTGTGTAGCCTTTAAAATTAATAAAATTTCGCCAAAAAGCTTGGTAATTCTGCCAAATATTTAGTTCAGAAGAAACAGAAGATGTTGCCGTTTGTTTATTAGATGCGATTGGCGCTCCACACCGAGCGCAAAAGGCATCATTTGAATTTAATTTAGCTCCGCATTTATTGCAATACATGATGAGTAACCTCCTTATAAGTTATCGAATTCTTTTTCTTTTTCATCAGCTTCCATTTTTCCGCTTTCAGAATCTTTATAATCAATGACATGCATTTCTTTATCTTTTTTAGTTTCTAACTCTATTTCAGTGTCTGCAGGTACTTCAGTTATCAAAATTTCACCATCGTATGGAGAGATACCTGCATAAGTTTTGCCTTTATATTCAAAAGGCTTAACTTTAGCTGTGAAATCAGGTTTGAATTCTTTAGTGCGTAATTTTAAATTAGGATTTTCCGGTTCCATTTCTAAGGTGCCGTCTGTTGCTGGTGAGAAGTTATAACCGTTCCCCTCGACTTTATGATTTTTTTGATAGATAAATTTTTCAATCTTAGTAAAATTGTCAATGGTAGTCACTAAAGGATTCATATTATCGCTGTCTTTTTTCTCTATTTCAGCTAAATGATCCATTTTCTTTAATACTTCATCAGGACTGGTTTTTAAGAACTTTCCTAGTCTTAAATCATCATTACTATAGACGAAAAATTGACGTGCTTGGTTATTCTTTACGTAAATCACTTGGCTGACTGAAGCCTCATTGAGTGAATTAGTGTTTACTTTAACTGGTTGATGTTTATCATCTTCTCCGCCTGTTTCGACTCCAGGACTTGCTCGATAGAGAATGTGCGGTTTCCCATCTGCAAATATATCTGAAAGTGTAATTTCTTTATAATGCTTCTGGGTTGTTTGTTCACTCTTATTTTCAGAATCAGAAGTAGTTGCAGTAGTTGATTTGTCACTGTGCTTTTGGTCATTTTCGTCACTATTACTTTGACCACAACCCGCTATAAGAAGCGGAGCTGCAATCAAAAGTGCAGGGATTAATTTTTTCAAGTTGTGCCTCCTGAATTTGTTTTGATTTCTTGATTTAAATACGTTTTTTGCATCTCTAACATCGCGTCGATGACCTTATGAAGCAGAGAAGCAGGTTCAATAACTCGAATGCGAGAATGGTAAATAAAGACGAGAGAAAGTGCGTTCGGTTCGGGTATCTGCATCCGAACAAGAACTACATCGTCTGCTTCTTGTTGTAATAGTTCTGAGGTGTAATAAGGGCGGAGTTTATCAAAAACTTCCAATGTCATTTCAAAGGTGACAGAGATTTTAGGATAATGACGAAAGGTTTTAGGATTAATTAAATCAGGACGATTGAGATAATAACTCTCAGCTTTAGCATCATATAAAATCTGCGTCTGCCAAGATCCATTCTCATACAAATAATTCCTTAAATTATCAATATCACGTTGAATTGTACGTTTATTCACATCAAAGCGTTCAGCCAAATCAGATTTATTCACCGTCTGACGCTGCACCAGCCTTGTGTAAATATTTAAAATGCGATATGCCTGTTCCATAATCCTCACCTCAATCCGCTAACACTATGATACAAAAGAGATATAGGCACGAAGCGTCACTTTGGCGAGAATTTTGAAATTCGCTATAATACTTATTGCAATAGGGTTTCAAACAATTTACTTTTAAATTTTTCTTTCGATAAAGACATCTCATGTCCAACCGACCTCCTTATTTAAATTCGTGGCCGGATCTACACGTTGGCCCCTAGGACAACGTGTTTTAAAGCCTCTTCATTTTTGAAAAAGAAAAGATGGGAGAGTGGGCACAAGCTTGAGAGGATATTTTTTTCAGAGGTTTTGTGAAGATTTTCGATGATAAAAAAACGGCAGGGCTCAAAACGAAAGTTTTGAGCCCTGCCGGCGCGGTTTTTATTTTTAAGGTTACTTATTTCACATTCAGTAATTCTAATACTTTTTCAGCGACCCCTTTAGGCGATTGTGGATTTTGACCTGTAACAAGGTGGCCGTCTTGCACGACGTAAGGACGAAACGGCAAGAAACCTCTACTGTAGTCTGCGGCTTCATTTTTTAATTTAGTTTCTAACATAAAAGGTACTAATTTTTTACGGTTTGCTAATTTTTCTTCTATATTAGAGAAGCCTGTTAAACGTTTGCCATCGACATAGTAACGTCCATCACGGCCTTTGAAGTCGAGAAAAGCACAAATACCATGACATACAGCTGAAACAACGCCGCCATTTTCTCTGACAGCTGCAATAACGCGCTGAATATCTGGATTTCCTGGGAAATCATACATTACACCATGACCGCCTGTGAAATAAACCGCATTATAATCGGTAGGTGCGACTTCTTTAATAGAAGGTGAATTTTTCAATAGTGTCATAAATGTATCATCATTTAAATATTTCTTAGTAAGTTTATCTAACATAAAACGTGACGTACTCACGGGATCAATCGGTGTTAAACCACCTTTTGTATTCACGATATCAATTTGTACGTGGTTTTGGTGCAATAGATCATAGAAGTGGACAAGTTCTCCTAACCATAATCCTGTTGGAACATCTGAATCTGCAAAGTGATCCGTACTTGTATTAACGATTAAAACTTTCTTAACCACGGTCATCCCTCCATACTTTCAATAAGTATATTCATTATATAGTATTCTTACCCTCAAACCTATGTGATATGCACTTCTGCAGTTTCAAAAGGATATTAATCCACTCGGTTTAGTTAACTTTAAATTTAAATTATTAACTATATTTAATTTTTTATTTAACTTTAATTAATGGGCATCGATGAGAATTGCGAGTAAAATAAATGGTGTTGATAAACAAAGTTGAACATCCGTATACACAGAAATCATCAAGAACTTACATCATAGTCTTGCAACAGAACAGTTATTACATCTATTGAATCAACTTCTCATCTAGAAACCACCTCAGTATTTTCATCTGTATCAGAGATTAAGCGTATTATCGACAGCGTAAGTTTTTCACAGGTAGATATTATTCCTTCACTTCATAAAGAATATCGAGCATCGCTTGATAACAGTCACAATATTCTCCTAATAGAATAATATCTCTCTCAGTTAAATAAAATTGAGAATGACTCGTACAACTCCCAAGACGTCACTTCGAAATTTCTCAATTCTTTGCCGTATGCTCTTATGATGATCATATCCCTGTCCTCATAAATACATACGGTTTTTTTATTTTATATCTACGCATTCGCCAGGAAGAACAGGCGATGTCGCATCCATATTAAAGTTAAGAGTATCTTTTAAGTGGTCAGTCGCTTTCAAGTACTCTTTTTCTGAAAAAAGATTGTAAGGTGGCAGGTTGGTGGAACTTCCGAAAAGGTTGTACAATAACAGATAAGAATACTCGGGAGTGGATTTTTATGTTGAATGTCAAAGCACCAAAGGATCTTTATTTGAAGGGCGACGAACGTGCGGTGTTGCTGTTGCATTCGTTTACGGGTACGGTCCAGGATATCAAAGCGATTGCTGAAACTTTAAATGAGGAAGGCTTTACGTGTTATGCGCCTTGTTATTCGGGGCATGGTTTACCGGTGTCTGAATTTGTGCGCCATGATATTTTGGATTGGTGGAAGGACGTTGAGGCAGCGTATCAGTTTTTGCGCAATGAAGGTTATGAGCAGATTGATGCAATCGGTGTGTCGTTAGGCGGTATCTTTTCTCTGAAATTGGCTGAGCGGTTCGAAATCGGTCGAGTAGTAGGCATGTCTATTCCTTATGAGAAGAAAGAAGCGGGTGTGTTGGAACGTTTGACTGCTTATGGCGAGCGTTTGCAGCATTATATTTTATGTACAGCAGAAGAACAGGCTGAAGAAATGGCGCATGTGCCGGAGTATCGTTCGGGAGCAATTCGGTTTGAAGGATTTACGGATCAAACGATGCAGCAATTAGATAAGATTCATGCACCGGCGTTATTATTATACGGCGGAAAAGATGAACCGTCTTATCGTGAGAGTGCCTTTAAAATAGAAGCGCAATTGTCAAACGTGCAAGATAAAACGGTCGAATGCTTTGAAAATGCAGGACATCTTATGCCACACAGCCCAGATAAAACAGCTATTATTGAAAGAATTGTGGATTTTATGTGTAAAGCGTAATAATTGCGTAAAAATAATTTACAAGGATACTCTAAATAGCGTAATATATATAAAAATAGTGATAAACAATCTATTTTTTAGATACATTTAATTTATGTCGTTATTCAATGTGAAGTCGTAGTTACAAAATTATTGAGTTAAGTTAATGAATGAATAAAGAATTTCGTATTTTAATGGAATTTTTATAATAATAGTAATATTTTTGTGTAAACATGATAGAATTGAGACAAGTGTCATTTCGAAATCGAAAGAAGAGTGGGGGAAGTCCGTATTGAGAACTGAAATTATAGATAATGCAATTGAATTGTTTGCACAGAAAAGTTATTTCGGCTGTACATTAGATGAATTAGCTAAAAGTGTAGATATAAAGAAAGCAAGCTTATATTATTATTTCCCGAGTAAAGCCGCAATTTATCGTGAGTGTACCCAACGTTGTATTGATTATTTCGACCGCGTGATTAAAGTACAGAAAAATAAAAGCGCTTCCACATTGACTTTAGGTAATTTAAAACAATTTATCTTGGATACTGTATTTAAAACAGATATTAATTATTTACGTTTGTATTTGCAATTTACGCAAGCGCCAGATGAATTTAAAGAAGAGTTATATGAAGGCGTTTCAGGTTTGCATGAGAAATTAGATGACGTTTTTAAACGTTACTATGAAACAAATGACATTGAAGTTTCCTTTAAAGAATATCGTGAATTAGTATTGGGCGTCATGGAAAGCGGATTTATCCGTACAACGTTTATTAATTATTTCGATGAACTCAGCTATCGTCGTAAAACTTTAAAATTAGACGTCGCAAACATGTTAGATTTATTATTTGAATTGAATGAAACTGTAAAAGATAATCAATAAAACAGAGTATTAATTTCATATAGATTAAGCACATGGAGGTTGGCCGAATACTACGGCGCAATCTCTTTTATTTTGTTTGAACCCTGTGATGACAGGAAGAAAGAGGACACAGAAGCGAAAAGCGCAGTTGCTGAATAGCTGAAATTGTGATATAGTTTACTTAATTACTTAAACGCTTTAACGCTTTAAAGTAAACATCAAAAACATTACTCATTTAACTTTTTAAAATTATGCAATTCACAATTAGAACGGTTTAATTCTAGTATTAATTCAACTCTAATGCGATATAACATACAGAGAGAAAAGGATGAACGAAGTGTCTAAACAATCACAATGGAAAACGTCAACTGGCTTTATTTTAGCGAGCGCGGGCTCCGCAATCGGACTCGGTGCCATGTGGAAATTCCCATATATGGCCGGAGTATACGGTGGAGGCGCGTTCTTACTTATGTTTTTAATCTTCACTATATTTATCGGTCTCCCTTTACTGATTATGGAATTCACGATTGGTAAACTCGGCCGTACTTATACCACTGCCATTTTTGGAAAGCTTTCCGGCAAGAAGTGGACCAATATTATCGGCTGGAGCGGAAATCTAGCAGTCTTCGTGCTCTTCGGCTTCTATAGTGTAGTCGGCGGCTGGATAATTATCTATATTGCACAAGTAGCCATGCAGCTGTTCGGATTGGGAAGCGGATCACTTGCGGATATTCATTTTGACCAAGTTATCAGCAATCCAGTATATACTATCACGGGCCAAGGTATCTTTATTTTAATTACTATGGTCATTGTGATGCTAGGAGTAGAACATGGTTTAGAGAAAGCATCCAAAGTAATGATGCCTTTGCTCTTCATTTTCTTAATCCTGATTGTAATTAAATCATTATCACTAGATGGGGCAGCAGATGGCGTACGCTTCATCTTAGAACCGCGCATGGAAGATTTATCGATGCAAGGCGTGCTCTTTGCCTTAGGACAATCTTTCTTCGCATTGTCACTCGGTACAACCGGCATGATTACCTATGCCAGTTATGCACCGAAGGAAATGACCATTAAAACATCCGCGCTGTCCATCGTCATTATGAACATTATCGTATCCTTGCTTGCAGGACTGGCAATTTTCCCAGCCATCAACGCATTCGGTTACAAACCAGAAGAAGGACCCGGCTTACTCTTTAAAGTCTTGCCGCGCGTCTTCGAACAAATGAGTTTCGGAACAGGTTTCTACCTGATATTCCTTATCTTGTTCCTATTCGCAGCACTGACTTCATCCATTTCATTGCTCGAATTGAACGTTTCCAACTTCACCAAGAACGATAACCGCAAACGTACCAAAGTCGCAATTATCGGCAGCGTGCTCGTCTTCTTGCTTAGCATACCCGCGACCCTGTCATTCAGCAGCTTAAGCGGTATTCATTTCGGCGCCGGCAGCATCTTCGACAACATGGACTTCCTCGTGTCCAACATCTTGATGCCTTTAGGCGCACTAGCAACTACCCTCTTTGTAGGCCAGTTGTTGAAAAAGAAAGACTTGGAGAGCGTCTTCGGCCGCGATAAGTTGAAACTCTTTGTGCCTTGGTATTACTTAGTAAAATACATTTTGCCCGCAGTCATATTGTTAGTCTTTGTTATGCAATTATTTAAATAGAAGCTTCAGAACAGAAGGGAAAACTCAGCAACATTTCCTCTTCTGTTCTTTTTTTGTAAGAGAAAATAAATAGAAATAGCTTAATTGCAATATGTGCCCTAATGGGTTATAATCCATATCAGTATAGTAGGAATAAAGGGAGAGTTTCAAAGTGGTAATGGAATCGGGCCATTCTGCTTGGAATTCTCGGGGAGGACACTCATGATTGCATTTGATTTAATCGGCAATACACCTCTAGTCAAATTGGAATCGTTCAGCGATGACAACGTTGAGATTTATGCGAAATTAGAGCAGTACAATCCTGGCGGCAGCGTGAAAGACCGCTTAGGCAAATATCTAATCGAACAAGCAATGGAACGCGGACAAATTCAACGTGGCGATACGATTGTAGAAGCTTCAGCTGGTAATACCGGAATTGGATTAGCCATTGCGGCCAATCATTATGGTTTGCGTTGTGTGATTTATGCGCCAGAAGGTTTCGCAGCTGAAAAGATAGCGATTATGGAAGCCTTAGGTGCAGAAGTTATCCGCACACCGCAAAATGGCGGTATGATTGGTGCACAAAATGCTGCTAAAGCTTATGCGGCAGAACATGGCGCGTATTACACTAACCAATTCGAAACAGAGGACAATCCAGGTGCTTACCGCGACACGTTAGCACAAGAAATTTTGAAGGAATTACCGGAATTCGATTATTTCGTAGCCGGCGTCGGTTCTGGGGGTACTTTTACAGGAACAGCTGAAGGCTTAGCAGAACGTCATGCTCAAAACATTCTGGTTGAACCTGAAGGGTCCATCTTGAACGGCGGACCTAGACATCTGCATGATACGGAAGGCATCGGTTCTGAAAAATGGCCGGGCTTCTTGGAAAAAGATTTAGTATCAGAAATCTTAACTATCAGTGATGCAGACGCATTTAAAAATGTTAAACAACTCGCATTGCAAGAAGGTATATTAGCCGGCAGTTCATCGGGGGCTGCATTGCAAGGCGCTTTAGAAATAAAGCAACGTATCGACAAGGGAATTATTGTTACTATCTTCCCAGACGGCAGTGACCGTTACATGTCGAAAGCAATTTTTAATTATCAAAGCAAATAAAGCATTTTTCAAACCTATTGAATAAAGGAGTCGAAAGAGATAATGAAAAAGAAAACACAAATGGTTCATGGCGGACATACAACTGATGATTACACAGGTGCGGTAACAACACCGATTTATCAAACAAGCACTTATTTACAAGATGATATTGGTGATTTACGTGAAGGATACGAATATTCACGTAGCGGCAACCCAACACGTGCAGCTTTAGAAAGCACAATTGCTGACTTAGAAGGCGGACGTTTCGGTTACGCATTCGGTTCAGGTGTGGCAGCTATTTCTGCAGTCGTAATGTTATTAGACAAAGGTGACCATATCGTAGTGAATTCTGACGTTTATGGCGGTACTTTCCGCGTGTTGACGAAAGTCTTCAAGCGTTTAGGTATCGATGCAGATTTCGTAGATACAACGCACACTGAAAATATTGAAAAAGCAATCAAACCAGAAACTAAAATGTTGTTTATCGAAACACCATCTAACCCACTATTACGTGTGACAGATATCCAAGCTTCAGCTGATATCGCACGCAAACACAACTTGATTTCAGTAGTGGATAACACATTCATGTCACCTTATTTCCAAAATCCATTAGCTTTAGGTGCTGACATTGTCTTGCATTCAGCTTCTAAATATATCGGCGGACACAGTGATGTTATCGCTGGATTAGTCGTGACTGATAACGAAGCATTAGCTGAACGCATCGGCTTCATCCAAAACTCAACAGGCGGTATCTTAGGACCTCAAGACAGCTACTTGTTGATTCGCGGTATTAAAACATTGGCATTACGTATGGATCAAGTGAGCCGCAACGCTGTGGCAGTCACTGAAATGTTATCAGAACATCCAAATGTGGAAGCAGTCTTCCACCCAAGCTTGAAAGATCATTTAAATCATGATGTGCAGGAACGCCAAGCTTCTGGCCACACAGGCGTTGTTTCCTTTGTCGTGAAAGATGTCGACGCTGCTAAAGCAGTCATTCGTGAAACTGAATACTTCACATTAGCAGAAAGCTTAGGTGCGGTTGAAAGCTTAATCTCTGTGCCGGCGCTTATGACACACGCTTCTATTCCTAAAGATGTACGTGAAAAAGAAGGCATTGCAGACGGACTTATCCGTTTATCAGTAGGTATTGAAGATACAGATGATATCGTAGCTGATTTAAAACAAGCATTAGATAAATTGAACTAATAGAGATAGATGGAAATGCGCTTACCCAATGAGGTAGGCGCTTTTTTTATACGAAAATTATTTTGAGAATGGTTAGAAATTTGTGTAGAATAGAAAACAATTCTATCAATTAGGGGAGTTGTTTGGATTGCAGCCGATTATCCACGGATTTCTACTCGCGCTAGGTTTGATTTTGCCTTTAGGCGCACAAAATGTCTTTGTTTTTAACCAAGGGGCCAATCAGAAGAAATGGATCAAGGCCCTGCCGGTAATCATAACTGCCGGATTATGCGACACTTTGCTGATTGTACTCGCCATTTTAGGCATGTCGTTGGTATTAATGTCATTACCGGTGTTGCAGCTGATTGTATATATCGTCGGACTTATCTTTCTGCTCTATATGGCTTGGTCATTATGGAGAGAAAAGCCTGATAAATTGCAGAATTTCGAGCCGATGAGTGCGCGCAAACAAGTCGGATTCGCGCTGTCTGTTTCATTGCTGAACCCGCATGCCATTATGGATACTATCGGCGTAATTGGAACGAGCGCCTCAGTCTATAATGGACTCGATAAAGTCTTGTTCACAGTAGCCACCGTCTCAGTCTCCTGGTTGTGGTTTATCTTCTTAGCAGTCGCAGGCCGAATGCTAGGTTCTGTCGATAAAACAGGCAGATATATTGTGATACTGAATAAAGTATCGAGCGTTATTATTTTAATCGTCAGTTTTGTAATTGTGAAACATATTATTCAATTGTTGTAAGCGGTAGTGTGTTGGAAAGGCACTCTTCTTGAGTTGCCTGCTTTCCAAGTCTTTCTTTTTCCATGATATAGTGGAGGAAAGGGAGGCTTTGCGATGACAAATTTTCAACAGTTGGACCGTTATTTAGAGATGGATACGAAACAGAAAGCTGCGGATTTAGCGACGTTGAACATGTTGATCCGCCACTATATGCTGCACGTGCCGTTTGAGAATATCAATGTCCAGAATGGCTGGCCGCTTGCGTTGACGGATGAAGCGATGATGCACAAGGTTGTGGACGAGCATCGAGGCGGTTTCTGTTATGAAATGAATTATTTCTTCAAACATTATTTAGAGTACTATGGATTTAAGGTGGGTGCGATGTCTGCGACGGTCATGAGCCCGAATGGTTGGGCGCGCGAGAATTCGCATATGTCGCTGGTTGTGACAGTGGATGATACGGAATATGTCGTCGATATCGGCTTTGGCGACATGCCGAAATTTGCTCTGCCCCTGCATACTTGTCCGGCAGAAGGAATGCGTGACGTGACCGGCGTGTATCGAGTGCACTTTGCGGATGCACAGCATTATGATGTGCAGAAATGGTCGGAAGCGGATGAGGAGTGGCACATACAATATCGAGCGTTGTATCAACCGAAGTCGTTGGAAGATTTCGCAGACGGTATCGACTTCAATCAGCACCATCCCGATTCCCCGTTTGTGAAAGGCCTGCTCATCACGAAAGCCACTGAGACCGGGCGCCATACGATGACTGAGCGACGGCTTACTATTTTGTCTAAGGGGGAAAAGAAAGCCTTGGATGTGAGACCTACCAATTATGAGGGGCTCTTGTCGAAGTATTTTGGTATTCCAGAGATGCAGATAGCAACATTTAATGCGTGAAGCGGTTGAAAACATGTAAAGAGGCAGTGTTGGAGCTATTTGAGAGTGCTCCAGCACTTTTTTTATTATGAATGAAAGCGCTTACTAAATTCATTTTTTAAAGTAGAAAAATGAATTGTAATCTAAATGTCATCTAATAAATATATTAAGTAACACGACAATGTGTATAATAATTAAGTGTATAGGTGGAAAAGAGAGATGATTATCAGCGGGTTCATCATGCAAGGGCAAAGCGAGAGATGAACGTGAAACTGATAGGTAGAATATAAAATTGTCAGGAGGCATTTCCATTGCAAAAGAAAATTATAGCTGCCGTTGTTGGGACAGGAGCCGTTTCTGCTATAGCAACTGCAGGAGCAGCCGATGCAGCAACAACATATCGCGTTCAAAGCGGTGACTCTTTATGGTCCATTGCGCAGCGTTACAACACGTCTATTGCGAATATAAAGTCGCTTAATAACTTAAGTTCTAACTTAATTTTCCCGAATCAAGTTATCAAGGTATCAGGGACAAGCACGTCAACGAATCGCAGCACGTCTAGCAGTTCATCTGTATCAGGCGGTTCGACTTACACGGTAAGAGCAGGTGATTCTTTATCACTGATTGCTTCTAAATATGGGACATCTTACCAAAATATTATGAAACTTAATGGATTGAACAGTTTCTTAATTCATCCAGGCCAAGTCTTGAAAGTATCTGGGACAGCTTCTGCACCAGCAGCTTCAAACAATACAACAAGAACGCAACCAAATACAGCAACAGGTTCAACTTATACTGTTCAACCTGGAGATTCTTTGTCTTTGATTGCTTCTAAATATAATACAACTTACCAAAATATCATGAACTTGAATGGTTTAAATAGTTTCTTGATTTTCCCTGGTCAAAAGTTAAAAGTAACAGGCTCTACAGCGACAGTGACTAAATCTCCATCACCTGCAGCATCAACTGGTGCAGGCGGATATTATTCTCCTGTCTTCAATCATTCAAACTTATATGATTGGGGTCAGTGTACATGGCATGCATTCAACCGTCGTGCTCAAATCGGCAAAGGCATCAGTACTTACTGGTGGAATGCGAACAACTGGGATAGCGGCGCACGTGCAGATGGTTATACTGTCGATCATAATCCGACAGTAGGTTCTATCATGCAATCAGATGCGGGATACTACGGCCACGTTGCCTTCGTAGAACGCGTGAATGGCGACGGCAGTATTACTGTCTCTGAAATGAACTATTCAGCAGGCCCAGGCATTTTAACTTATCGTACAATTCCAGCAAGCCAAAGAGGTTACTTTAATTATATTCATTAATTCATAGACTTTGAAAAATATGCCCAGAGGCGTTCTGCCTCTGGGTTTTTGAGTTCGGAAAAATGATACGGGATTGTGTTGAGCGGAGAGGGGCAGTTGCGCCCCAATATGAAAGAGCGGGACATTGTTTCTGTCCCGCTCTTTCCTTTAAACATTTATAATTGTGTGTTTTTATATTCTATTTCGTCAGTTTCAGCGTTATAATCCACTAATAAATCAAGCCCTTTAAAGAACCATTCGTCAGATTCATTAATGTAAAAAGTGATTCTGTCAACAGTAACAGAAGCGGATGCATTTTTATCATGTGGTTCAACTTTGAAAGCAGTTGTAAAATGTTCATGTAATCCTGTGTGTACATAAGTTTGAACATAGAAATTCACTTTAGCACCCGGTTCTAAGTCCAATTCATCTCTAAACCACTTCAAAGCTTTGTCTGTAACTTCAATTTTCATAATGTTTCCCTCCTGGATGTCTTAACATAGTGTGTTTGGTGTGTTTAATTATGAGATTGTGAATTAATTCACTATCTAACGTGATTATATCAGATTTAAGCGAAAGTAGATATAAAAATTTGATATACTAGCTAAAAATAAGACCTAGAAAGGAACATGATAAAGATGATACGTTGTGTCTGTCTCGTAGCAGAAACTGAAGAACAAATTCTCTTAGTCCAAGCACATAATCGTGCAAAATATTACTTCCCTGGAGGAAAAATAGATCCAGGTGAAACACAAATTGAAGCACTCATACGTGAAATATCTGAAGAGCTGAACCTTGAACTTTCACCCTCAGAAGTAGAATACATTGGGACAGTTATTGGGCCTGCGTACCCGCAAAAGAATGCACAGACAGAGCTGAACTGTTATAGAGTACTTCATGAAATTGACTGGAACGAACTCCGCCCGGCTGGAGAAATTACTGACCTGCGTTGGATATCAAAGCGCGATACGCAACATATTGCGCCAGCTGTTTTAAAATGGATAGAGAATAATAAAACGGATATTTGAGCTTTCTCAGCCAAATATCCGTTTTAGCTTTATTTGAAATCGTAATCAATTTCGTCTTTTTCTTGATTATATTCAATATATAAATCATAACCTTTAAAGAACCATTCGTCAGATTCATTAACATAAAAACTGATATCTTCAACAGTTATTTCAGCTGCAGCTTCTTTATCATTCGGATCAAATTTAAATCCTAACATAAAGTTATCATGTAATTTGCTGCTTCCATAGGTTTGTACAAAGAAATTAATTTTATCGCCAGCCTCTAAATCAACTTCTTCTTTAAACCAATTTAAAGCATCCTCTGTAATGTGGATTTCCATGGTGTACCTCCTCGTTTTCTCTTTCAGTTCGCTTACTTATCATTATAAGTGGTTTGTTCTGAATAAGAAATAGGCTGCTAGCCTGATTTTTCCAGAGGATTATGCAAATAGTTCTCGAGCAACTTCTCGCGCTTGTTGAAGTGATAGTGAATGATAAGCAGTATCTTCAGAGATAGTGGGAGCATGCCCAATTTGTTCATTATAATATTGTTCTAAAGCCTCTTCATCTTTGAAAAATTGAATATAAGGACAGCAATTAACTGAGCATTGGCTATCTGGACATAAATCTTTGTAAAGTACGCGCAGGTCAGGATAGTCTGTCAGATTGTGTATCTTATTATTTTCTACTGATAATTGAATAGGCGTATTTGTTTCTGCACACACTGTGTCTATTTTGATAGGTGTTTTAAGTGTATCGCATACTCCAATCGCATCGACTGCGCACATCGCATAAATAGTTTGCTTTGTCTCGGTTAAAGTTACCTTAAAGTGATTCGACTTTAATGAAAAAGGATAGAGACATGTAATTTGATCATCTTCGATATTCAATACATGTTTATCTAATAATGCTTGGTACTTAGATTTGAACGGAATCGTTTTAGTAGGATGATTTAATATTTGTTGAATCAGTTTGTGACGAAGATGTTGTTCTTTGGGATTAAGTTGCGCTTTAAAATTAAAAGTTTTCATAACGTTGCTCCTCGCTTATTTGTTTATAAAACGTAATGATTTTGATTTAAGTTTAAAGCTAAATCTGAAAAAGTGCAAAAGGAGCGGAACAGAAAAATTTTTCTGTTCCGCTCCCTGTCAGCTTATTTACTGCGCAACTCTTTGAAGCGATTATAAGATGTTGCGAATACTGCTATTAAGTTGCTGAATGAAAAGACTTTAGTTAAGAAGCGGCCTGATTTCAAGGCTGTGTAGAAATCAAGGATACCTCCGACTACATTGATTGCTAAGCCGACTTGTGATAATTTGCGGCTCTTAGAACGTACAATATAAGTGTTATAAATTTCAATACCGAATCCTACTGTATTCAAAACGTTAGAAAGACGGCGTAATTTTGATTTTGGTTGTCTTGCCATGTAGAAGTAATCCTCCTTGTGTGATTTTTTTTCAGTGCTATCTATTATAACATTACTTATTCTTTTGCACGATGATTACACTCGTGCATGCGCCGTTCGGTAGCGGCGGGCGGTTGTATGTTATGTTTGTTCGTCGGATACCGGTTGTGTGGCTTTTTTGCCAGAATGGCGGTGAATGAGCCAGGAGGTAATCCAGGCGGTAATTGGAATGCTGAGTGCGACTGCGATGCCTCCGAAGAGTATGGACACGAATTCTTGGGTGAATATTTTGGCGTTGATGATGTGTCCGAATGAGTAATTGAGTTTGAAGAACCAAAAGAATAGTGTCAGTTGTCCTCCGAAATAGGCGAGGTAGATGGTGTTGGCTGAGGTTGCCAGGATTTCTCGTCCTACGCGCATTCCGGATTGGAAGAGTTCTGTGCGACTGAGATTCGGATTGGTTTCGCTCAATTCGTACATGGGTGAGCTGATGGTGATGGCTAAATCGACGACGGCTGCTATGACGGCGAGTACGGTGGTAAAGACCATGAATTGAATCATGTTGATGCCGATGTTCATGGAATACACATAAGTTTCGTCTTGTTGTTCTGTCGCGAAGCCTTGCAGGTGGCCGGTTGCGACTGCGAAGTAAATGACGCCTAATAGGATGGCTGTGGTCAGACAGGTGCCGATAAAGGCGGCTTGAGTCTTGACGTTATAACCGTTTAATCCAAATAAATTGAGGCTGGCAACTGCGAGACAGAAGAGTATTGCCACGATCGGAATCGGTAATTTCAAGACGATGGCTACGAGAGCGATGAGTACCATCAGAAAGTTCAAGAAGAGCATGCCGTATGAAATGGCACCTTTCTTGCCTCCGAAAATAATCATCAGAATCAAAAGGATTAAAGCTAAAATTAATACTGCGCTCATGTGTGTTCACCTCGCAATTTAGCCCATACTTGCATGAGCAGGATGGTAATCGGAATGGTTAATACGATGCCGATGCCACCGATTAAAGCACGCGCAATTTCTAATGACCAGTTCATGGAAATGGTATAAGTAATCGTGTTGGCGTTTCTGAGGTAGATCAACATCATCGGCAGACTGCCGGCTAAGTATGAAAAGAGCAGAATATTCGTCATCGTTCCCATGATATCTTGACCGATGTTACGTCCTGCTAAAGCCCAGCGTGTCATGTTGATGTTCGGTGTGCGTTGCCAAATTTCATACATTCCGCTCGCAATGGTGATAGCAACGTCCATGACAGCGCCGAGTGTACCGACGATGACTGATGCCATGAAGACTTCTTTAGGTGGCAAGGTCAGGAAACTCATGGTTTCGTATTTAATGCCGGCGCCACCAGTTGAACGTATGACGATTTCGGCGATACCGACACATAGGAAAGTGCCTATAAGCGTACTGACAATCGTGATAGCGGTTCGCCAATGCCATCCTGTAACCAGTAACAAGGTGACGGCGGTTGCTAGAATAACAGCAATGCTCATCAGTAAGAATAAACTGGTTGCTGGAAAGGCATTATGAATCGCAATTGCGCCGATAACTGCTGCGGTGTTGAAGATCAGTGAGAGTATCGATTGGATACCTACTTTACGCCCGACCCATAACACAATGAAAATAAAAATACCTGTCATGAAAATGACTAAGGTATCGCGCTTCTTCTCAATTATATTGGCGTCGCTCGGATGTTTATTGATATGCAGGAGCACTTTGTCGTGCGGGTTGAATTTTTCAGAGTCCGCTTGTGATGCATAATACGTATTACTGATATGGCCGCTTTGCCCTTTGAATTTACCATTCAACACGCGGATAGTCAGCTTATCAGAATGCTTTGTATCTTGGTTGTGATGTTCATCGGTAACTTGTTCGGTCTTCAAATGTTGCACCTGTGTAATTTCACCGATAGGCATGCGATAAAAACGTGCATTATTCATGGTGAAAATTAAAGCGCCGAGAAAGAGCACTATAAAGGTAAGCAATACCCACGTAAAGGGCTGCTTGAATTTATTTTGATATGACATGATGTGAAAACACCTCATAAATTTGTATAGTTTCAATAGACAACGCGATTATACGCTTAATGAAATGAGAATTCCAATGATTGTGTGGAAAAGGAAGATAAGCAAAAGAGGGGATGAACGAAAATAACCTGTAGAAGCGGTTATTTTCGTTCCGGCAGTATTTCTGAAAATATGTCAACAGATTAATGATAGACCGACGTATGTGATAATAAACCAGTAATTTCATCTTGCAGCGCCTTTAATTCAGGCTTGTGATTATCTTTATGTACCACTACACAAATCGTTCGTTTGAGTTCAGTATGCGTTAAAGATAAACGCTCCCAATCTTCGCTTTCTTTTAATAATGCATATTGCGGCGCAAAAACGTATCCTCTATTTTTCTTTAACAGATAAGCAGCTAAACGTGTTGATGAAATACGGTGAATAGAATTTCGGGTCGTTTGCTCAATTTGTTGGATTAAGGCACCTGGCATTTCAGATAAAGAAAATAGTGTGCATTGATTTAATTGGTTAAGCGGAGGTTGTGTCGCAGAAGCTAACGGATCTTGTTTCGGCACATATAATGCATAAGCGTCTTCAAATAATGGCGTAACTTCTAAGTCATTACGGTGCTTTAAGTCGGCAGACAAATCCATAAATGCCACATCAATTTCTCTTGTTAAGAGCATATGCAGCAGTGTTTCATTGTCTTTCATTAATGGCAACAGTGTTGTTGGATGTTCATTTTCAAATTTTTGAACCAACAACGGCAGCAACTGCGCCACATAACTTTCTACATAACCCATTTTAATACGTTTAGACTCAGCCTCTTGTTCTTGACGGAACATCTTCAAAGTTTGTTCGCTTTGCTCTACTATCTTTGCAGCTTCAGTCAAAAATCGCTGGCCTGCTTTAGTTAAATAAATATTTCTGCCTTCTCTTCTGAAAAGAGAAACATTCAGTTCGTCTTCTAATTGCGAAATTTGTCTGCTGATTGCGGATTGGGCGATGTTTAATTCTAAAGCTGCTTCGGATAAATGTTCACGTTTTGCGACCTCAATAAAGTATTTGAGTTGTTTGAATTCCATATTCTGCACCCCGCTTATTGTTCTAATAATTAGAATAATATCATCTAATTTCCGTATTGAACAGAAGAATCGCCTTCTATATTATATTAGTTATCAATAAAAATCTGAAAATTCATACAACGTATATAAAAGGAGGAGCAAGCATGGGCAAAAAAATACAGAACCAAGGTTTATATGATTCACGAAATGAGCATGATGCTTGCGGTATTGGTTTTTATGCCAATATGGATAATTTACGATCGCATGATATTGTGATTCAATCACTTGAAATGTTACGTCGCTTAGACCATCGTGGGGGGATTGGTGCAGACGGCATGACAGGTGACGGTGCAGGAATAATGACGGAAATTCCGTTTGATTATTTTAAGAAACATACTGATTTTGATTTGCCTGCTGAAGGTGAGTATGCAGTAGGATTGTTTTTCACCAATACTCCTGTAGAAGGATCGACACACGAAACAGTATTTCGAGCTTATTTTGAAAGTGAAGGGCTGAAAGTCCTCGGCTATCGAAATGTTCCGGTTGAAGTGTCAGCAGTTCCGCCACATGTAGCTGAAACCATGCCTTATATCCAACAAATATTTATAGATTTAAATCACAGTGCAGATGCTGAAAAACGCTTGTATCTTGCGCGTAAACAAATTGAATTCTATGGTGATGAGCAAGGATTAGAGCTTTATTTTACGAGCTTATCAACGAAAACGATTGTCTATAAAGGGTGGTTGCGCTCAGATCAAATTAAAAGTTTGTTTATAGATTTAAATCATCCAGATTATATTTCTAAACTTGGTTTAGTACATTCTCGTTTTAGTACGAATACCTTTCCGAGTTGGAAACGTGCGCATCCTAACCGTTTGCTGATGCATAATGGCGAAATTAATACGATTCGCGGAAATATTAATTGGATGCGTGCACGTCAAAAGCGGTTGATAGAAACATTATTTGATGAAAATGACCGTGCGAAAGTTCATGAGATCTTAGATGTGGACGGCAGTGACTCTTCAATTGTAGATAATGCTTTAGAATTTCTATCTTTAGCTATGGAACCGGAAAAGGCTGCAATGTTGTTAGTACCTGAACCTTGGCAATACAGTAAAGCAAATCAGAGTTCTGTACGGGCATTTTATGAGTATTACAGTTATTTAATGGAACCGTGGGACGGACCGACGATGATTTCGTTCTGTAATGGAGATAAAATCGGAGCGCTGACGGACCGTAACGGCTTAAGACCTGGACGCTATACTATCACCAAAGATAACCATATTATCTTTTCTTCTGAAGTAGGTGTGATTGATGTCGATGAAGCAGACGTAGCGTTTAAAGGACGTTTGAATCCTGGACGCTTGCTGCTCGTTGATTTTGATAAACATGAAGTGGTGAATAATCACATTTTGAAGAAAGAAATTGCAGGCGAATTGCCTTATGAGTCATGGTTAGAAAATCATAAAGTAAATATCAATCTAGATCTTCCTTTTAAAGATGAAGCATGGAATCAAGAGACGTTGCAACGTTTGCAAAAGCAATTCGGTTATACGCGTGAAGAAATTCATAAGTATATGAAAGAACTGGTGGAAGGTAAGAAAGATCCGATTGGTGCGATGGGGTACGATGCGCCGCTCGCTGTGCTGAATGAGCGCCCAGAGTCGTTATTTAATTACTTCAAACAATTATTTGCGCAAGTTACCAATCCGCCGATTGACGCCTATCGCGAAAAGATTGTGACGAGTGAGTTGACGTACTTAGGAAAAGAAGGCAATTTGTTGCTTCCTAATACAGAAGCCTTGAATCGTTTGCAATTGAAGCATCCAGTGCTTACGGAAGTACAATTGGAAGAAGCAGAAGCAGGACCTTTTAATGCGCAATATTTATCGACGCTTTATAACGGAAGTTTAGAGGATGCCTTAGAAGATTTGAGAAATAAAGCAGTACAAGCAGTAAAACAGGGACATGATATTTTAATTTTAGATGACAGCGGCTTACAAAATGAAGAAGGCTATGCAATTCCAATTTTACTGGCGGTAAGTTATTTGCATCAGGCGTTGATAAATGAAGATTTGCGTCAAGAGACCAGTCTTGTCGCAAAAGGCGGAGAAATCCGCGAAGTACATCATGTCGCATGTTTATTAGGATATGGCGCTAATGCAGTATTACCGTATTTAGCGCAAGAAACCGTTGCAGCATTAGTCAGACAAGGGGAATTATCTGGCGATGTTGCATCACAAGTCAAAGTTTATACTGATGTGTTGGCTGAAGGTGTCATCAAAGTTATGGCGAAAATGGGTATTTCAACCGTTCAAAGTTATCAAGGGGCTCAAATCTTTGAAGCGGTCGGTCTATCTCAAGCAGTCATTGATAAATATTTCACAGGTACACAGTCTAAACTTTCAGGTTTAACCATTGATTTGATTGATAAGGAGAATAAAGCGCGTCAAAGTCGAGAAGAGAAACATCTAGACTCAGGCAGTACTTTCCAATGGCGTCAACAAGGGCAATATCATGCCTTCAATCCGACAACCATCCGATTGTTGCAACATGCTTGCCGGGAAAATGATTACGCGATGTTTAAAGAATATTCTCGAAGTGTCAATGAACAGCGTACAGATCATATTCGCCAGTTGATGAAATTTAAATCTCGTAATCCTATCAATATCGATGAGGTTGAACCTATTGAAGCGATTGTACATCGTTTCAATACGGGAGCCATGAGCTACGGCTCTATTTCGAGAGAAGCGCACTCTACTTTGGCTGAAGCGATGAATCAAA
Organism: Staphylococcus debuckii; assembly: GCF_003718735.1. Classification (NCBI taxonomy): domain Bacteria; kingdom Bacillati; phylum Bacillota; class Bacilli; order Caryophanales; family Staphylococcaceae; genus Staphylococcus; species Staphylococcus debuckii. The sequence continues at coordinate 109,277 of NZ_CP033460.1, read as the reverse complement.
TCGGAGGTAAGAGTAACAGCGGTGAAGGCGGCGAGGAACCAGAACGTTATCTATTGGGACCTGAAGGTGAGAATTTTACAAGTTCAATTAAACAAGTGGCATCTGGACGCTTTGGAGTAACAAGTGATTATTTGCAACATGCAACTGAAATTCAAATCAAGGTTGCACAAGGCGCTAAACCAGGGGAAGGCGGACAGTTGCCAGGTTCTAAAGTTTATCCGTGGATTGCTGAAGTTCGAGGATCGACACCAGGAATCGGTTTGATTTCTCCACCGCCACATCACGATATTTATTCAATTGAGGATTTAGCACAATTGATTCATGATTTGAAAAATGCGAATCCAAAAGCGAATATTGCAGTGAAATTAGTTTCTAAAAGTGGTGTCGGAACAATAGCAGCAGGTGTGGCAAAAGCTTTCGCTGATAAAATTGTTATCAGTGGTTTTGACGGCGGAACGGGCGCTTCACCTAAAACGAGTATTCAACATGCTGGACTGCCTTGGGAAATCGGTCTAGCAGAAACGCATCAAACTCTCATGATGAATAATTTACGTTCACGTGTAAGATTAGAAACAGATGGCAAGCTCTTAACAGGACATGACGTTGCTTATGCTTGTGCATTAGGGGCTGAAGAATTCGGTTTTGCAACTGCGCCTTTAGTTGTGCTCGGTTGTATTATGATGCGTGTGTGCCACAAAGATACTTGTCCAGTCGGCGTGGCGACACAAAATGAAGATTTGCGTAAACTGTTTACAGGGCGCGCAGATCACGTGGTCAATTTCATGCATTTCATCGCACATGAATTACGTGAAATATTAGCTGAACTTGGTTTACGAACAGTAGATGAATTGATTGGCCGTTCAGATTTATTAGAACCTTCAGCAGAGGTTCATAATGAAAAAGCGCGTTCTCTGAATGTGATACCACTTTTACATCAAGAAACAGGACCGCGTTTTAAAGAAATTGAACAGCAGCATCACCTAGCAGAAGGCTTTGATGCAACTGAATTGATTCCAGACGCAGAAGCGGCCATTTCGGCTGGAACGAAATTCAGAGGACATTATCATTTGTGCAACGAGCAGCGTGATGTAGGTGTAACTGCCGGCAGTCTAATTACTCAAGCACATGGAGCGGAAGGTTTACCCGAAGATACGATTTATGTTGAAACTACTGGCCATGCTGGCCAAAGCATCGGTGCATTTACACCATCTGGATTAACGATTCATCACACGGGTGATGCCAATGATTATGTTGGTAAAGGTTTATCAGGCGGTAAGATTATTATTAATGCACCGAACACAGAACGTGAAGAAAATATTATTGCCGGAAATGTATGTTTCTATGGAGCATCCAGCGGCAAAGCCTTTATCAACGGTTATGCCGGAGAGCGTTTCTGTATTAGAAACAGCGGTGTACATGCAGTTGTAGAAGGAATTGGTAATCATGGATTGGAATACATGACAGGAGGCCGCGTAGTTGTCTTAGGTAACGTCGGAGATAACTTTGGTCAAGGGATGAGCGGCGGTGTAGCCTATATCTTCCCAGATGATGTAGAACAATTTAAAGCTTACCATGCTTTAGACACATTGGATTTCGATATGTTATCTCATCCAGAAGAATTTCAAATTTTGCGTGACATGTTAGAAGAACATATTACGTATACAGGAAGTAAGAAGGCAGCAGCTGTTTTAGCTGATTTTGATAATATTGCTGACCGTGTAGTAAAAGTAATTCCTAAAGATTACAAGCTCATGATGCATAAGTTGGAAATGCATCAACGTTTAGCAGAAGACAATGACAAAGCAGTTTTAAATGCATTTTACGATTCAAGCACTGAAGTGACAGCAACAGAAGAACCATTTTCAGTTGTTTATTAACGGAAAGGAAGGAGTGTTTTCAGATGGGGGAATTTAAAGGATTTATGAAGTATGACAGACAAGCACTACCGGAACTTTCGTTAGCAGAACGCTTAACGAGTCATGCAGCATTTCAACAGTGTTTTTCAAAAGAAGATGCCAGCATGCAGGGTGCGAGATGTATGGATTGCGGAACGCCTTTTTGCCAGACAGGCCAACAGGTTGAACGTGATACAATAGGCTGTCCGATTGGAAATTATATACCAGAGTGGAATGATCTGGTCTTTCATCAAGATTATAAAGCAGCCTACGAACGTTTAGCAGAAACTAATAACTTTCCGGATTTCACAGGGCGTGTGTGTCCGGCGCCGTGCGAACAAGCTTGTGTGATGAATATCAATCGTGATCCGGTCGCGATTAAAGGAATTGAGCGTACTATCATCGATGAAGCATTTGAAAATGGATGGGTTCAACCGAGACTACCTGCACAGCGTTTAGAGCAACGCGTAGCTATTATAGGAAGCGGTCCTGCAGGATTGACTGCAGCTGACGAATTGAATGCAAAGGGGTATGAAGTGACCATTTATGAACGTGCGCACGAAGCAGGCGGTTTGTTGATGTACGGCATTCCGAATATGAAATTAGATAAAGATGTAGTACGTCGTCGTATTCGATTAATGGAGGAAGCAGGTATCCATTTTGTAACGGATACAGAAGTCGGAAAAGATATCTCTAAAGAGACGCTTGAATCTGAATTTGATGCCATCATAGTGTGTACAGGTTCCCAACAAGCAAGAGACCTTCCGTTAGAAGGACGCATGGGATACGGCATACACTTCGCTATGGATTATTTAACAGAACAAACGCAAATTGCAAATGGAGAATTAGAACCAGAAAATGCCGAAATCAGTGCCGAAGGAAAGAATGTAATTGTAATTGGCTCGGGGGATACGGGAGCTGACTGTGTTGCGACTGCTTTGCGTGAGAATTGCAAAACAGTAGTACAGTTCAATTATCGTACAAAGCTGCCTGAGCGTTATGAAATTCAAGGTAATCCCTATTGGCCGTTATCAATGCCTGTATTTAAAATGGATTACGCACATAAAGAAGCAGAAGAACGCTTCGGTTACGAACCGCGTGCTTATGGCGCGCAAACCATGCGTTACGATGTAGACCGTATTGGTAATGTGCGAGGGGTTTATACGCAAACTTTGAGAAAAATGCCAGATGGCAGTACGAAAATTGACGATACTGAAAAGCATTGGCCTGCAGATTTGATCCTACTAGCGATTGGATTTACAGGCACTGAAAATACTGTTCCAAATACGTTCGACTTACACACAGAGCGAAATAAAATCATAGCAGATGAGAACGACTATGCGACAAATCAACCGCATATCTTTGCAGCAGGTGATGCGAGACGTGGCCAAAGTCTAGTTGTTTGGGCGATTAAAGAAGGGCGCGGAGTCGCAAAATCTGTGCACAGATATTTACAAAGGCAGCTTGTTTTAAATTAATAAAATTCAATAATAGAGGGACAATCGTCCCTCTATTTTGTTGCAATATGAATTTGTCAACAAGAATTGTGTAAAATTTACTTAAAAAATTGATTGACTTTTATGATGGGGTATAATAAGATGTTTATTGTGCTTATTGGAGGAATACCCAAGTCCGGCTGAAGGGATCGGTCTTGAAAACCGACAGGAGCTTAACGGCTCGCGGGGGTTCGAATCCCTCTTCCTCCGCTATTATAAATGAAATCCAAGACTAATAGATATAAAAAGGCAATCATTCAATTTCGTATTGAGTGCTTGCCTTTTTAATTTGTATTTTTAAGGTTCCAGTAATCTATCTTAATTTCTCGTCTTTCTAGTTTACTTTTTTTAAAAATAAGGAAAGAAAGAACTAACTCACAATGGAGGTTATGCCCCATGGAAATTAAAGTCGCAAGTATATTTGTAGACGATCAAGACCAAGCATTAAAGTTTTACACAGAAATATTAGGATTTCAAAAGAAAGCAGATGTACCAGCTGGAGATTATAGATGGATAGCTGTAGTTTCTCCAGAAAATCCAGAGGGCACGCAGTTGTTGCTTGAACCTAACAATCATCCCGTTGCTCAAGCGTATCAAGAAGGGCTAAAAGAAGAAGGGATTCCTTGTACGATGTTTGATGTGGATGATGTACAGGCAGAATATCAACGACTTAAAGAGCAAGGTGTCGGATTTACGATGGCGCCGATGGATTATGAAAATGGTGTTAAATTCGCTATTTTCGATGATACATGCGGTAATTTAATACAAATAATTGAACGTAAGGCAACAGAAAATGCATGAAATATAAAGTGACGGAATTCAGCAGTTCCGTCACTTTTTTTAAGTTAAATTAGAAGAGATTTAAGCGAAGCAGTTATTATTTTTCAATGAAAGCCTTTACATAACTTGTATAGACAAGTACAATAGACTCAAATATCAAACAAAGGGAGTGAGTCGGATGGCTGTGAAAGATAAAGACGTCAAACAGATTGTCGAGGCAATCGGAGGCGCTGAAAACGTAGAAACCGCAACGCACTGTGTGACACGATTACGCTTAGTATTGAAGGACGACGATAAAGTAGATAAGGATAAATTAAGTGATAATCCGCTTGTTAAAGGACAATTTAAAGCGGATAATCAATATCAAATTGTAATCGGACCTGGGACAGTTGATGAAGTGTACAAGAAATTTATGGATAATATCGGCAAAGAAGGGGCTTCGAAAGATGAAGTCAAAGCAGCGGCAGCTAAGAAAGGGAATCCACTGCAACGTCTCGTTAAATTGCTGGGTGATATTTTCATTCCAATCTTACCAGCCATCGTAACGGCCGGTCTATTAATGGGGATATACAACCTCTTAACTATGAAAGATTTATTCGGACCGAAACCTCTAACGGAACAATTCCCGCAGATTCATGATTTCGCGGATATTGTGAACGTCATCGCAACTACTGCGTTCATTTTCTTGCCAGCATTAATTGGTTGGAGCAGTATGCGTGTATTCGGCGGAAATCCAGTATTAGGTTTAGTACTAGGACTTGTCTTGATGCATCCGCAACTCGTTTCGCAATATGATTTGAATCAAGGTTCAAAAATACCAGTCTGGCATATCTTCGGTTTAGACGTGAAACAATTGAACTACCAAGGACAAGTCTTGCCAGTATTATTAGCGTCATATGTGCTGGCCCAGATTGAAAAGGCCTTGAATAAAGTGGTCCATGATTCCATTAAGATGTTAGTAGTCGGACCTGTTGCTTTACTCGTAACAGGATTCTTAGCCTTCTTAGTGATCGGACCGATTGCATTGTGGATTGGAACAGGTATTACAGATGCTGTAACCTTCTTATTTAACCGTGCAGGCTGGTTAGGCGGCGCAATCTACGGACTGTTCTATGCTCCGCTTGTAATTACAGGTTTACATCACATGTTCTTAGCAGTCGATTTCCAATTAATGGGAAGCAAATTAGGCGGTACTTACTTATGGCCAATCTTGGCAATCTCAAATATCTGCCAAGGTTCAGCCGCATTCGGCGCTTGGTATGTATACAAACGTCGTAAAATGGCCAAAGAAGAAGGACTTGCTTTAACTTCAGGTATTTCTGGCTTGCTCGGCGTGACTGAACCCGCTATGTTCGGGGTAAACATTCCAATGAAATATCCATTCGTCGCAGCGATTGTGACTTCATGTGTATTAGGAAGCATTATCGGCGCAAGTAAAGTATTAGGAAATGTGGGTGTCGGTGGTGTACCAGCCATCATTTCCATTCAGAAAGAATATTGGATTGTATATGGAATTTGTACCATCATTGCAGTGATTGTACCAGCTATCTTAACAGTCGTCTTTTCTAACTTCGCTAAAAATAAAGCGAAAGAGATGGTCGACTAAGCAGTAATATCAGTTAAAATAGAGATAAATGAGCGAATGATTTGATTGAATGCAAAACAGAACATCACTTTCCAGATGTTCTGTTTTTCTATAAAGAGAGAGGAAAAGGTGGTCATATTATGCAACAGAATGATTGGAAAAAATCTGTAGTTTATCAAATTTACCCAAAATCCTTTAATGATACAACTGGCAACGGTGTAGGTGATTTAAATGGAATTATTGAAAAAATGGATTACCTTGAATATTTAGGTGTAGATTATCTTTGGTTAACACCGGTCTATCAATCACCGATGAATGATAATGGTTATGATATCAGCGACTATTTAAGTATCAATGAAGATTTTGGCACGAAAGAAGATTTGCGCCACTTGCTGGATGAAGCCCACAAGCATCATTTGAAAGTGATGCTGGATATTGTGATTAATCACACATCCACTGAGCATGAGTGGTTTAGAGAAGCCATTTCTGCTCCGGACAATCCATATCGTGATTATTATTTCTTCCGCAAATCTGCGAAAGAGGGTGCGCCGCCAACAAATTGGGAATCTAAGTTCGGTGGAAATGCTTGGAAATATGACGAAGCCACTGATGAATACTATTTGCATCTCTTCGATGTAACGCAAGCAGATTTGAACTGGGACAACCCTAAAGTGCGTGAAGCACTCTATGACATGATTAATTATTGGATAGATTTCGGTGTAGACGGTTTCCGCTTCGACGTCATCAACTTGATTTCAAAAGGTGAATTCCGTGATTCAGATAAAATCGGTAAAGAATTTTACACAGACGGTCCGCGCGTCCATGAATTTATCCATGAAATGAACCGCAATACTTTCGGTGGCAAAGATTTAATGACAGTCGGAGAAATGTCTTCAACTACAATTGATAACTGTATCAAATATACGAATCCAGAACGCGAAGAGTTGAATAGCGTTTTCAATTTCCACCATTTAAAAGTAGATTACCAAGATGGAGAAAAGTGGACAAAAGCAGACTTTGACTTTATTGAGTTGAAACGTATTTTAATGGAATGGCAAATCGGCATTCATGACGGCAACGGTTGGAATGCTATTTTCTGGTGCAACCATGATCAACCTCGTGTCGTATCTCGTTTTGGTGATGATTCAACAGAAGAAATGCGTCAGAAGAGCGCGAAGATGTTAGCTGTAGCCCTGCATATGCTGCAAGGTACACCTTATATTTATCAAGGTGAAGAAATCGGCATGACCAATCCGCATTTTACAGATATTCATCAATATCGAGACGTAGAATCCTTGAATGCTTATGACCATTTGAAAGCTCAAGGCGTGCCAGAGCAAGAAATATTGCAGATTCTAGCTCAGAAATCACGTGATAATTCACGCACCCCTATGCAGTGGACTGCTGGGGAACATGCCGGATTTACAAGCGGCACACCGTGGATAGATATTCCTGAAAATTATCAACATATCAATGTAGAAGATGAAATCGAAAATGACCATTCAGTTTTGCAAACCTATCGCGAACTCATCCGCTTGCGTCATGAACATGATATTGTGACATACGGCGATATCCTTCCATTATATATGGATGATCCGAATCTCATGATTTATCAACGCAGCTACGACGGGAAAACATGGCTCGTGATTGCAAACTTCAACCAAGAACCCGTGATGGTACCAGAAGACCTAGATACCAACGGCGAAGTTATTCTAGAACGCGGCACTATCAACAATGGAGAAATCGCAGGCTACGGTGCCATTGTGATTGAACAGTAATTTACAGTAAAGAATCGAGTGAGCGCAATGTTAACGAAACCTAAGAAATTCACTAAAATCTACGACGATTTAAAAACAAGCATTTTAAATGAAGAAATCAAATACGGAGAACAACTTCCCTCCGAAAACGACCTAGTAACCACCTACAAAGCTTCACGTGAAACAGTACGCCGAGCCCTGAATTTACTCGTCAGCGAAGGCATGATTCAGAAAATCAGAGGCAAAGGCTCCATCGTCATCTATCAAGGCGTGACAGAATTTCCCTTTTCAAAACTGACCAGCTTCAAAGAAGTACAAGAAAGACTAGGCATCGAACTCGAAACCGAAGTGAAAGTTTTGGAAAAAGAAACCGCTGGAGAGGTGCCTAACGTGAGAGAAGCCTTGAACCTGAGTAACGAAGATCAACTCTGGCATCTCATACGTTATCGTAAAGCCGACGGGCGCGTGAAAATCATTGATGAAGATTATTTGGTGGAAGCAGTTGTGCCGAATTTAACAAAAGAAATTGTAGCTGATTCTTTATACAATTATATCGAACAAGACTTAGGATTAGATATCAGCTACTCACGCAAAGCCATTACTTTCGAACCTTTTTCAGAACAAGAATATGAAGCATTCGGCGAGATCAATCCGCCATACACAGCAACCGTCCGCGGAGTCGTACATTTGAAAGATATGACAAAATTCCAATATAATGTCGCAAAGCATATTGCGACAGATTTCAGATTCGTAGATTTTTCAAGAAGATGAAACAAAGACCAATTCGTGAAACTTATCATGAGTTGGTCTTTTACATTATACAAATGCAGATTATTTATCAAATTTGACTTCGGCAATTTTTATCGATAACATTTAAGTATATTCTTAAATGATTAAATGAAGGTAGGAAATTTAATGAGAGATATCTTCAAAGCACTGTCAGATTCGACTAGAAGATCTATTCTAGAAATGTTGAAAGAACAGAAATTGACAGCTAGCGAAATTGCCGAGCATTTCGATATGAGTCAAGCGAGTGTTTCACAGCACCTTAAAATACTTAGATTGAACGATTTAATTTACTCAGAACGAAAAGGAAAATATTTGTATTATCACTTGAACCTATCTGTTTTTGAAGAAGTGATTAAATGGATTATTCAATTTAAACAAGATTAGGAAGGGGTTTGAAATGAAAGAAGTTGAAGTTGGTACAAAAAAATTTGAACATTTCGGCTTAGCTATGATTATTTTAACGGTAGCAACGTGGATAATATTTATGCCGTTTTTACCGTGGACCATACCGTTACATTACAATAACCAGAATCAACTGGATTTATATTTGAATAAGGTTACTGCACCTATCGTCATAATATTAATCATGATAGTGAGTTATAGCGTAATCAAAAGAAATGCTAAACGTGATAAATATCATAAGAAGTTTGGTAATGTAAGCTTCGATACGGCTTTTTGGAATCCTATGGTGCAAAGTTTTATGTATCTATTGAGTATATTAATGATTTTTCATGCACTTGGATACAATATTATGAATCATTTTATAGGAATATTAATTCTTAGTTTCTTATTAATTTTATGGGGGAACTATTTACAAATTGTTCCGGTTAACGCTGAGAATATGGGTATTCGAAATCAGTGGACGAAAGCTAGTGAAGCGGTATGGAAAAGAACGCATCGATTTACTTCACGTTTGTTTATTGTAGTAGGCTTCCTATTACTCATTTTAGCTTTATTCCGAGCAATCAATAATATCACAGCTTTATTAATATTCGCATTAGTTGGCGGGGCAATACCTTTCGCTTATTCTAAATATGCTTATCAAAAAATCGAGCAAACGAAACCTTAAATAGAGGCTAGCTCTTCAAGGCTTTCTTTTTAATAGAGGGAACTTAAAATTCACGAAATTTACAAATCGTTAAAGCTTGCATTACGACCTTTAAATATAGTATGATATATCTTGCCGTGCTAGGTGGGGAGGTAGCGGTTCCCTGTTCTCGAAATCCGCTTATGCGAGACTGAATACTTTGCCTAGGGTGTGTACTTGTGAAGTCTGCCCAAAGCACGAGGTGTTTGAAGATTTCGGTCCTATGCAATATGAACCCATGAATCATGTCAGGTCCTGACGGAAGCAGCATTAAGTGGATTCTCATATGTGCCGTAGGGTAGCCGAGATTTAGCTGTCGACTTTGGTAACGTTCATGATACACATTCGAAGCAAAGTTGCGCGGTATTTTTATATTCATTTTTATACATAGAAGCGAAGTAGGAAATTGAGGGAGCGCAACCCTTGATTTCCTTTTTTAATGCGAAGATTTATGGGCGGGATGATGAATTAGTAGGGAATCCAGACACAAGTTATTGAGAAGTGTCTAGAAAGCGCCCGAATCTGGACACAAGTTTTCGAGAAGTGTCTAGAAAGCGCCGGAATCTAGACACAAGTTTTTGGGAAGTGTCCAGAAAAGGCCGGAATCTAGACACAAGTTATCGGGAAGTGTCTAGAAAGTGCCGGAATCTAGACACAAGTTATTGAGAAGTGTCCAGAAAAGCCCCGAATCTGGACACAAATTTTTGAGAAGTGTCTAGAAAACCCCGGAATCTAGACACAAATTTTCAAGAAGTGTCCAGAAAGCGCCAAACTTAGCGCCCCCTCCTCAGCTCTCATATCAATCTATCCGCAGCTTCCGCTAAATAATTCTTGAATTCTGCAATCAGTTTATCCTTATCAGAATGTTGCAGGTGCAGCACACCGAACTCGATCATTTGATTGAAAGGAGCGCCAATCGGAACAGTAGTAATCATATTGCGCTGATAAAAAGGTGTGTTTTGTACCATCAAGTCAGACAAGATACTGATTCCGAGTCCTTCAGCTACAGAGTTGAATAGTACACCGACATTATCGGTAGAAAATAACAAGTTGATAGGACCATTGGCCGCTTCGAACTTCTGAATATTTTTCTTATAAAAAGTACGATCATACAAGATAAAAGGAAAAGATTTGATATCCTCTAAGGATAATTTTTTTAAATAAGCCAGCTTTGAATCTTTAGGAACAATTGCAGTGAAGGCACTAGAAAATAATGGTGTATATTGTGTTTCTGCCACCTCCAAGTCATCCTCGTTCAGTATTGAATACAAGCCGATATCCGCTTCTCCCGCCGCCACCAGCTGCTTAATCTCATCGTTTTCAGCTTCTACAATATGCACCTCTATATTAGGGTTATCTTTTTTAAAAACTGACAGCACGCCAGGAACAATCGTCATGAACAAACTAGGAATTGTCGCAATCGACAGCGAGCCTTCCATTTCAGCGTTCAAGGATTGAATCTTATCATATAACAAGGTTTCTTGATCGATTAAATCCATCATAATAGGAAATATTTGGCGACCTTGCTCTGTTAAAGTCGTCCCGCTTTTTTGACGTTTGAATAGTTGAATATCTAATTCTGTTTCTAAGTTTGAAATCGATTGGCTAAGAGCAGATTGCGTAATATGCAGAAGATGAGCGGCTTTGGTGATAGAACCGGTCTCATGTATTGTTTTAACGTGATGCAGTTGAATAAAGTTCAATTGTTTTATCCTTTCATTACATAAGTAACACTAATGTATTCATTAATAATCTCCATTATACATTAGTATTGTTTATCAATATACTAGAGATATTAAATTAATAGAAATTATTAAAGGGAGCGCGAAATGTATGTATCGCAATTTATGGACGAAAGATTTTATTTTCATTACCATCATTAACTTCCTCATGTATATTATTCATTACGCTTTAATCGTTACAGTTACTGCATTTACCATTAATACTTTTCATGCGAATGAAACGATGGGCGGTCTAGCAGCAGGTATATTTATCATTGGTATGCTGTTTGGACGTTTATTTACTGGGAAATATATTGATCGTTTAAATTTGAAGAAAACACTCTTCTTCGGTTTGATTTTCTCATTTGTAGCAATCGGCTTGTATTTCTTAATACACAGCTTGCTAGTCTTAATGATTGTGCGTTTGATACACGGTATCGCATTCGGCATGTCCTCTACCACTACAGGAACTTATTCTTCTACCATTGTTCCGGATGACCGCAAAGGCGAGGGCATAGGTTACTACGCGCTCAGTACGACAGTCGCATCCGCAATAGGTCCTTTTTTAGGCATCTTAATCAACCAGAAGTTGAACTTTCAAAGCAACTTTATTGTCTGCTTGATCTGTATTGTATTAGCAGCAATTCTCGCATTGTTTATTTCAAATATCAGACAACCTTCTGTGAAAAAGGAAGAACAGAGAGAGGCACAGCCTAAAGGATTGGCACAATTTTTCCAAAAACAAGCAGTACCGATTTCTATTGTTATCGTGTTTGTAGGAATTGCTTACTCTAGCGTGCTTGCATTCTTGGATTCCTACGCAGCACATATCGGACTTGCGGCGGCAGCCAGCTTCTTCTTTGTCGTTTATGCCTTAAGTACCTTTATTGTACGTCCGATAACAGGCAAAGTATTCGATAACTATGGCGCCAATAAAGTGGTTTATCCTACGCTGGTAATCTTCGTAATTGGATTGGCATTATTAGCAGTCGCGCATACAAGCTGGGTGCTTTTAATCTCAGCCATTTTCATCGGTATTGGTTACGGTACCTTGATTCCATCTTTCCAAACTATTGCGCTGCAGGCTTCACCTCCAGAAAAAATAGGCTTGGCAACTTCAACATTCTATATCTTTGCTGACTTAGGAGCGGGAGCAGGACCGACAATACTCGGAATTGTCATTGGCAGTTTCGGCTATCGCAACCTTTATTTTGCCATGGCCGTATTGTTGATTTTAGTAATCGGACTCTACTATCTCTTGCATGGACGTAAACAACGCAAAATGGAATATTAAATATGAAAAAAGCTGGGACAAAGTAATGTCTCAGCTTCTTAAATTCGATATTCACTCTGTAATTCATGCTTGCGCAATTTATCTTTTTGCATTTCTTTTCTATCTTTGAAGTGCAGGCCGAATGCTAAGAAAAGGACACCACAGACAAATCCTGGAATAATCATCCAAACATTATGCATTGTGGCGAAACTTGCTAGGCACAGCACCATAAACACTATCCCCAAAATAGTATAAGCTTTATTTTTGATAACCAATCACATCGCCTCCCTCAGCAGATATGGAATTCAAGTTCAAAATAGTAATTACTCAATATCTTACCACATTTTTAACAATAAATTTACAAAATTTACATTCATTGATAAAAGTCTAAGACGTTTGAGGAAAGAATGCAAGGTCAGAACCTTAATCATAAGCGAAAACTACAAATTACGTTATAATGTACCTAATACTTTGCCCAATTCAATGGAGGGATTTTATGCAAATCTTACTAGGAACTGTGACAGAGAACGACTACGCGATTATCGCGCACCTGAAAGATAAGAAAGACAGCGAAGGTTTATTCGAAGGAGAATATTACGAAGACAGCCTGCGCAGATTGAGACGCATTCCGACCTACAACCCAGACTTCGAAATGATAGCACGCACAGACGAAGATGAAATCGTAGGTCATATACTCTTAATGGAAGAAATGATTGTGAACGGAGAAGACTTGCAACATCCGCTGATGATTAAATCCCTTTCGGTAAAAGAAGACTTTAGAGAGTACGGCATCGGTAAAGCGCTGGTTGAAGCCGCAGAGAGCCGGGCTAAAGAAGCGGGCTACAATGAAATTATAGTAGAAGGGGAACCAGAATATTTTCAGTCTTTAGGATTTGATCCCCTTTCAGAGTGTGCAGTAGAAGTACCAGACAATGAAGATATCAATCAATTCAGTATCATATTATTATGGGAGAGTTTGGACACCTGCCCCCAAGGCAAGTTGATTTTAGAGAATATCTAAGAGATATAAATTGTATCATCGCGTTCAGTTAACTTGGCATGCTATAATAATGATGATTTGTATTCGGAGGTGCGAAAGTAAGTGAACTATCAAGCTTTATATAGAATGTACCGTCCTCAAAGTTTCGACGATGTGGTCGGTCAAGAGCATGTAACCAAGACGCTCCGTAATGCTATTGCTAAAGGTAAACAATCGCATGCATACATCTTCAGCGGTCCAAGAGGGACAGGGAAGACAAGTATTGCGAAGGTTTTTGCGAAAGCCATTAATTGCCCTAATAGTGTAGACGGAGAACCCTGTAATGAATGTGATATTTGTAAGAGTATTACGCAAGGTTCTAATTCAGATGTCATTGAAATCGATGCGGCGAGCAACAATGGGGTCGACGAAATTAGAAATATCCGTGATAAAGTGAAATACGCACCATCGCAATCAAAATATAAAGTCTACATTATAGATGAGGTCCATATGCTGACAACAGGTGCATTCAATGCCTTGCTGAAAACCCTAGAAGAACCGCCGGCACATGCTATTTTTATTCTGGCGACTACAGAGCCTCATAAGATTCCTCCTACTATTATTTCAAGAGCGCAACGTTTTGATTTTAAAGCTATTGGTTTAGAGCAAATTATCGAACGTTTACGTTACGTAGCAGAATCGCAGCATATTGAGTACGACGAAGAAGCGATTGCTTTCATTGCAAAAGCTTCTGAAGGCGGCATGCGTGATGCATTAAGTATCATGGACCAAGCTATTGCATTCGGCGATGAACATTTAACCTTGCAAGATGCTTTGAATGTGACTGGCAGTGTAGATGAAGCTTCATTAAATGCCTTATTGAATGATGTAGCCAACGGTCAAGTTAAAGATGCATTTGCGCGCTACCATCAATTTATCGCTGAAGGTAAAGAAGTGAATCGTTTAATTAATGATTTGATTTATTTTGTACGCGATACCATTATGAATAAAACAGCACAGCGAGAAACAGAATATGACGCATTGATGGCGTTTGATTTAGATACACTATATAAAATGATTGATTTAATCAATGATACATTAGTATCTGTGCGTTTCAGTGTAAATCAGAATGTACACTTTGAAGTGTTGTTGGTCAAAATGGCTGAGTTGATTAAAGAAGGTAACGCGCCTTTAGCGAACACTGATATGCATTCTGCTAATGCGCATCAAGCATCGGCTGAACCCCAACCTGTTCAGCAAAATAACGATGTGAATAGTGCCTTGCTGCAACGTTTGGAACACTTAGAACAAGAGTTGAATGCATTGAAACAACACGGGGTGACAACGACTAATACTCCGCCTAAGCAAAAAAGTAATTCACGCGGACGTCGCAGAAGCAAGAACTCTTATTCTATGACTCAAATTGCTAAAGTGCTAGATAATGCGAATAAAGAAGATATCAAACTCTTGAAAGATCATTGGCAAGAAGTCATTGATCACGCTAAAAATCACAATCAAAAAGCCTTGGTCAGCTTATTACAGAATTCTATACCTGTAGCTGCAAGCGAAAAAAGCGTGTTAGTGCAATTTGAAGCGGAAATTCATTGTGAAATTGTGAATGATGATGATGAAAAACGTGGCAGTTTAGAAGAAGTTGTACGTAATATCATTAATAAAAATGTTTCGGTGGTCGGCGTGCCAGCGGATCAATGGCTGCAAGTACGTTCTGAATATATCAAGAACCGTAAAAGAGGCGGAAGCAATCAAACAGGAGAGGACGCTAACGAACCAGAGCAGTCCAAAGAAGTGGATATTGTGCAGAAAGCTAAAGACATGTTCGGCGAGGAGACAGTTCACCTTACAGATGAGGATTAATATTGTCGAAAGACACTATGCCGATATGTTATAATTCACTATATCAATACTGATGTGAAATGACGTGGGACGAGTTTCTACCATATAATAGTAAAATAAGATTATTAGGAAAGAAGAACCACCCTAAAGAATAGAAAATTCATGTCAGCAGACTTAAGAACATTAAATTACAAACAAAGAATCAAGGAGGAAATATATTATGCGCGGTGGCGGAAATATGCAACAAATGATGAAACAAATGCAAAAAATGCAAAAGAAAATGGCTGAAGAGCAAGAAAAATTAAAAGATGAAAAAGTAGAAGGTTCAGCAGGCGGCGGTATGGTTAAAGTTGTTGTAACTGGCCATAAAGAAGTAGTAGACGTAGTGATTGACGAAGAAGCAGTTGATCCAGACGATGTTGAAATGCTTCAAGACTTAGTGTTAGCAGCTACAAACGAAGCGATGAACAAAGCAGATGAACTAACATCAGAACGTTTAGGCAAACACACTAAAGGCTTGAACATTCCTGGAATGTGATAACTGATGCATTATCCTGAACCGATTTCGAAACTTATCGATAGTTTCATGAAATTGCCAGGCATTGGGCCAAAGACGGCACAACGTCTGGCTTTTCATGTATTAGATATGCAAGAAGATGACGTCGTACAATTTGCGAAAGCCTTAGTAGATGTGAAACGCGAATTGACGTATTGCAGTGTGTGCGGACATATTACAGAAGAAGATCCATGTTATATCTGCCAAGATAAACAGCGTGACCGCTCCGTAATCTGTGTAGTTGAAGATGATAAAGATGTAATAGCTATGGAAAAGATGCGCGAATATAAAGGCTTATACCATGTCTTGCATGGTGCAATTTCGCCAATGGATGGCATAGGACCAGAAGATATCAATATTCCCTCATTAATCGAACGCTTAAAAGATGATGAAGTAAAAGAGTTGATTCTCGCAATGAATCCGAATCTAGAAGGCGAATCTACAGCAATGTATATTTCTAGACTTGTTAAACCGATAGGAATTAAAGTTACACGCCTAGCACAAGGTTTATCAGTTGGCGGAGATCTAGAATATGCAGACGAAGTCACATTATCACGTGCTATAGAAGGTAGAACTGAGATGTAAAAGCAATTAACAGTAAGGTATATCAACTGTAAAACACACAGTTTGATACTTTGCTGTTATTTTTTTAAATTTCTTCAAAAAAATTAAAGTTTGGTTTTTGAAGGGTTAAAAGAGGGTATATTAAATGAATACGCTCACATTAACGCGATAAAGCAAACTTTATTACAAGTGCATTGTTAAAAGTCCGTTAAATCAAGTGTATCAAGGCTTCTAAAGCTATAAAGTGTAATTTTTATGGGTTGCAAAAAACTTTGAAACCCTGTATAGTTAGTAACTGTTGAAAGGACGAAACAAACTCTTCAACAAATCTTCACAAAATTAATCTTAAAAAACTTTTAAAAAGTTCTTGACTTTGAGTTTTGAAAAGAGTATAATTAATTCTTGTGAGTCAGAAAAAATGAACATTGAAAACTGAATGACAATATGTCAACGTTAATTCCAATTAACAAACGTCTTAGACGTTTTAAAACAAATTAGTTTTTTATGAGCTAGTCAAACAAATCATAAACTTTTATGGAGAGTTTGATCCTGGCTCAGGATGAACGCTGGCGGCGTGCCTAATACATGCAAGTCGAGCGAACAGACGAGGAGCTTGCTCCTCTGACGTTAGCGGCGAACGGGTGAGTAACACGTGGGTAACCTACCTATAAGACTGGAATAACTCCGGGAAACCGGGGCTAATGCCGGATAATATGCGGAACCGCATGGTTCCGCAATGAAAGACGGTTTTGCTGTCACTTATAGATGGACCCGCGCCGTATTAGCTAGTTGGTGAGGTAACGGCTTACCAAGGCAACGATACGTAGCCGACCTGAGAGGGTGATCGGCCACACTGGAACTGAGACACGGTCCAGACTCCTACGGGAGGCAGCAGTAGGGAATCTTCCGCAATGGGCGAAAGCCTGACGGAGCAACGCCGCGTGAGTGATGAAGGTCTTCGGATCGTAAAACTCTGTTATTAGGGAAGAACAAGTGCGTAGGTAACTATGCGCACCTTGACGGTACCTAATCAGAAAGTCACGGCTAACTACGTGCCAGCAGCCGCGGTAATACGTAGGTGGCAAGCGTTATCCGGAATTATTGGGCGTAAAGCGCGCGTAGGCGGTTTTTTAAGTCTGATGTGAAAGCCCACGGCTCAACCGTGGAGGGTCATTGGAAACTGGAAAACTTGAGTGCAGAAGAGGAAAGTGGAATTCCATGTGTAGCGGTGAAATGCGCAGAGATATGGAGGAACACCAGTGGCGAAGGCGACTTTCTGGTCTGCAACTGACGCTGATGTGCGAAAGCGTGGGGATCAAACAGGATTAGATACCCTGGTAGTCCACGCCGTAAACGATGAGTGCTAAGTGTTAGGGGGTTTCCGCCCCTTAGTGCTGCAGCTAACGCATTAAGCACTCCGCCTGGGGAGTACGGCCGCAAGGCTGAAACTCAAAGGAATTGACGGGGACCCGCACAAGCGGTGGAGCATGTGGTTTAATTCGAAGCAACGCGAAGAACCTTACCAAATCTTGACATCCTTTGACCGCTCTAGAGATAGAGTCTTCCCCTTCGGGGGACAAAGTGACAGGTGGTGCATGGTTGTCGTCAGCTCGTGTCGTGAGATGTTGGGTTAAGTCCCGCAACGAGCGCAACCCTTAAGCTTAGTTGCCAGCATTAAGTTGGGCACTCTAAGTTGACTGCCGGTGACAAACCGGAGGAAGGTGGGGATGACGTCAAATCATCATGCCCCTTATGATTTGGGCTACACACGTGCTACAATGGACAGTACAAAGGGCAGCGAAACCGCGAGGTCAAGCAAATCCCATAAAGCTGTTCTCAGTTCGGATTGTAGTCTGCAACTCGACTACATGAAGCTGGAATCGCTAGTAATCGTAGATCAGCATGCTACGGTGAATACGTTCCCGGGTCTTGTACACACCGCCCGTCACACCACGAGAGTTCGTAACACCCGAAGCCGGTGGAGTAACCTTTTAGGAGCTAGCCGTCGAAGGTGGGACGAATGATTGGGGTGAAGTCGTAACAAGGTAGCCGTATCGGAAGGTGCGGCTGGATCACCTCCTTTCTAAGGATATATACGGAACAGTTTCAATAGAAACTGACGGAATAACGTGACATATTGTATTCAGTTTTGAATGCTCATCCGAGTATTCATGATTGTACATTGAAAACTAGATAAGTAAGTAAAAATAGATTTTACCAAGCAAAACCGAGTGAATTAGAGTTTTAAAAGCTTTATTCATTTAAATGAATCGCTAGTAATCGATTTGCCTACGGCAAAGAAGATTACTCACATAATTAATAACGTGATTAAGTTATTAAGGGCGCACGGTGGATGCCTTGGCACTAGAAGCTGATGAAGGACGTTACTAACGACGATATGCTTTGGGTAGCTGTAAGTAAGCGTTGATCCAGAGATTTCCGAATGGGGGAACCCAACACAAGTTATGTTGTGTTATCGACATGTGAATACATAGCATGTCCGAAGGCAGACGCGGAGAACTGAAACATCTTAGTACCCGCAGGAAGAGAAAGAAAACTCGATTCCCTGAGTAGCGGCGAGCGAAACGGGAAGAGCCCAAACCAATGAGCTTGCTCATTGGGGTTGTAGGACACTCTACACGGAGTTACAAAAGAATTGATTAGACGAATCGCACTGGAAAGTCGAACCAGAGAAGGTAAGAGTCCTGTAGTCGAAAGTCAATTCTCTCCTGAGTGGATCCTGAGTACGACGGAGCACGTGAAATTCCGTCGGAATCCGGGAGGACCATCTCCCAAGGCTAAATACTCTCTAGTGACCGATAGTGAACCAGTACCGTGAGGGAAAGGTGAAAAGTACCCCGGAAGGGGAGTGAAAGAGAACTTGAAACCGTGTGCTTACAAGTAGTCAGAGCCCGTTAATGGGTGATGGCGTGCCTTTTGTAGAATGAACCGGCGAGTTACGATCTGATGCAAGGTTAAGCAGCGAATGCGGAGCCGCAGCGAAAGCGAGTCTGAACAGGGCGTTGAGTATTTGGTCGTAGACCCGAAACCAGGTGATCTACCCTTGGTCAGGTTGAAGTTCAGGTAACACTGAATGGAGGACCGAACCGACTTACGTTGAAAAGTGAGCGGATGAACTGAGGGTAGCGGAGAAATTCCAATCGAACCTGGAGATAGCTGGTTCTCTCCGAAATAGCTTTAGGGCTAGCCTCAAGTGATGATTGTTGGAGGTAGAGCACTGTTTGGACGAGGGGCCCCTCTCGGGTTACCGAATTCAGACAAACTCCGAATGCCAATCAATTTAACTTGGGAGTCAGAACGTGGGTGATAAGGTCCATGTTCGAAAGGGAAACAGCCCAGACCACCAGCTAAGGTCCCAAAATATATGTTAAGTGGCAAAGGATGTGGTATTGCCCAGACAACTAGGATGTTGGCTTAGAAGCAGCCATCATTTAAAGAGTGCGTAATAGCTCACTAGTCGAGTGACACTGCGCCGAAAATGTACCGGGGCTAAACATATTACCGAAGCTGTGGACTGTCCTTCGGACAGTGGTAGGAGAGCGTTCTAAGGGCGTCGAAGCATGATCGCAAGGACATGTGGAGCGCTTAGAAGTGAGAATGCCGGTGTGAGTAGCGAAAGATGGGTGAGAATCCCATCCACCGATTGACTAAGGTTTCCAGAGGAAGGCTCGTCCGCTCTGGGTTAGTCGGGTCCTAAGCCGAGGCCGACAGGCGTAGGCGATGGATAACAGGTTGATATTCCTGTACCGCCAATAATCGTTTTAAGCGATGGGGGGACACAGTAGGATAGGCGAAGCGTGCTGTTGGAGTGCACGTCCAAGCAGTAAGACTGAATGGTAGGCAAATCCGCCATTCATAAGGTCAAGCTGTGATGGGGAGAGGAAACATGTTTTCCTCGAGTCGTTGATTTCACACTGTCGAGAAAAGCCTCTAGCTAGAGATTTGGCGCCCGTACCGCAAACCGACACAGGTAGTCAAGATGAGAATTCTAAGGTGAGCGAGAGAACTCTCGTTAAGGAACTCGGCAAAATGACCCCGTAACTTCGGGAGAAGGGGTGCTCTTTAGGGTTCACGCTCTGAAGAGCCGCAGTGAATAGGCCCAAGCGACTGTTTATCAAAAACACAGGTCTCTGCTAAACCGTAAGGTGATGTATAGGGGCTGACGCCTGCCCGGTGCTGGAAGGTTAAGAGGAGTGGTTAGCTTCTGCGAAGCTACGAATCGAAGCCCCAGTAAACGGCGGCCGTAACTATAACGGTCCTAAGGTAGCGAAATTCCTTGTCGGGTAAGTTCCGACCCGCACGAAAGGCGTAACGATTTGGGCACTGTCTCAACGAGAGACTCGGTGAAATCATAGTACCTGTGAAGATGCAGGTTACCCGCGACAGGACGGAAAGACCCCGTGGAGCTTTACTGTAGCCTGATATTGAAATTCGGCACAGCTTGTACAGGATAGGTAGGAGCCTTGGAAACGTGAGCGCCAGCTTACGTGGAGGCGTTGGTGGGATACTACCCTAGCTGTGTTGGATTTCTAACCCGCGCCATTCATCATGGCGGGAGACAGTGTCAGGCGGGCAGTTTGACTGGGGCGGTCGCCTCCTAAAGTGTAACGGAGGCGCTCAAAGGTTCCCTCAGAATGGTTGGAAATCATTCATAGAGTGTAAAGGCATAAGGGAGCTTGACTGCGAGACCTACAAGTCGAGCAGGGTCGAAAGACGGACTTAGTGATCCGGTGGTTCCGCATGGAAGGGCCATCGCTCAACGGATAAAAGCTACCCCGGGGATAACAGGCTTATCTCCCCCAAGAGTTCACATCGACGGGGAGGTTTGGCACCTCGATGTCGGCTCATCGCATCCTGGGGCTGTAGTCGGTCCCAAGGGTTGGGCTGTTCGCCCATTAAAGCGGTACGCGAGCTGGGTTCAGAACGTCGTGAGACAGTTCGGTCCCTATCCGTCGTGGGCGCAGGAAATTTGAGAGGAGCTGTCCTTAGTACGAGAGGACCGGGATGGACATACCTCTGGTGTACCAGTTGTCGTGCCAACGGCATCGCTGGGTAGCTATGTATGGATGGGATAAGTGCTGAAAGCATCTAAGCATGAAGCCCCCCTCAAGATGAGATTTCCCAACTTCGGTTATAAGATCCCTCAAAGATGATGAGGTTAATAGGTTCGGGGTGGAAGCATAGCGATATGTGGAGCTGACGAATACTAATCGATCGAAGACTTAATCCAATTTCAAGTTTTGATTGGTAAACTGATTTTACTTACTATCTAGTTTTGAATGTATAAGCATTCTATTGTCTGGTGACAATGGCAAAGAGGTCACACCTGTTCCCATGCCGAACACAGAAGTTAAGCTCTTTAGTGCCGATGGTAGTCGGACTTACGTTCCGCAAGAGTAGGACGTTGCCAGGCAGTGCGAGACCCATTAGGGTCTCTTTTTTTTTATACTTTTTTCTCTTAGCCCGTGTATTATTCTATGTTAGAATGAAAGTAATCTTTAGAAAAGGACGCAAGACTCATGAAGTTGCCATTAAACCATCAATTGAAAGCATTTTTAGATAAGACTCCTATTTCCTTTCATGTTCCAGGTCATAAGAATATGACTATCGGTGACTTGAAGCAAATAGGCTTAGATATGGATATAACGGAAATTACTGATTTTGATGATTTGCATCATCCGGAAGAAGTACTAAAAGAAAGCATGCAGCAATTAACTAAACATACAGATTATGAGGCGTATTATTTAGTTAATGGTACTACTTCAGGTATTTTATCGGTTATTCAAGCTGCTGCACAAAGTGCCGATCCTATATTGATGAGTCGCAATGTACATAAATCTGTATTTCATGGTTTAGATTTAAGTACACAAGCTGCTCAAATTATGCCAATGGAAATGAGTAAGCAAACTAAGCACTATCGTGCTCCTGATATATCCGAAGCAGAAAATATGATGACAGACCATAGTCTTGCTATTGTGACCTATCCTAACTATTATGGAGAAACTTTTGATGTTCAACGTTTTATACAATCCAGTCATAAGCACCATATTCCAGTTCTCGTCGATGAAGCGCATGGTGCCCATTTTGGATTAGAGGGTTTTCCAGTTTCTTCATTAGAATATCAAGCAGATTATGTAGTGCAGTCTTACCATAAAACATTGCCTGCATTTACCATGAGTTCTGTAATTTTCATACATAAAAATGCACCTTATCAAGCACAGGTCAAACAGTATTTGACTTATTTCCAATCATCCAGTCCTTCTTATCTGCTAATGGCGGGGCTTGAACGTGCACAGGCATTTTATCAAAATTACAACAGCACTCTTTTTTTCAAAAAAAGAAAGATTTTAATGGCTGAATTAAGAGGTAGAGGATTCTTAGTAGGAGAAATGGAGGATCCACTCAAGTTAACCTTGAAATACCCGGGACATTCAGGATACGAAGTCCAAACCTGGTTAGAAGAACAAGATATTTATGTGGAATTAGCTGATGATTATCAAACCTTATTGGTATTGCCGTTATGGCATGAAGATGATACGTTTCCATTTGAATTATTGCAAGAACGCATCAAACAAATAGTGTTGCCTGAGATGCCATCATCAAATTACGTAGACCAGGAGAATCTCTTGCCTACCGAGATGGGACACTATCAACCATTGCATTTGAAAAGTACGATTGAAGTAGAATTACAAAAAGCTGTCGGTAAACGACTCGGACAGCATTTGGTACCTTATCCGCCAGGCATCCCAGTTTATTTTAAAGGGGAAGAGGTAACTGATACTGTCGTCCAAAATGTAGAAAACTGGATAGCTCAAGGAATTAGGGTAGAAGGATTAAAAGATAACAAAATTAGAATTGAGGATAATTAAAATGGCCGCATTTATTACATTTGAAGGACCAGAAGGATCAGGGAAAACCACTGTTTTACAACAAGTGTCAGAACGTTTAGCTAAAGAATTTGAAGTATTGAAAACGCGTGAGCCTGGAGGGGTTCCGGCAGCTGAACAAATTCGTGAAATTCTATTGGAAGGTGAAGCAGTAGATGACCGCACTGAAGCGTTACTCTTTGCGGCGTCTCGCCGGGAACATCTTGTTGAAAAAGTATTGCCCGCATTAAAAGCAGGCAAAATCGTACTGTGTGATCGCTATATTGACAGTTCACTAGCTTATCAAGGATTTGCACGTGGCATTGGTGTAGATGAAGTACGGGCTATCAATGAATTTGCGATTAACGGTCTATACCCTGATTTAACGATTTATTTAGATATTACGGCTGAGACTGGGCGTCAACGTATTGAAAGTAATGCTAGAAACATGAATCGTTTAGATCATGAGAGTATTGCCTTTCATCAACGGGTAATTAAAGGATACAAAGATTTAATCGCACAAGAACCGAATCGTTTTAAAGTGATTGATGCTAATCAAGAATTAGAAACAGTTGTAAAGGCTACATATAGCGCTATCAAAGAATTCCTGATTAAACAATAAACAGATGGATAAGGTATTGCACGCCATCGTATACTCGTAGTATAATTTGATAAATATTTGTTATATTCAACTCTGTTTTTATCCTTAAAGGCGTTCGGTTATTCAACCTGAAATTTTAAGACAACAGACGAATTCTCTTAAGATTCTAAACAAGCTGTGCCATCAGATATGCTATAATATTACAAAGAGGTGTTAGTTATGAAAATGGTAATTGCAATTGTTCAAGACCAAGATAGTCAAGAATTGTCTGACCAACTCGTAAAAAATAACTTCCGAGCGACGAAACTCGCTACAACAGGTGGATTTTTACGTGCAGGGAATACCACATTCCTTTGTGGTGTAGATGATGATAAAGTTGATGATTTACTAAGTGTTATTAATAAAACATGCGGTAATAGAGAACAGCTTGTATCACCTATTACACCAATGGGCGGTAGCGCAGACTCATACATTCCTTATCCAGTGGAAGTTGAAGTCGGCGGTGCAACAGTATTTGTAATGCCTGTTGATGCATTCCACCGATTTTAATAATTCAACATAATGAGTGAGAAAGTGAAGATAGGAGTTTATGACTCTGTAATCTCATCACTTTTTATGAATAGCGGGGGTCGGGACAAGTATGTAATCGGGTTTTGTAAGATACAAATCCTTGATTGACACGAGTTCCAGCCCCTTTTCATTACGTAAAAGGAGTTAAATGAATGGATGAATTATCAAGATTGACGAAAGCTTATCAATCTGGGAAACTTTCGCATGCCTACTTATTTGAAGGCGATGATGGCCAAACAATGCAACAAACTGCAATGGCATTTGCGAAATTGATTTTATGCAATGACAATGAAATATGCCAAGCGAAAGTTGATGAAATGAATCATCCGGACTTTAGATATGTTTCGACTGAAGAAACTAATATAAAGAAAGAAAAAATCGAAGCGCTCGTGCATGCGATGAATCAGCTTCCAGTTGAGGGATTATATAAAGTATATATTATTGATGGTTTTGAAAAGCTGACAGTGCAAGGTGAAAATAGTATATTGAAGTTTTTAGAAGAACCTCCAGAGAATACGATTGCAATTTTGCTTTCTACTAAGCCAGAACAAATCTTAAGTACGATTCATTCACGTTGCCAGCATGTCTACTTCAAACCTATGTCTCAAACGCTATTAATCGAACGTCTGGAAGAACAAGCGATTTCTAAACCTATTGCAGAAATGCTCAGTACATATACAACACAAATAGAAGAAGCGCGTAACTTAAACGAAGAATATGATTTAGCGGCTTTAAGAAAGAATATTGTAAACTGGTGTCAACTATTACTTTCTAATAGAGCAATGGCACTGATTGCTTTAGTTGATTTAATGAAATCAGCTAAAAATAAAAAGCTGCAGCAACTGACACTGTCTGCTGTGAATGCTTTTTTCCAAGATATCATGCATGAAAAGGCTGAAACTTCGGGACACTTGTTTTTTTCGGAAATGGAAACCGATATTAAACATTATGCAGAGCACTTAAGTTATGCTCAATTAACGCATATGTATGATCATATAACGGAAGCACATAAGAAACTGACGCAGAATGTGAATCCGATGCTTGTATTTGAACAAATTGTAATTAAAGGGGTGGACTAAATGCCACAGGTTATAGGCGTACAATTTCAAAAGGCCGGGAAACTTGAATATTACGCACCCGTTCAAAATATTGCACTTTGTTGTGGTGACAGAGTAGTAGTAGAATCAAAACGAGGAGTGGAAATCGGAGCGGTTAAAGATGGCGCATTAGATGTAGAGGCAGAAGATGTTACCTTACCTCTGAAACCGATTATCCGTGTTGCCACTGAACAAGATTTAGAAAAGCATGCTTGCAATGAAGCAGAGGCAGAAGCAGCCATGCAATTTTGTAAAGAAGCAATTGAACAATTAGGACTGGATATGCGTTTAGTCAATTGTGAATATACATTAGACCAATCGAAAGTGATATTTAACTTTACTGCAGATGACCGTATAGATTTTAGAAAACTGGTTAAAATATTAGCCTCACGTTTAAGAACACGTATTGAATTACGCCAAATCGGCGTGCGCGATGAAGCCAAATTGTTAGGTGGAATCGGCCCATGCGGACGCTCTTTATGCTGTTCTACATTTTTAGGAGACTTTGAACCGGTTTCTATTAAAATGGCGAAAGACCAAAATTTA
Source organism: Staphylococcus debuckii (assembly GCF_003718735.1). NCBI lineage: Bacteria > Bacillati > Bacillota > Bacilli > Caryophanales > Staphylococcaceae > Staphylococcus > Staphylococcus debuckii. Next base: position 83,240 of record NZ_CP033460.1, on the reverse strand, counting down.
TCTTTAAATCCAACTAAGATTTCTGGTGCTTGCGGTCGTTTAATGTGCTGTTTAAAATATGAAAATGATTATTATGAGGCAGCGCGTGAACAATTGCCGGATGTAGGAACTAAGATTGAAACGCCCGATGGAAAAGGAATTGTCGTGGGTCTTAATATGTTAGACATTTCAATGCAAGTTAAAGTGGATGGTCTGGAACAACCTTTAGAATATTCGGTTGAAGATTTAGAAGAGATATATTAAGGAGGCCCAATGCATTGGATCGCAGAGATTTAATGGAAAGACTCATGCGTCTTGAAAGCAACGTTCAAAATTTGTATCAAGAAATGGCTGAGTTAAAAACAATTGCTATGGAACTTGTCGAAGAGAACGTAGCATTAGAAGTAGAAAATAATCATCTGAAACGCTTGATCGGCCGTTCAGAAGAACATGATGGCCAATCAGAGACAGAAGACCGCAATGGCGCATCAGAATTCAAAGAAGAAACAGAAACGCATACTCATAAGAAACATCGAGTGAGCAGTAAAGAAAATTTAGCGATTCTCTACCAAGAAGGTTTCCATATCTGCAAAGGAGACCTATTCGGCAAGCATCGCCATGGGGAAGATTGCTTGTTTTGTTTACAAACTTTAGAGGAACAATCCTAATTTGAGGCGCGTTTCTTCTATAATATAACTAATTTAGAATAATAAGATGCAGTCGAATTATTCTTTCTAAGAGCGGGATGTCGAAACTTACTTCAAGGTTTCTATCTCGCTCTCTATACATACTCAGGAAGGTAGAGATGAATCATGTTGCGACATAATGAACGCTTGGACTGTCTCCTAAAAGAAAACTTAGAAATTATCCAGAATGATGAAGTTTTTTCTTTTTCTACAGATGCATTGCTGCTGGGACATTTTACCCACTTGCGTAAAAATGATAAGGTAATGGACTTGTGCTCTGGAAATGGCGTAATCCCTTTATTATTATCCTACAAAGGTCAGCAACCGATTGATGCCATTGAAATACAACCGCAACTTGTCGATATGGCAAAGCGCAGTATTTTGCACAATCACTTAACGGATCGGATTCATATGTATGAAATGGATTTAAAGGAGGTACGTCAGAACTTTACGCCTTCACAATATACGGTAGTTACGTGCAATCCGCCGTATTTCAAAACTACGCAGATGCATCAGCATCAAAAGGAAGCACATAAAATTGCCCGGCACGAGGTATTATGTACTTTAGAAGATTGTGTGGAAGCGGCACGCCATTTATTGAAACAAGGCGGGAGATTAATTATGGTCCATCGCGCAGAACGTTTGATGGACGTGCTTTCCGCTTATCGAGCAGCACGCATAGAGCCTAAACGCCTGACGCTGGTCTACAGTAAGAAAGATAAGGACGCACATGCAATTATTGTAGAAGGACGCAAAGATGGCAAAGCAGGATTAGAGATTCAACCTCCTTTTTATATGTATCAAGACGATGGTGAATATACACCGGAAATGAGAGCGATTTATTATGGAGACTAAACATTTTATTTATATTGTGAGATGTCGTGACGGTAGTCTGTATACAGGGTATACCAATGATATACCTGCACGGGTTGAAAAGCATAATTCTGGAAAAGGGGCGAAATATACGAAAACGCGCCGACCTGTAACACTCGTGTATCAAGAAACCTATGAAACGAAATCCGAAGCGATGAAACGCGAATATCAGATTAAAACATTCACTAGAGTACAGAAACTACAACTCATTGAAAGGGGCATTCATTCATGACAGGCACACTTTATTTAGTCGGAACACCTATCGGAAACTTAGCGGATATTACATACCGTGCAGTCGATACTTTGAAACAAGTCGATTTAATTGCTTGTGAAGATACGCGGGTAACGAAGAAGTTATGTAATCACTATGAGATTCATGTTCCCTTGAAATCGTATCATGAACACAATAAAGATCAGCAGACTGAACCTTTAGTGCACACTTTATTAGAAGGGCAAGATATTGCGTTAGTTTCAGATGCCGGCTTACCCTTAATCAGTGATCCTGGATATGAGTTAGTGGTGAGTGCGCGTGAAGCTGATATCACAGTGGTACCTATCCCTGGTCCGAATGCAGGTTTGACGGCATTAATGGCAAGTGGACTTCCTTCTTTCGTTTATACTTTCTTAGGCTTTCTTCCTAGAAAAAATAAAGAAAAAGTCGCTGTGTTGGAAAAAAGAATGTTTGAAAGTTCAACTTTGATTGTGTATGAATCTCCTTACCGTGTCGCGGATACTTTAAAGGCGATTAAAATAGTGGATGCGGAACGCCCTGTGACTTTGGGACGTGAATTGACGAAAAAATTTGAGCAGATTCAGACGGCTTCGGTTTCGGATTTAGCAGCAGCGGTTGAGCAAGGAGAGGTGCCTTTGAAAGGTGAGTTTGTTATTTTGATTGAAGGTGCAGAAGCGGCTGCTGAAACGCAATGGTTCGAGGAGCTGGATATTCCTGAACATGTCGACCATTATATACGCCAAGAGATGAGACCGAAAAAGGCGATTAAACAAGTAGCAGAAGACAGAGGTATGAAAACTGGCGAAGTATATGATATATATCATCAAATCAGATAGTTTTAATATGGTTTAGATAAAAATATTTTTGTCTTTTTAATTTTTTATATAAAAGTAGATAAATGAAATTAAACTGTGCTATTTTATAGATACGCAGTTTTTTTCTTGAAATAAACGGGATAGCGTTAATTATTTTTCTTTAGTGAGAGACACCGAAGATAGGAGACATCTAAAATGAAGAGAAATAATAGTACAAGAAACAGATATGCAATTCGTAAATATACAGTGGGTGCTGCGTCTGCACTTGTAGCGACAGTGGCTTTCTTAACGGCAGGAAATAGCGCAAATGCGGCAGAGCAAAATGCAGAGATGGGAGAGAGAGTGACGTCTCAACCACATGCACAGACTGAAGTTGAGCTGCAGCCTACATCGTCGACACACAATAATCAATCTTCTGCAAACCAACAAGCGTCAACTCAGTTAAATGCGCAAGAGGAGGTTGCGACAAAGGTACCAGAACCTGCTTCTACTTCTACTGCGGAGGCGCCAGCACCTAAGATAAATCCTGCCCCGAAATCGTTTAAAGAAGATCACAGGTCATCTGGAACAATGGAAAAATCTACTGATGAACAACCACAAAATGAATTACAGCCAGCAACACAACAGAACGATAAGAAGCAAGAAGCGGCTTCCACTGAAAGGGTAACGAACCAAACTACACAGCAAAGCCAAGTTTCGCCAGCAGCTGAAACTCCAGCACAAAATCAAATCTCTGAAAAAAGTAAACCAGTTGAAAAGGCTGGAGCACGAGAAGAGGCGGTGGCTACAGAGGATAAAACCCAAAATGTTGAACATGCTGCTTTAAAAGAATCGAAAAACCAAGAAAGTACAGTTGCTCCATCTATAGAAAAAAATAATAATGAATCAACGCAAGCGAATAAAGTGCCTGCCCAAACACCACCTATTAAAGAAATATTACCTCAGACAACAACCGATTCATCCGACAATATCTCTTCGGTTTCAGTGACTGATAAAAAGAAGGAAGCGGTTGATAAGGAACAGACTCCTGTTAAGGAAACACCTCAGACAAAGCCGCATGTAACTACAACTTCCGCGCCGGGAGTCCCTACAGAAACAAAACAACCTAATGAGAAGAAATCACCGAAGTTATCAACACCTCAGGCGGCAAATACAAATAACCGTACGCAACAACAATCCTCTGCAACTCCATCTGCTGTAAGTGGAACAAAAGCTGAACAAGCCCAAGCGGTTAATAAATATCCAGTTATATTTGTGCATGGCTTCATGGGATTTGTAGGTGACATCAAACCTGATTTATACCCTAATTACTGGGGTGGCGACAAATATCGTGTAGTTGATGGATTGAGAGAAAAAGGATATAAAGCTTATGAAGCTAGTGTCGGTGCTTTCAGCAGCAACTATGATCGTGCTGTAGAACTTTATTATTATATTAAAGGCGGCACTGTGGATTATGGAGCGGCACATGCTGAGAAATATGGACATGCACGTTATGGCCGTACTTATGAAGGTGTGTTTAAAGAGTGGCAGCCAGGTCAGAAAGTACATTTAGTCGGACATAGCATGGGTGGTCAGACAATTCGTTTAATGGAACACTTCTTACGCTTCGGCAATCAAGATGAAATTGAATATCAACGTGTGCATGGCGGTAATATTTCACCGCTATTTGAAGGCGGCCAAGATAATATGATTTCTTCAATTTCCACTCTAGGCACACCGCATAACGGTTCAGCTGCAGCAGATCGTGTCGGCAATCAACAGGCTTTCAAAGATATCGTATATGCACTTGGACGTATGGGTGGCGGTAAACTTGCGAATATTGATTTTGGTTTTGAAAAATGGGGCTTCAAACAAGGCGCGAATGAATCTTATATTGATTATATGAAGCGTGTCTCAGAGAGCGCATTATGGAAAACGGACGATAATGCAATGTATGATTTAACTTCCAAAGGTTCTGAAGAACTGAATAAAAATACGCCATTAAATCCGAATATTACTTATACCACTTATACTGGATTAGCAAGCCATGAAGGTCTTATAGGTAATTATGTACCTGATGTTGGACAATTCTTCCTGTTTGATACCACGAGTCGAATTATCGGCAGCGAGCCGAATAAGACAGTACGTCCTAATGATGGTATTGTGTCTGTAGTGTCATCGCTCTATCCGACAGGACAAGCATTTACAGACTTTACTGATGGTTTGAAAAAAGGGATTTGGCAAGTGACACCAGTTATGAAAGGTTGGGATCACTTAGATTTCGTAGGATTAGATGCTTTAGATTTCAAACATACAGGCATTGAACTGCAGCAGTTTTATGCAGGTCTGATTAATAATATGATGAAAGTGGAAGAAGCGGAAGTTTAAAATAAAGCGCATCGTATCCTGATGGATAAACTATATTCCTAAAGTTGAACCTGAAAAGTTGAGCTTTAGGAGTGTTTTTTATAGGAAGAATCTTTGTAATGTGGGGCCTATTTTAAAGCTTTAGTAAAATTAGAAGTTGCTTAATTTAATTTTATTCTTTGTCTGTATCTAATATATTTACTTAGTTTTCTTTAGACATAGACAGGTTTTATATTATAGTTTTTATTACAAGAGAAAAAGTTAGCAGTATTTTTAAATTTACATTGATTATAAATTAATCTTTGGACATTGTTATATTAATCAGTAATCAAAGTATAAAAACCTTCATAATAATCTTTTTATTTCATAGATTTTCTACTAATCCAAAAGAATTTATTTTGATATCCAGAATTTTATGCTTTGTTGATGGCTTCTTTAGTGAAGCTATAACAACTATACTTTGTGTTGAGCATAATTATTTTCAGGAAAGTAAGGTTTTATTGAATAGTATAGTTTATGTATAGTCCGGATTTTTGTTGTAATTATGATAGATTACTTTGATTTTATTTATATTAATCATTATTACTTATTTTAAATTCGATATTTAATGAGCTCATTTAGCATCTTCAAGCGGTTCAACAGGGATATGTTATTTATAAATAATGAATTTAAAAAGAGTAGTAAAAAAAATAATATTAATTTATTTGTTTCCATTATTAAGAGATTACTTTTCGAAAATTTTAAGATATAAAGAGTAAGATAAAAAATTAGATTGTAAAAAAATAGTAAAAGAACTATGCAAAACATGTAAAGTTTTATATTATAAATTAGAAAACGCTTACTAACAAATAAATCTTAAATGGTATTTTCTAAAACTTAATATAGAAAAATGAAGTACGGAGTACAATAACTACCACTTAATAAGTGTATAGTGAAATTTATGTACATATAATTTTTAATATTAGTTAACATATACATAATTTTTAAAAATAGAGAAATAGTGAAAGAACTGAAACGTGATAGTAAACTGTCCGCACCTGTTGGAGCGGCTTTTGCAGTAGATAATAATTTTACTACTGAGAAAACAATGAAAAAAATTAGTGGGACCAGCTGTAGATTTAGGAGATATGGCGGGTTCCGCAGGTACTAGTACGAATCTAGGAACATTAATTGGATGGTATTTGTGCGTCTGGGTTAGAGTAACAACAAGATTAGTTATAGGAATGACTGCAGAGACTAAAATATTTAATGGAAAATCAACTACTGATATTTCTAAAGATAAAGCAAATAAAGTGGTAAGTTTTTTGAGAAACTCTGATAGATGAAAAACTACTAAAAATATGGTGAAAGGAATAGTTAAGAATTCAATAAGAGAGGTATTGGCAAGTGATTTCCGTAAAAATTTAGGCAGTCTATTTTCAATGGAAGGTGATTATATGAGCGAAGATATATATAGAAAACTAAGAACACCAGCACCTCAAGTTTTAAGCGGATTAAATTTAGGGATGCTATTGTTTAGTTGTATTCCTTTTTTCCTTGGAAAAGATTTTAGAGATACACCTAATTATTTAGTGGTCTCTTCAATTGTTGAAATTATTATTATATTATTAGGATTTATACCTATATTCTTGAAGAAAAAACCTGATAACTATCCAACTTTTTTGAAACATTTAAAAATTTCAACAGGCGTTAGTATATGTGCTTATTATAACACTAGTTTTGTTATATATAATTTATTTTTCATTATAGGAGAATTAAATGGCTATAAATTATTTGATTACTGGATTATAGGTATAACTTTTATGTTAATAAGTTATATAGCGAATGTCTCCAGTATACTGTTATTATTTAGACATCCAGATTGCTACAAAGGTAAAACAAGAAGCGATAGAAATAATCAAAAATTTATTTGGATTATATCCACCCAAATTATTTCATGGTGTGTGTACATTCAAAAAATAATAGAGTTTTTAACAATACCAAATGCGGAAGATAACAATTTCATAATAAACGTAACTAATTTTTGCATATTAATTTCGAACGCTGTTATGATTATAATTTTTTGGGAATATGTGAATGCAAAATTAGATTATGAAAAAGCGTATAATATACAAATAGATTATGATTAATAATTGATTTCGTTATAAGTAAGAGTAACATGTGTTTATATTAATATTATATAATCGAGGAATAACTAACGAATGAAACTAGACATACTAATCATCCTTAAGGTGATGAGTTGAGTTGATATAAAGGTAAGTTTAGAAATATAGGAGCGAGTAAATGACGTATTTATTGTTATTTTTAATGGCTGGTTTGTATTATGTCGTGTATATTACCTCGGTAATGTACGCAGAAGGTATCAAGTTATTGCAGTGGATCGCCTATGGTATATCTGCAGTAATCTTTTTGATTACATTCTTCTTTGTGAATCCTAGTTTTAGTTCATTACAAAATTACATATTTGTGCTCACTCTAGGCTTTGTTGTATACGGATGGTTGGCTATTAAGTCGTTTTGGACACGTCCGTATCAAGTGAAAATTGAAAGTATGGAACCTAATCCCAACCATTCTTTAACAAAAGAAAAATATGAAGAAATTGAAAGTATGCAAATCAACTTAGCTTCTGAGAAATATAAAGGAGTTATTTCAGGAATTATCTCAGTAATATGTATGGTTGCGATTAAATTAAAGTTAACGTCTATTTTAAAAGAAGATTTAGCAGGTGGTTTATTTACAATAGGACTGATCCTTTCTTTAATGATTATTATTTATTTCATTATAGATATTATATTAGTAATTAGACGACGAAGATTTTCGTTTATCACTCTCAGACCTTTAGGAACGCTGATTTTGTTAATCTTTTTTTCAATCATTATTTAAGAACTTAAATATAAGGAGTAATCTATGAAAAAGATAAGTTTGATGAGTTTATGTTTATTGATGGTTAGTGTAATGGGTTGTACGAAAGGAGATCGTCTTCCTGGTTCGGTAAAAAATGATTTGCATAAAGCTGATAGAAAGTTAGAAGATGTGAAAATATTTGAAATCGATCATAAACAGGTTGTTTATGAAAAGAAAGATAAAAAATTGACCGTGCCGCTTCACTTCAAAGAAGACGTAGAACTGCCTCCTAAACTTGTCGGCAGCATGGCCACAACACCTTTCTCTGGAAATGAAGATGTCGATTATGTAGAAGTTAAGTATGAATTGAAAGGTCATAAACATGAACTTCATTATAAAAGAGATAAACACGGAATGCATAAACGAGTAAATTAACTGTTGCATATGAACGGACACACATGTTTACTCCACGAGCAGATATGTGTGTCCTGTTTCTATATAGCAATTCGAATAATTAAAGATTAAGACAAATATTAACAAGCAACAGAGCAAAATAACAATAATATGCATCATTTAAAATAAAGAAAGAAGTCAATTGTACATTGATTTATAGCTTGCTCATCTTCAAGTACATAGAAATAAATGAGGAGTGCTGATAATGTCTAGATTTGCAATAAAATTAAAAAACGTAAGCAAACGATTTGGAAAGCAATGGATTTTTCAGGACATCAACTTGGATATTCCGCTTCGCTCAATTATGATTATCACTGGTTCAAATGGTTCTGGGAAAAGTGTGCTGCTAAAACTTATTGCGGGTCTTTATCAACCAACCTTAGGAACGCGAATAGCAAATATTTCTTCACTAAGCTTTGCACCTGATTATTTACCAGAAGAACTTTCACTTACTGTACAAGAATATATTGATACTATATATTTGATGAATAAAAAATCAATAACGTTAAAAGAAATGGCTTTGCAAATACAATATTTAGGTTTGAAACCTTATCTTCTATATAAGGTAAAGGATTGTTCGAAAGGAACTCGTCAAAAGATTAATATTCTTCAAGCATTGGTAAAACCTTGTGATGTACTAATATTCGACGAGCCGTTTTCAGGATTAGACAAAAATACAAAATCTTATTTAGCAAATAAGTTAAGTGAACTTGCTGAAACTAAAACGATTATTTTAACAAATCATGAGGCAGATGTGACGTTTAATCAAATGCTTCAAACTTATAATATAGAAACGCAACACAAAGAATATCAAGATATCGGTAACCCTTTATATAAAACAATTATCTTTGAGTCGCAAACTATTCCGACATTTAAAGAAGGGGTGCTGATCACTCTTTATGACAACCGATACTCTATCCAAATAGAAGCAGCACATCTTAATAAAATATTGTTTTATCTTATACAGCAAAATTCAACTATTATTGAAGTGAAGTGAGGTGGAAACATGCTTGCATTCTTAAAATATCAACGATATAAAGCTAAGCACAAACCACAATTTTTAATACCTTATTTCTTCTATTTACTATTCATCGTATTCGTTTATAGCTATAGTGGTGCAGAATCATTATCTAGTTACACCCTCACAAGTATAGGGCTGTTTGTGATAGCTGTATGGTTAGGAATACAAAATAGTAAAAGTGAGCTTTTGAACGAAAAGTATATTGTACTTATACAACTGAAACGCGCATCTATATACGTAATCGGTAAATTAATTTTTACTATAGCACTCAATTTGCCTTTAATATTCATTGCTCTTATTTATCCATTAATATTCAATAAGTTTATTCCCGCTGCTTCACTTAATGAAGTGTTACTTGGCTTATATGCACATATAAGCACTATGATTTTAGGGACATTAATTGGAAGTTTTGCCCTTGTACCTAAAATTAAGCGCCTTAAATATTTATATCTTATGGCATTTCTTCTAATTGTACTTACAATATTAAAACCAGTATTTATAAATTTATATCCATTCACAAGGTATATATTGTGGATTTTACCATCTCTTCCTGATTTAGAAGGATCTGCTGCGCAGCTTTTATTCAGCGTAGTTAAGATATGTTTTTATAGTTTTATGATTTTTTTAATACTTGTTTATTTTTTCCAACATTCAGAGGAATAGAATCATTTCGGTTTTCCGCAAGATTCTATTCCTTTTCATATGCACCACTCTCTAGAATTGTTACAATTAAACTGTATGACTTAATAATGTGAGATACAAATACAGCTTATTTTTTTCAAATTAATAAAGCATAGATTGAGCGAGACAAATGTCACTTAGATACTTAAAGTACTAAGGTGGAAGCGGTCTCTGCATTGAAATAAGGACGAAATTTAGATATATTAAATAAGTAAGATACAAGGAGGAGCAAGGAATGGCGAAAGATACATTTTATATCACAACACCTATTTATTACCCGAGTGGTAAATTACACATTGGACATGCTTATTCAACTGTAGCAGGCGACGTAATTGCGCGCTACAAACGCATGCAGGGCTATGATGTACGTTATTTGACAGGTACAGATGAACATGGTCAAAAAATTCAAGAAAAAGCGCATAAAGCAGGCGTAAGCGAATTAGAGTATCTGGATGAAATGATTTCAGGTATCAAATCATTATGGGAAAAATTAGAAATATCAAATGATGATTTCATCAGAACAACTGAAAAACGTCACGAAGAAGTTGTGGCTAAAGTATTCGAACGTTTGCTGGAACAAGGCGATATTTATCTTGGCGAATATGAAGGTTGGTACTCAGTACCAGACGAAACTTACTATACAGAATCTCAATTAGATGAACCGGTTTATGACGATAACGGTAAGATTATCGGCGGTAAAAGTCCTGATTCCGGTCATGAAGTAGAGCTTGTTAAAGAAGAAAGTTACTTCTTCAATATTTCTAAATATGCAGATCGCTTATTAGCATTCTATGATGAGAATCCTGAGTTCATTCAACCTCCTTCTCGTAAAAATGAAATGATTAATAACTTTATCAAACCTGGTTTAACAGACTTGGCAGTGTCTCGTACAACATTTGATTGGGGCGTACAAGTGCCTTCAAATCCTAAACACGTGGTTTATGTATGGATTGATGCCTTAGTAAACTATATTTCTGCCTTAGGTTATTTATCTGAAGATGATAGTCTGTTCAAAAAATATTGGCCAGCAGATTTACACTTGATGGCGAAAGAAATCGTACGTTTCCACTCTATCGTATGGCCGATTTTGTTAATGGCATTAGACTTGCCGCTTCCAAAACGTGTCTTTGCACACGGTTGGATTTTAATGAAAGACGGTAAAATGAGTAAATCTAAAGGCAACGTTGTAGATCCTAACGTGTTGATTGACCGTTATGGCTTAGATGCTACACGTTACTACTTAATGCGTGAGTTGCCATTCGGTTCTGACGGCGTCTTCACACCAGAAGCTTTCGTAGACCGTACTAACTTTGACCTTGCCAATGACTTAGGCAACCTAGTGAATCGTACGATTGCGATGATTAATAAATACTTCGATGGTGAATTGCCGGCATACGAAGGCCCTAAACACGAATTAGATGCTGAAATGGAACAATTCGCTTTAGATACTGTTAAAGAATACCATGAAAATATGGAAAACTTGCAGTTCTCAGTGGCGCTTTCAACCGTCTGGAAATTCATCAGCCGTACTAATAAATATATTGATGAAACCACACCTTGGGTACTCGCTAAAGATGACAGTCAAAGAGCCATGCTTGGTAATGTGATGGCACACTTAGTGGAAAATATCCGCTTCGCAACAGTATTGTTACGTCCGTTCATTACTCATGCGCCACGCCAAATCTTTGAGCAATTGAACATTAATAGCCTAGAACTCTTTGAATTCGACAGCTTAAATCAATACGGCGCACTTACAGCACCGATTTCCGTGACTGAAAAGCCGCAACCAATTTTCCCTCGTTTAGATACAGAGAAAGAAGTAGCATTCATTAAAGATTCTATGCAAGGCTCAGCTCCGAAAGCGGAAGCACCGGCAGAATCTGCTGAAGAAGAAAAAGAAGCAACACCAGCTAAAGCACAAATTACGATTAAAGACTTTGATAAAGTTGAAATTAAAGCAGCTACGATTACAGATGCTGAAAATGTGAAGAAATCCGATAAACTCTTGAAAATTCAAGTCGATTTAGGCGAAGAACAACGTCAAATCGTTTCTGGTATCGCTAAATTCTACGAACCAGACGATATTATCGGTAAGAAAGTAGCAGTGGTCACTAACTTGAAACCTGCTAAGTTAATGGGACGCAAGTCAGAAGGTATGATTCTGTCTGCTGAAAAAGATGGCGTCTTAACTTTAGTCAGCTTGCCGAATGCAATTCCGAACGGTGCAGTGATTAAATAAACAGAACACTTTAAATAAATTAGAGGCGGCGCTGCAGCAACAGCTGTAAACGTCGCCGTCTTGTTATGTCATCTGTTCCTTGGAAAACGGGTAAGTAAGAAGTGTGGCACTCTTATGGAGGCAAACGCCTTTCCCGGAATTTTTTCAAAGGAGAATTGAAAGGAGTTATTTCGATGTTAATTGATACACATGTACATTTAAACGACGAACAATATGATGAGGATTTGCAAGAAGTGATTGACCGTGCGCGTGAAGCGGGGGTCGACCGCATGTTTGTGGTAGGCTTTGATACGCCTACGATTGAGCGTGCAATGGAATTGGTGGATCAATATGATTTCTTGTATGCGATTATTGGTTGGCATCCTGTCGATGCGATTGATTATACTGAGGAACGTGAACAGTGGATTGAAGACTTGGCTAAGCATCCGAAAGTTATCGGTATTGGCGAAATGGGCTTGGATTATCACTGGGATAAATCACCTAAAGATGTTCAAAAAGAAGTCTTTCGTAAGCAGATTGCATTGGCGAAACGTGTCAACTTGCCGATTGTGATTCATAACCGTGAAGCGACGCAAGATTGTGTGGACATCTTGATGGAGGAACATGCTGAAGAAGTGGGCGGTATTATGCATAGTTTCAGCGGTTCGCCTGAAATCGCGGATGTTGTCATCAACAAGCTTGGTTTCTACATTTCACTAGGCGGCCCTGTTACTTTCAAGAATGCGAAACAACCGAAAGAAGTGGCGAAACACGTGCCGTTAGATCGCTTGTTAGTGGAAACTGATGCACCTTACTTGTCACCACATCCTTATCGCGGCAAACGTAATGAACCGATGCGTGTTACGCTGGTTGCAGAACAAATTGCAGAGTTGCGCGGTATCAGCTATGAAGAAGTTGCTAAGCAAACGACAGAAAACGCTGAACGCTTGTTTAATTTGGAAAAATAAAGAAGGGAGCAGAACAGAAATAACATTGGTTAAAATTATTTCGTCGTTCTGCCCCGGCAAAGCTAACTAGAATAGAAAAAAGCTTGGAACAAGCGCATTTTCTATTCAGATAGCTACTGCCAGTTTAAAGAGAATGGCTGAGACATTATTATGTCCCAGCCTCTTTCCTACGATTAGTCAAGTGTTTATATTTAAAGAATGCATTACTGAACTAAACCGTTCAATTTTATTTTTTTGAATAAGGTGTTAAACTATATATGATTATACGAGTGGCTAATGTGGAGCCATTTGATAGTCGTATAATTTATGATTATTCACTAAATAGTGAATTGTTTTTAACAGCTTGTTTATACAAGCTACTACGGCAGTCTTGTGAGATTTACCATAAGGCTGCTCTTTTAATTTATAATAATAATCTGCAACATGATTATCGTAATGGCGCTTTCCCTTTAAAATATTCATGATAATAGAATAGAAAATTTGTCTTGCTTTTTTATTTCCTCGTTTATTTATTGTATCTCTGCAATGGGTATTGCCTGATTGATATCTTTTGACATCAATACCTACAAAAGCATTGATTTGTTTATGCGAGTAAAACCGTGTAATATCTCCTAACTCACCGACAATCATAGCCGCTGTCAGTTCACCGATACCAGGTATTGAATAAATACTTTCAAAACAATCCATTTGTTTAGCTAATTCGATCATAGCTTTAGCCAATTCCTTGAGTTTTTGCATGGATGATTTTAAATCCTTTATTAATATACGGGCTTTTTCAACTAGAAAAGAATGTCTGTCGACATTGGGAAAGCTTTCATGAGCAATATTTATTAATTGAACCGCATGCTTTTCTGCTTTATCTCTGGACATGGCTTTGTCTGTAGAATTAAATATTTCTTCTACAAGGCGCTCTTTGTCTAATTCGACTACTATATCCGGGTGAGTAAACAATTCAGCGATATTAAGTGCAATCATTGAATAACGGTTACTGAACAGTTTTTCCAAACCAGGAAATGTCTGGTGCAGCTGCTCGATAATTCCAGTTTTGAGCTTGTTTTGCTGGCTTTCGATTTGAAGATGAAAGCGTACACGTTCTCGCAACTCAAAATATATTTCTTCGTATGCCTGCGGACTCTCAGTTGCTGGTAAATCATGAACCATTCGAGCGAGTTTATGCGCATCGGATTTATCGGTTTTCCACGATCTTAAAGAACTGGTTTTGAACTTGGCTTCTAAAGGATTCAACTCAAAATAGTCGAATTGATGCAGACGACAAAATTTTTTCATGCTTCTTGAATAAATTCCCGTTGATTCGAATACAATTTGCAGACTATCCATCTGGTTCAGATACTTTAAAAGAAAATTATAACCGTTTTCATTGTTTTGAATGGTAAATTCCTTTTGGAATTTGTCATTTTGGTAATGTGCCACCACACTGGTGTTTTTACTGATATCAACGCCTAAATAATTAATAGATAAAACCTCCTATGTTAATTTTGAGAAGTTGAAAACTTTACTTAACCTTTTTCATTTCTCTTTCCTATACACGGTTTCAAGAACCCAACATACTACAAACGAATTTCAAAAGGTGAGAGTAAAGCTGACTCGTTTTTAATACGGATTTAAAACCCAAGAGGCTGCACAGTCTACTTCTCTCTCTAACTATAAAAAAATAGCTATGAAGAAATCCATCGTCATGGAATGCTTCATAGCTAATCTTAGTATGTTTTTGATGCGTGCTTATGGTCATATTAACGATTATAGGTTTAATCCTTATTAGCGAACACCGCAAGGATTAAGTATCATAAAAAATAACCATCCAACTTTGGTTGAATGGTTATAGACAAAAATAACAATCGCCACCGTCTTTTTAACGGGCCTAGAGGGATGACATGTTGAGACCATGTTGTCCCTTGTTTAATTTAAATATAGCAGTATTCATTGCAAGAGTCAAAGCAAAATACCTTAATAACAACAATGCTTATTAGTAAATATCGCAAGGCTAAGTGTCATAAAAAGTGTCCTCCAACTTTCCAAGGTTTTATTTTTCAAGAAAGAAGATATGGTATAGTATTAAAGTTAACACTGTGAAAGGTGACGAGAATATGAAAATCAATGAATTTATCGTGGTGGAAGGCCGAGATGATACGGAGCGTGTGCAACGTGCGGTGGAGTGTGACACGATTGAGACGAATGGCAGTGCGATTAATCAAGAAACGTTAGAGGTTATCCGTAATGCGCAGGCAACGCGGGGTGTGATTGTGCTGACCGATCCGGATTTCCCGGGTGACAAAATCCGAAATACAATTCGCGAACATGTGGCGGGTGTGAAGCATGCGTATATTGACCGTGAGAAAGCTAAAAATAAGCGTGGCAAAATCGGGGTAGAGCATGCGGCGTTTGAAGATATCAGGGAAGCGCTCATGCATGTGTCTTCTCCTTTTGAAGAAGGTATGGAGTCAATCAGCAAGGATGTTTTGATTGATTTAGGTTTGATTGTCGGGCCTGATGCGCGTCATAAACGCGAGGTATTGGGACGCAAGTTACATATCGGGCATTCTAACGGCAAACAATTGCTCAAGAAGTTGAATGCTTTCGGTTATACAGAGGCAGATGTGCGTGCTGCATTAAATGAAGATGAAGGAAGTGAAGGTTAAGTGAAGAAGAAAGATATAGCAACACCGACGCGTACGAGAGCTTTGCTGGACAAATATCAATTTGATTTCAAAAAAAGTCTGGGACAGAATTTCTTAATTGATGTGAACATCATTCAAAAGATAATTGACGCAAGCGATATTGATGAAAAGACAGGCATTATTGAAGTAGGCCCTGGTATGGGTTCGTTGACGGAACAGTTGTCGAAGCAGGCGAAGAAGGTGGTCGCGTTTGAAATTGACCAACGTCTTATTCCGGTATTGGAAGATACATTGTCGGATTATGACAATGTAACAGTTATTAATGAAGATATTTTGAAAGCTGATGTCGTAGAAGCTGTCCAAACGCATTTGTCTGACTGCGACAAAATTATGGTGGTGGCAAATCTTCCATATTATATTACAACACCGATTTTATTGAATCTTATGTCGAAGACGCTGCCGATTGACGGCTATGTGGTCATGATGCAAAAAGAAGTCGGAGAGCGGTTGAATGCTGAAATCGGAACTAAAGCTTATGGTTCTTTATCGATTGTTGCACAGTATTATACAGAAACATCGAAAGTGCTGACGGTGCCGAAAACTGTCTTTATGCCGCCGCCGAATGTAGATTCGATTGTAGTAAAATTGATGAAACGTTCGGAGCCGATAGTAGCGGTGGATGACGAAGACCGCTTCTTCAAGATGACGAAAGCTGCTTTCAGTCAACGTCGTAAAACTATTGCGAACAACTATCAAAGTTTATTTTTTGATGGGAAAAAGAAAAAAGATTTAATCAAAGACTGGTTAGAAGACGGCGGTATTGATCCGAGACGCCGCGGTGAAACGTTATCTATCAAAGAATTTGCGAATTTGTTCAATAACTTGAAAAAATTCCCGGAATTAGAATTTTAAAATATTGACATGGCGCTTTTACATTGTTAAAATTTAAATTTTATTTGACTTAATCGCTGCAAACGTGTTATAATACAATTTGTAGCGAGGTGGAGCAATATGCCAAAATCAATTTGGGACATCAAAAATGCACTTGATGGTCATTTAGGAAACCGTATTGTACTTAAAGCAAATGGTGGTCGTAAAAAAACAATCGAACGTTGCGGAGTTTTAGCTGAAACTTATCCCGCAGTTTTCATTGTCGAATTAGACCAAGACAAACACAACTTTGAACGTGTATCCTATACATACACAGATGTGTTAACTGAGAACGTACAAGTTTCTTTTGTAGACGATAATCACCATGAAGCAGTTGCACACTAGTCAGATTAGATTGAAATGAATATTGGAAGCAGTTATTGCTTCGTTGAAAAAAGGAATCCTGTGGGCAGGGTTCCTTTTTTGTTGCGGATTTTTGGAGAGAAGGGAAGTACGGATGGTGGTTCGGCGTCGGTTATGCAAATTGTGTGAGAAAGTGTCTAGGCTCGGTCCGGTCGCTTATACAGTTGGAGGCGAAAGTGTCGAGGCTTGGTCCGGTCGCTTATACAGTTGGAGGACAAAGTGTCGAGACACGCACCTCACGCTTATACAGATAGGGTCGAAAGTGTCGAGGCAGAGTCGCTGCGCCTATACAGTTAGGGAATAAAACTCGCGGCACCGCCATTTCTCGCCTTTAATCGCCGCCCTTGCCCATCAATCCCCCCTATACATACACTCGCTTCTCCACTCCGCCAACACCTCCCCCGCTTCACTTCCGCCATCCTGGCAAATCATTCAAATTTTCTTCAATAGTGCAACATTAACCATTATGAATACATTCAATGTTCGTGTTATAATAGCGATAATGCATATTTTGCACATCGTTTTCTGTGCAAAGAATTGATTCTCAAGAGAGACAACCGTTCTGCACAGATATTCCAATCTCAAATGATTTTTACATAAAGGAGGGCGGTAATATGATATACGAAAAGGCACCAGCTAAAATTAATCTCACATTAGATGTGCTTTACAAGCGAGATGATGCGTTTCATGAAGTTGAGATGGTAATGACCACAGTGGATTTGAATGATCGTGTTACCGTCGAGAAGCGGCAAGATCAGCGTGTAGTGGTGCAAGTGGATTATAATTTCGTGCCAGAAAATGCTAAGAACTTGGCGTCCCAGGCAGCATTATTGATGCAGCAGACTTATGATATTCAAGAAGGCGTGACCATTACTTTAGAAAAAGAAATTCCTGTGTCTGCGGGACTTGGTGGAGGTTCAGCAGATGCCGCTGCGACAATGCGTGCAATGAATCGCTTATTTAATCTGCACCTCAGTCTGGATGAATTAAGTGAATTAGGGGCACAGGTCGGTTCAGATGTTCCTTTTTGCATCTACAGCAAGACAGCGCTCTGCACAGGCCATGGAGAGAAGGTGCAGCTCTTAAAGAAGCCGCCTAAAGCGTGGGTAGTCATCGCTAAACCGAATGTCGGTATTTCTACAGCATGCGTTTTTCAGGAACTGCAAGTCGGAGAATTATGCAATCAGCAAGACAATACGCAAAGATGTATCGAGGCGATTGAAACAAGTGATTATGAAACGATTTGTGCTACGCTCTCAAATTGTTTAGAATCGATTTCGATGGATATGCATCCGAACATCCGCAAGTTGAAACAAAATATGCTGAACAACGGAGCAGATGCAGCCTTGATGAGCGGCAGCGGTCCGACCGTCTACAGCTTAGCCAAACACTATAAACAAGCGCAGAATATATATAATGCAGTGCACGGATGCTGCAATGAGGTTTATTTAGTCAGATTACTAGGATAAGAAAGGAAGGATTCTTGTGCGTTACAAACGAAGCGAGCGAATTGTGTATATGACTCATTACTTGATGAGCCACCCTAATAAGTTGATACCTTTAACACACTTCGTGAAAAAATTTAAGCAAGCAAAATCTTCAATCAGCGAAGATATTCATATTGTTCGCGAAACCTTGCAAAAAGAGAAACTTGGGACAGTTATTACCACTGCTGGAGCTAGCGGAGGCGTGACATACCGTCCGACAATGAGTAAGGAAGAAGCGGAAGCCGTTATCAATGAGGTGATCGGACTGCTGCAAGAAAAAGAACGCTTGCTGCCAGGAGGCTATCTTTTCTTATCTGATCTCATGGGTAATCCGGAATTATTGAATAAAGTCGGCCGTTTGATAGCCACAATTTACATGGATGAGGAGTTAGATGCAATCGTAACGATTGCGACTAAAGGTATATCTCTTGCTAATTCAGTGGCAAATATATTAAATTTACCTGTAGTGGTTATTCGTAAGGATAATAAAGTAACAGAAGGTTCTACAGTATCGATCAACTACGTTTCAGGTTCCTCACGCAAGATTGAAACGATGGTGCTTTCGAAACGTACGCTGCAAGAAAACTCAAATGTATTAATCGTCGATGATTTCATGCGTGCCGGTGGTTCAATCAACGGTGTGATGAATCTGATGAATGAGTTTAAAGCGCATGTCAAGGGGGTATCAGTACTTGTAGAATCTAAAGAAGTTAAACAAAGATTGATTGAAGATTATACTTCCTTGGTCAGACTTTCTGACGTAGATGAATACAATCAAGATTTCAAAGTTGAGCAAGGCAACGTATTATCTAAATTCTCATAAAGGAGCGAATAAACAACATGAACACAATTCACACTAATAAAGCACCAGAAGCATTAGGACCTTATTCACAAGCTGTTGTTATCGGCGATTTAGTTTATACTTCTGGTCAAATTCCATTAAACGAATTCGGCGAGTTAGTCAGCAATGAAATAGCAGTGCAAACAAAACAAGTGCTTAATAATATAGGCCACGTTTTAGAAGCAGCAGGTGCTGACTTCGATTCAGTAGTGAAAACAACAATTTTCATTGCAGATATGGATGATTTCCAATATATCAATGAAGTCTACGGTCAATTTTTCAATGCACACAGACCAGCGAGAAGCTGCGTAGAAGTGGCACGTTTGCCGAAAGACGTTAAAATTGAAATAGAAGCAATCGCTCAAATAAAAGGAAAATAATTTTTAATTAAATATTGTAAGCTTCTAAAAAGACAAAAGAGAGAGATACTAGGGGGGCTCACTACATGAAAGTGACAGATGTAAGACTTAGAAAAATACAAACAGATGGAAGAATGAAAGCGCTTGTGTCTATTACACTTGACGATGCATTCGTAGTCCATGATTTGCGAGTAATTGAAGGCAACTCAGGTCTATTCGTCGCAATGCCAAGTAAACGCACACCAGATGGTGAATTCCGTGACATCGCGCATCCAATTAATTCAGACATGAGACAAGAAATTCAAGATGCAGTGATTAAAGTATACGAAGAAACTGATGAAGTCATTCCGGATAAGAATGCACAACCGTCAACAGATTCTGAAGACGACAGTAGTGAAGAAGAAGCTTAATAATATTGATACACGAAATGAAGAGGCTCTCGGTCAAAGGATCGGGAGCCTTTTTGTCTTAATTCTTTTTTTAAAAAAGAAAGCTTTGGAGAGCAGGCAACCATTAAAATTGCTTTCTGGCTCAGTCTTGAAAGTACAAGCCACGTTAAATTATAATAATATAGAAGTGTAAAATTATTGGAGGGTTAGCAGTCATGCAGAGATACGCGGTGGTATTAGCAGCTGGAAAAGGCACAAGAATGAAATCGAAATTGTACAAAGTGCTGCACAAAGTAGCAGATAAAGCGATGATTGAACATGTGGTAGACAGCGTCGCACAATCAGGTACAGATCAGATTGTAACGATAGTCGGCCATGGTGCAGAAAGTGTGAAAGAAACATTAGGAGAACGTTCAGCTTATGGTTTCCAAGAGGAACAATTAGGCACAGCACATGCAGTGAAAATGGCAGCTGAAGAATTGAAAGATAAAGAAGGCACAACGTTAGTAGTATGCGGTGACACACCGTTAATCACAGCAGATACCTTGAATGCTTTAGTAAAGCATCACGAAGAAAGCGACGCAGAGGCGACAGTATTGTCAGCTACAGCGCCTAATCCATTTGGATATGGCAGAATTGTCAGAGACGCTGAAGGACATTTATCTAAAATTGTAGAACAGAAAGATGCTACAGCAGCAGAACAGCAAATTGATGAAACCAGTTCAGGAATCTTTGCATTCGACAATCAAACTTTATTCCGTTTGTTAGATGCAGTGAAAAATGACAATGCACAAGGTGAATATTATTTGCCAGAAGTTTTAACTTTGATATTAGCTGAAGGCGGCAAAGCTGAAGTTTACCATACAGATGACTTTGAAGAAATTATGGGTGTGAATGATAGAGTGGCTTTAAGCAAAGCAGCGCAAGCAATGCGCGAACGTATCAATGAATATCATATGCGCAATGGCGTTACTATCATTGATCCGGCATCTACTTATATCGCTTCAGATGTTATAATAGGGATGGATACTGTTATCGAACCAGGGGTACATATTGGACAAGGTACACATATCGGAGAAGATACAGTCATCGGCCAATACTCGGATATCAATAATAGTACGATTGGCAATCGCACTACAGTTAAACAATCTGTCGTAAATGATGCGACAGTCGGTGATGATACAACAGTCGGTCCATTTGCACAATTAAGACCGAATGCACATTTAGGCAACGAAGTGAAAGTCGGCAACTTTGTGGAAGTGAAGAAAGCAGATATTAAAGATGGCGCTAAAGTTTCACATCTCAGCTATATCGGAGATGCAGAAATCGGAGAACGCACAAATATCGGCTGCGGCTCCATTACAGTCAACTACGATGGTAAAAATAAATTCAAAACGATTATCGGAAAAGACTCATTTATCGGCTGCAATACTAACTTAGTAGCCCCTGTGACACTTGGTGATGACGTACTGATTGCAGCAGGCTCAACGATTACAGACAATGTGCCGAATGACAGTTTAGCCTTAGCCCGTTCTAGACAAACAACGAAACCTGGTTATTTAAATAAAAATAAAGAGTAGCAAGTATTGAAGTCAGCGTATCAATTCAGTAAAATTAAATAGGATGTAATGTAACAGTTCGACTTGAACAACGCATGAATGCAAATAAATGGAGGACTATAAATGTTAGCTAATGAATATAAAAATTCATCTTTAAAGATTTTCTCGTTGAAAGGAAATGAGCCGCTTGCACGTGAAGTAGCTGATAATGTCGGTATTGAATTAGGGAAGTGTTCAGTAAAACGTTTCAGTGACGGCGAAATTCAAATCAACATTGAAGAAAGTATCCGTGGTTGTGATGTATTTATTATCCAACCTACATCTTATCCAGTTAACGTACATTTAATGGAATTACTTATCATGATTGATGCATGTAAACGTGCTTCAGCGGCTACAATTAACATTGTGGTTCCTTATTATGGTTATGCACGTCAAGACAGAAAAGCCCGCAGCCGTGAACCGATTACTGCTAAATTAGTAGCTAACTTGATTCAAGTAGCAGGTGCTGACCGTATGATCGCTTTAGATCTTCACGCACCACAAATTCAAGGTTTCTTTGATATTCCAATTGACCACTTGATGGGTGTGCCGATTTTAGCTGAATATTTCAAACAAAACCCAGATATCAACCCTGAAGAAACAGTTGTAGTATCACCTGACCATGGTGGTGTAACACGCGCTCGTAAATTAGCAGACATTTTAAAAACACCTATCGCAATTATCGATAAACGCCGTCCGAAACCGAATGTTGCCGAAGTCATGAATATTGTCGGTGATATCGACGGACGTACTGCAATTATTATTGATGATATTATCGATACAGCAGGTACGATTACTTTAGCAGCACAAGCCTTGAAAGATAAAGGAGCGAAAGAAGTTTATGCATGTTGTACGCACCCTGTACTTTCTGGTCCAGCTAAAGACCGTATCGAAAATTCAGCAATCAAAGAATTGATTGTTACAAATTCAATCCGTTTAGATGATGATCGCAAACCTGAAAATACAACTGAATTATCAGTTGCAGGATTGTTAGCACAAGCTATTGTACGTGTTTATGAAAGAGAATCTGTCAGCGTATTATTCGACTAATATTTTAAACAAAGCTGTCGCTCAGTTGGGCGGCAGTTTTTTGATGAGCCGATTTTTCAAACCTTTTTCTCCTGAAGTATTTTTACGTAGTTGACGTAATTTGAAAAAATGTGTATAATAACTCCGTTCGCGACTTTAATTACGCGAACCTATTAAACACTTGCAAGCGATAGCATATCGATGGGCAAGTGCGGAGAGATTTATAAATTGATGCTTATAACAAGCGACGCTATTAAATCTCAAATACGAAAGGTGGAAAAAGGAAATGGCTTCATTAAAGTCTATTATCCGTCAAGGTAAACAAAGACGTTCTGATTTAACAGCAATCAGAAACTCAGGTAAAGTACCAGCAGTAATGTATGGTTACGGTCAAAAAAACGTATCAGTTAAAGTTGATGAAGTAGAATTCATCAAAGTTATCCGTGAAGTTGGACGTAACGGTGTTATCGACTTAGGCGTAGGTTCTAAAACTATTAAAGTAATGGTTGCAGACTACCAATTCGATCCACTTAAAAACCAAATCACTCACATTGACTTCTTAGCTATCAACATGACTGAAGAACGTACTGTTGAAGTACCTGTACACTTAGTTGGTGAAGCAGTAGGCGCTAAAGAAGGCGGCGTTGTTGACCAACCATTATTCAACCTTGAAGTTACAGCAACTCCAGAAAATATCCCAGAATATCTTGAAGCAGAAATTTCTGGCTTAGAAATCGGCGACAGCTTAGCTGTTGAAGATTTAAACATTACTGGCGACTTCAAAATTGAAAACGACCCAGAATCTACAGTTGTTACTGTAACACCTCCAACACAAGGACCAAGCGAAGCAGAAATCGAAGAAGTTGAATCAGGCGACGCTGATACTCCAGAACCAGAAGTAGTTGGAGACGACAAAAAAGAAGACGAATAATCTATTCGATTGCATTCTTTACTAAAGAAGATGGCTGAGACAAATTAATGTCTCGGTCATTTTTTTACGAAAAATCCAGTTTCTTATTACAAAAAAGCCAAAAATATGAGATGGAAACGCTAACAATGACGCAAAATTGTATTTTTTAGCAAATGAAAGTGAACAAAAAATGCAATATAATATTCTTGTGAAGCATTGTTTTGCATACAAAATACATCTTAGATATAATACTGAACTTGAATCTGTCAAAATAATATTCACAGAGTATAATATCATGGAGATATGAGCGTTCCCCTGGTATATCTCTCATATTGAACCTCTTATGCTTAACTCGTTAAGCTGAGAGGTTTTTGTGTTAAGATAGGGTGTGAAACTATATTACATAGATCTCGATGTCTCAATCATACGACGCAGCATCAAGGTCATTAAAGCGACTATATTTCGAGAGATGGAGGAAATAAGCATGAAATGTATTGTCGGATTAGGCAATATTGGTAAACGATTTGAACAAACAAAGCATAACATCGGCTTTGAAGTTATAGATTATGTATTAGATTCCAATCAATTTAAATTAGATAAACAAAAATTCCGCGGCGCTTATACCATCGAAAGATTAGGCGGAGAAAAAGTACTCTTAATCGAACCTATGACGATGATGAATTTGTCAGGAGAAGCAGTCGGACCGTTAATGGATTATTATAATGTTGACCCCGAAGATTTATTAGTACTTTATGATGACTTAGATTTACCGCAAGGCCAAGTGCGTTTGCGCCAAAAAGGAAGCGCCGGCGGACATAACGGTATGAAATCAATTATTCAACATTTGGGTACAGATAACTTTAAACGTATCCGTATCGGCATCGGCCGACCAACCAATGGAATGTCTGTTCCTGATTATGTATTACAAAAATTTTCGAAACAAGAAATGGAAACTATGAACAAAGTAATAGAACATTCTGCACATGCTGTCGAAGATTATATTTCTAGTTCTCGATTTGATCATGTGATGAATGAATATAATGGTGAGGTCTCGTGAAATCAATAATTACAGATTATATAAATAAAGATAAAAGATATGAAGAACTGAGTGACGTATTCGGCCAAGAGAATGTGTTGGTAACAGGACTTTCAGGTGCAGCCAAAGCTACTATGATGGCTGAAAAGTATTTATCTTCTAATCGCCCGATGGTAGTCATAACTAACAACTTGTATCAAGCAGACAAGTTGGAAGCTGACATTCAACACTACGTGAATGACGATGAAATTTATAAGTATCCGCTTCAAGACATCATGACTGAGGAATTCTCTACTCAAAGTCCGCAATTGATGAGTGAACGTGTACGCACCCTTACTGGCTTAGCAGAAGGACAGCGAGGGTTCTTTATCATACCGTTAAACGGTTTGAAAAAATTACAAACGCCTGTCGATATTTGGCAATCACACCAAGTGAAACTATCAGTAGGAGACGATATCGACGTTGATGACTTTCTTAATAAATTAGTCGATATGGGGTATCGTCGAGAAACCGCCGTCTCACATATCGGTGAGTTCTCATTACGTGGTGGTATTATTGATATTTATCCGCTCATCGGCAACCCAGTGCGTATCGAACTTTTTGATACAGAAGTAGATTCTATCCGGCAATTTGATATCGAATCACAACGCTCTGAAGAGAATCAAGATACAGTAGCGATTACATCAGCTAGTGATTATATAATTACAGATGATGTGCTTAAACGTATCAAAGTACAATTAAAAGAAGCGTATGAACAGACACGTCCTAAAATAGATAAGTCTGTGCGCAATGATATTAAAGACACATATGAAAGTTTCTTGCAATTCGACAGTGATTTCATCGATCACCAAGTCATTCGTCGCTTGGTGGCGTTTATGTATGAACAACCTGCTACACTTGTCGACTATATCAGCAACAACGCTATTATTGCGGTAGACGAATATAATCGCGTAAAAGATACTGAAGAAACGTTGACAACTGAAGTCAATGACTTTATGACTCAGTTGATTGAAAGCGGGAAAGGCTTTATCGGCCAACAGTTCATGAATGACAAAGCGTTTGAGGAACTCATTAATTCTAGACAAATCACTTATTTCACTCTTTTCACAGCAAGTATGCCTGTCAAATTGAACCATATCGTTAAATTCTCCAGCAAACCTGTGCAGCAGTTTTATGGTCAGTATGATATTATGCGTTCGGAATTTCAGCGTTATGTCAATAATGGCTATACGGTCGTGGTCTTGGTAGAAACGGAAACGAAAAAAGACCGTGTGAAGTCTATGATGAGCGAGATGCATATTCCAGTAGTGGAAGGCGCTGCAGGAGAACATATCGAAGGCGGCCATGTAGTGGTTACGGAAGGCAGTCTTTCTGAAGGTTTCGAGTTGCCTTACATGCAGCTGGCGGTGGTCACAGAGCGCGAATTGTTTAAATCTAAGCAGAAGAAGGCTAAGAAACGTACGCCGACAATGACCAATGCCGAACGTATCAAATCTTATCAAGACTTGAAAATTGGGGACTATGTCGTACATGTCCATCATGGTGTTGGACGTTATTTAGGTGTGGAAACGCTGGAAGTCGGCGATGTCCACCGTGACTATATTAAAATTCAATATAAAGGTACGGATCAGCTCTTTGTACCGGTCGATCAAATGGATCAAGTGCAGAAGTATGTGGCTTCTGAAGATAAGACACCAAGACTCAATAAACTCGGCGGTACTGAGTGGAAGAAAACGAAAGCTAAAGTACAACAAAGTGTCGAAGATATTGCTGATGAATTGATCGAACTTTATCGTGAACGTGAATTGGCACAAGGGTATAAATATGGCGCTGATTCGGAACAGCAACATGAATTTGAAATGGATTTCCCTTACGATTTAACTGCAGACCAAAGCAAATCGATTGTGGAAATCAAAGATGATATGGAAAAAGAACGACCAATGGACCGCTTGTTGTGCGGTGATGTAGGTTACGGCAAGACAGAAGTAGCGCTTCGTGCGGCCTTTAAAGCAGTAATGGAAGGTAAACAAGTGGCTTTCTTAGTTCCGACAACTATCTTAGCGCAGCAGCACTATGAAACGTTGATTGAACGTATGCAGGATTTCCCGGTAAATATTCAATTGATGAGCCGCTTCCGAACGCCAAAAGAAGTCAAAGAAACTAAGCAAGGGTTGAAAGATGGCACAGTAGATATCGTCGTGGGTACACATAAACTCTTAGCTAAAGACGTGAAATATAAAGACTTGGGCTTACTCGTTGTCGATGAAGAGCAACGTTTCGGCGTCCGTCATAAAGAACGTATTAAATCCTTGAAAACGAATGTAGATGTGCTGACACTGACAGCAACACCGATTCCGCGTACACTCCATATGAGTATGCTCGGTGTACGGGACTTGTCAGTCATTGAAACACCGCCAGAAAACCGCTTCCCAGTTCAAACTTATGTCCTAGAACAAAATTCAAACTTTGTGAAAGAAGCACTAGAACGAGAATTATCGCGCGGCGGCCAAGCCTTCTATCTCTACAATAAAGTTCAATCTATTTATGAGAAGAAAGAGCAGCTGCAAATGTTGATGCCGGAAGCGAATATCGGCGTCGCACATGGACGTATGACTGAACGTGAATTAGAAGATACGATGATCGGATTTGTTAACGGTGAATACGATATCTTAGTAACGACAACGATTATTGAAACGGGTGTCGACGTGCCGAATGCGAATACGTTAATTATTGAAGATGCGGACCGCTTCGGCTTAAGCCAATTGTATCAATTGCGTGGACGTGTCGGTCGTTCATCACGTGTCGGTTATGCATACTTCTTGCATCCGACAAACAAAGTGTTGTCTGAAACAGCGGAAGAACGCTTACAAGCTATTAAAGAGTTTACTGAACTCGGCAGCGGATTCAAAATTGCCATGCGCGATTTGAATATTCGTGGTGCCGGCAATCTACTTGGTAAACAGCAGCACGGCTTTATTGACTCAGTCGGCTTCGACTTGTATTCACAAATGTTGGAAGAAGCGGTTAATGAAAAACGCGGTATTAAAGAAGAAACAACAACACCAGAAATTGAAATCGACCTTAACATTGATGCTTACTTGCCGACAGAATATATTCCGAACGAACAATCTAAAATTGAAATCTATAAAAAGTTACGTCAAATTGAAAATGACGAACAATTGATGGATATTAAAGATGAATTGATAGATCGCTTCAACGAATATCCAGTACAAGTTGAACGGCTGCTTGATATCGTAGAAATACGCATTCATGCACTGAATGTCGGAGTAGAGCACATTAAAGATACCGGCAAAGCTGTCGAAGTGCAGCTCTCAGAAAAAGGCACAGAAGATATCAATGGCGAAGCCTTATTTAAACAAACCTTGCCATTAGGACGCGACATGAAAGTCGGCGTTGAAGACGGAGCCATGAAAATTACCTTGGCGAAAAATAAACGTGCAGGTGCTTGGTTCGACCGCTTGAAATTCTTAATGAAAGCCTTAGAAGAAAGCATGGTTATCCCAGATGAAGCGTAAGTCAGCGTTTAATGGTGTTGTCATTCTTACGCTTGCACTGATTGCAGTTAAAATACTCAGTGCCATTTATCGCGTACCATACCAAAACGTCTTAGGTGACGCAGGACTCTATGCTTACCAGCAAGTGTATCCATTTCTATCCCTTGCTACCATTTTATCCATGAACGCTATCCCTAGCGCAGTCACACAAAATTTCGGCGAACATTGGACAGCGAAACGCATCAGTCAAGTCATGATTTGGATACAAGCAGCCTGCTTCGTTATTTTCTTAGTCGTCTTTACTGGTGCACCCTTGATTGCACGAATAATGGGTGACATGCATCTTACACCGATGATAAGAATGGCCAGCTGCAGCTTTTTAGTCGTCGGCATTCTCGGTGTATTGCGCGGTAGCTACCAATCACGCCAACAAATGGAATTGCCCGCCTATTCACAAGTCATAGAACAAATCGTGCGTGTCGGCATTATACTCGTCATGATCATTATATTTGCCATCAGCGACTGGACCATCTATCAAATCGGGAAGTGGTCCATCCTCGCATCCGCACTCGGCTTTTTAGCCGCAGCACTCTACTTGATGTGGCAGCGACCATTTCAATTTCAGTGGCACTGGCGTGACAAAGAAACCGATTGGAGAGTATGGCAACGCTTAACAGCAGCTATTATCATTTTTGCGGCCTCGCACCTGATTGTGACAACTTGGCAACTAATGGATAGTTTCAGCGTCATCCGCGAATTGCAGCATTATGGACTGCCGTTCAAAGAGGCTATTGTTGAAAAAGGTATTTATGATAGAGGCGCTTCCTTTATTCAAATCGGTTTAATCGTGACTACAACATTTTGCTTTGTCTTGATTCCGTTATTAACTAATGCCTTTCAAGAAGGTCGATTTGAACGTATGAACCGCTATGCGAATGCTTCTTTGAAGATTACGGTGACTATCAGTGTGGCAGCGGGTGTCGGATTGATGAATTTACTACCTTTGATGAATCGCGTATTCTTTAAAAATGATGTACTGACAGCAACGTTAGTCGTTTATATGTTAACTGTCATCTGTGTTTCCTTAATTATGATTAATATTGCATTGTTAGAAGTGCGCCAGCAATCGCGGTTGATTTTAATTGCTTTTGCGTCAGGGGCAGCGTTGAAATTAATCATCAACGTACTCTTGATTCCGCGTATCGGTATTATAGGAGCGAGTATCAGTACCGTAAGTTCATTATGCTTGTTTGCAGGCGTGTTGCAATGGCGTACTTTCCAATTTTACCGCTTCCGCCACCTGCGCACCTTTGTGCTGAAACTAGTGGTTTCTATGCTAGGCATGACTTGTGCTGTTCAAGTTGTCATGTGGGTCTTGCCGACTGCTGGACGCTTGACCGGAATGTTAGAATTATTAGTCGCAGCATTGGCTGGTGTAGGTGTCGTAATAGAGGCGATTGCAGGGTTGAACTTGCTGACGTACCGCGAACTGCAGCATATGCCATTCGGAGATAAATTGTATCACTTTAAGAAAGGACGAAAATAATGACACATACGATTACTATTGCAGGTTTAGGCAACTATGGATTAGAGGAGTTGCCGTTAGGTGTGTACCGCTTTTTAATCAATGCACCTAAAGTTTACGCACGTACATTGGAGCACCCAGTGATACAAGAACTTCGCGAGACTGAAAATGTAGAGATAGAGTGGTTGAGTTTCGATGAAGTATACGAAGCGCATGATGAATTTGCTGAAGTCTATAAAGAGATTGTGGCGCAGTTAGTTGAAGCGGCCCAAACAGAAGATGTGGTCTATGCGGTGCCCGGCCACCCTAGAGTTGCTGAAACGACAACCGCTATGTTGACAGCCTATGCTGCAGAGCATGGCGACGTAGCGGTTCGCGTTCTGGGAGGCAAAAGCTTTATCGATGATGTCTTTGAAGCAGTACAAGTCGATCCGAACGATGGATTTACATTGCTGGATGGTACTGCGCTCAAACCAGAACAGTTGAATATCCGTACGCACACTTTGATTACTCAAGTATATAGTGCCATGACTGCAGGCGATTTAAAACTCACCTTAATGGAACGTTATCCAGACGATTATCACGTATGGATTGTAGATGGTGCGCGCAGCACAGGAGCAGAATTGATTGAAACGCCGTTATTTGAGTTAGATCATCATGATTTATTCAGTAATTTGACCAGTGTATTTATTCCGCGCATTGAAGATGCAGATTTAATGCATCGTGATTTTGACTTTGCGGAAAGTGTTATCGATACTTTAGTAGATGACGACAAAGGTTGTCCATGGGATAAACAACAAACGCATGCTTCCTTGAAACGTTATTTGCTTGAAGAAACTTTCGAGCTTTTCGAAGCCATAGATAATGAAGATGATTGGCACATGATTGAGGAGTTAGGCGATATCTTGCTGCAAGTAATGCTGCATACGAGTATCGGCAAAAAAGAAGGCTACATGGATGTACACGAAGTCATTGAAAGTATGAATGATAAAATGATTCGACGCCACCCTCATATTTTTGGCGAAGCTCAAGCAGATAATCTCGAGGATTTGAAAGAGATTTGGCAAGATGCTAAAGCAAAAGAAGGCAAACAAGAACGCGTTAAATTTGAGAAAGTATTTGCAGACCATTTTATGGCGTTGTATGATGATATCAAAAATAAAGACTATAATGAGGCAGAACTGAAAGCCTTTTTAGAAAAGAAAGAGGGAAAATAGAGTGAGATTAGACAAGTTTTTAAAAGTTTCACGTTTAATCAAACGCCGTACATTGGCTAAAGAAGTCAGTGACCAAGGACGTGTGCAGGTGAATGGCCATACAGCTAAAGCCGGCACAGATGTGAAAGTCGACGATGAAGTGGTGATTCGCTTCGGCCAACGTATTGTTACTATCAAAGTAACAGGATTAAACGAACATGCTTCTAAAGAAAATGCTAAAGGCATGTACGAACTCGTCAAAGAAGAACGTATTAACGACAATGATTAAGGAGGTGAGATGCCATGAATAGAAAAGTAGAACAGATGGAGAATCAATATATCGAAAAAGAAAACCGCAAAAAGAAACGTCATGAGATGAAAAAGCGGGTTGTGAAGCGCCGTGTCACGTTGTTTGCGGGTATTCTGCTGGCGATTATATTAATACTTTCTATCGTGGTGATCACCCAAATCAAAAGCAATGCAGACGATGCTAAAGAACGTAAAGCCAAAGAAGAAAAGTTTCAGAAGCAGCAAGATGAAGAAATCGCTTTGAAAGAACAGTTGAATAACTTAAATAACAAAGATTATATCGAAAAAATTGCACGTGACGATTATTATTTAAGTAATGACGGCGAAGTGATTTTCAAATTGCCGAAAGATAAAAAATAACTGCGCAAAATGCCTCTATTTGGGGAAAATGAAATATCTAGGCGAATTAGCTGATATAGCATTGTTAAATTGTGACAACAAGCATATAATAGAGTTAAATTAAAATTGAAAGAAATCGGAGGATTTATTTAGGATATGTCAATCGAAGTAGGAAGCAAGCTTAAAGGGAAAGTCACTGGTATCAAGAAATTTGGTGCGTTTGTAGAATTACCTGAAGGGAAAAGTGGCTTAGTTCACATCAGTGAAGTTGCAGACAAATATGTTGAAAATGTAGAAGAACATTTGTCTGTTGGAGATGAAGTAGAAGTTAAGGTACTATCTATTGCTGATGACGGCAAAATTAGTCTTTCAATTAAAAAAGCAAAAGATCGTCCAAAAAGACAACACCATAGAGGCGGGAACCACCACCATGGCAAACCGGCACAAAGCAAACCAGAGGACTTTGAAAAGAAATTAAGCAACTTCTTAAAAGATAGTGAAGAGAAAATGACTTCTATCAAACGTCAAGCTGAATCTAGAAGAGGCGGCAGAGGTTCAAGACGCTAATCTAAGTTAATATATAATCTAAAGACTGTTTCGCGAGAGACGGTCTATTTTATTTTTTTAAAATTAAATACGTATCCCTTTGTATTGGTGCTTGAAACAGGTATAATATAAGGGCCGATTTGAAATAATTATGACCTCAGCTGCAAAGTTTATCATCAGCAGCTTTCTTCATAAAAGGACCTCTACTCACTTAAAGCCGATGCCCTGACGATGACCGCTTCAGTATAACGATACATAAACGATGCGAGGTGAAGCTATTGAATATTTATACGCAGGGTTGGACAGAAAACGACCACATTGCGCTTGCAGTATCCACTGGGGTGGATAGTATGGTACTGCTCAACTTATTAACAACTGAACTTTCACATACCTATCGAAAATTAACGGTGCTGCATGTGAACCACGGTATCCGTGAAGCCTCGAAAGAAGAAGAAACATTTATACGCGCTTATTGTAAGCAGCACTATATCCCTTTGCATGTGCATCATTTGGATTTATCAAAACTTACCCTTCAAGGGAAGAGTATTCAATCAAAAGCGCGAGAGCAGCGTTATGCTTGGTTTATGACTCAGATGGCTGCGGTGGATGCGAATGTTTTAATGACTGCCCATCATCAAGATGATCAGTTAGAAACTATTTTTTATCGCATTATGACTGGCAGAACGACACGCAGTCCGTTAGGTATGTCTGAAAAGGAAGCATACTCAGGTATCCGCTTGGTTCGTCCTTTGCTCAACGTATCTAAAGAAGAAATCAGAGCTTACCAGCAACGTCATCACGTTCCGTATCATGAAGATGCCTCTAATGAGGATAATCATTATGTACGAAATGACATTCGAAACCGTTTGTTTCCGGCAATAGAAGAAAATTCACAATTAGACGTTGCGCAATTATTGAAATTGAAACATTGGCATGATGAACAATTTCAATCTTTACAGATTTTTGCGAAAGACTTTATCGCACGGCATACCGAAATTGAGAATGAGCAGATAACAGTGGACCGTGCAGCCTTTAATCAATTGAATCATTCACAAAAGACGACAATTATGGATAAATTGTTAAATAAATGGACGGAGCATCAACCGATTTCAGAACATGCATATCGTGAATGGTTTACACAATTGGAAAATTCAACAGTACAAGCTGTAATTTATTCGACAGATAAATGGAATATTCAAATTGTGTATGATAAATTTATAATAATGGGTTATACAGATATAGATTTAACACCGAAGCGGATTGCACAACCAGGACATTATCAGTTTGGTACATATCAAATTATAATTAATAATACGCTAGATAATACTGATTTTCCGATGACTTTACGTATCCGGCAGCAAGGCGACCGTTTTGCCTTGCCTCATCACAGAGGACATCAGAAAGTCAACCGCTTGATGATCAATCGCAAAGTTCCAGCTTATGAACGCGATCGATTACCCATATTGCTGAATAAACAAGGGGAGATAGTCGCAGTCGGCTCACTTTATACTGCGCCGAATTATGAAAAAAAACTAGAGATCACAAATTTAGGAGTGTAATCATGATGAAAGATGATTTAAAGGAAATATTACTGACTGAAGATGAAATTCAGCAGATTTGCCGCCAGCTCGGCGCAGAAATTACAAAGGACTACAGAGGAAAAGACCTTGTTTGTATCGGTATCTTAAAAGGGTCTGCCATGTTTATGTCAGATTTAATCAAGCGTATTGATACACATTTATCTATCGATTTCATGGATGTTTCCAGCTACCATGGCGGTACTGAATCGACAGGTGAAGTCAAAATCTTAAAAGATTTAGGCAGCTCAATTGAAAATAAAGACGTATTGATCATCGAAGATATTTTAGAAACAGGTACGACTTTGAAATCTATTACTGAGTTGTTGAAATCACGTCACGTCAACTCTTTAGAAATCGTTACTTTATTAGACAAGCCAAACCGTCGCAAAGCAGATATCGAAGCAAAATATGTCGGTCGCAAAATTCCAGATGAGTTTGTGGTTGGCTATGGTTTAGATTATGCGGAATATTACCGTAATCTTCCATATGTAGGCACTTTGAAACCTGAAGTTTACGAAAATAAATAAACATTTGAATAATATGTATGGTTAAGTTTTTCTTAAAGTTGAAATACTAGCCATAAAAAGTTATATTGTGTTACAATTTTTGTTAGTTTTATTATTGGAGTAGGAGGAAAAAACGCATGCAGAAAGCTTTTCGCAATGTGCTTGTAATCGCAATCATTGGCGTTTTTATATTCGGTTTATTTTCCTGGCTGAATGGTAATGGCAATATGCCAAAGCAACTTTCTTATACACAGTTCTCGAATAAACTCGAAAAAGGCGATTTGAAAACTTTAGAAATCCAGCCTGAACAGAACGTGTATCTAGTAAGCGGAAAAACCAAGAACGGTGAAGATTATTCTTCAACGATGTTATATAATAACCAAAAAGACTTGCAAAAAGTCACAGATGAAGCACACAAACAAAAAGATTTGAAGTTTACAGTTAAAGAAGAAGAAAAACAAAGTGTATTTGTAAGTATTCTTTCAACATTGATTCCAGTATTGGTTATTGCTTTATTATTTATTTTCTTCCTTAGTCAAGCACAAGGC
Organism: Staphylococcus debuckii; assembly: GCF_003718735.1. Lineage (NCBI taxonomy): Bacteria > Bacillati > Bacillota > Bacilli > Caryophanales > Staphylococcaceae > Staphylococcus > Staphylococcus debuckii. Next base: position 48,482 of record NZ_CP033460.1, on the reverse strand, counting down.
GGCGGTGGTGGCGGCCGTATGATGAACTTTGGTAAATCCAAAGCGAAAATGTACGATAACCAAAAACGCCGTGTACGTTTCTCTGACGTAGCCGGTGCAGATGAGGAAAAACAAGAATTAATCGAAATTGTAGATTTCTTGAAAGACAATAAGAAATTTAAAGATATGGGCTCTAGAATTCCAAAAGGGGTACTTCTAGTAGGTCCTCCAGGTACAGGTAAAACATTGCTTGCACGTGCAGTTGCAGGTGAAGCAGGTGTTCCATTCTTCTCAATCAGTGGTTCTGATTTCGTTGAAATGTTTGTCGGTGTCGGTGCGAGCCGTGTCCGCGACTTATTCGAAAATGCTAAGAAGAATGCACCTTGTATCATTTTCATCGATGAAATTGACGCAGTAGGACGCCAACGTGGTGCAGGTGTCGGCGGCGGTCACGATGAACGTGAACAAACGTTGAACCAATTACTAGTAGAAATGGATGGCTTCGGTGAAAATGAAGGTATTATCATGATTGCCGCTACTAACCGTCCTGATATCTTAGACCCAGCATTATTACGTCCAGGTCGTTTCGACAGACAAATCCAAGTCGGACGTCCAGACGTTAAAGGCCGTGAAGCCATTCTATATGTACATGCTAGAAACAAACCTCTAGATGAAACAGTAGATTTGAAAGCTATCGCGCAAAGAACGCCAGGCTTCTCTGGTGCCGATTTAGAAAACTTGCTGAACGAAGCGTCGTTAATTGCAGTACGTGACGGCAAGAAGAAAATCGATATGCGTGATATTGAAGAGGCAACAGACCGCGTTATCGCAGGACCAGCTAAAAAATCACGTGTTATTTCTGAAAAAGAACGTAATATCGTGGCACATCATGAAGCCGGTCATACGATTATCGGTATGGTCTTGGATGAAGCAGAAGTGGTACACAAAGTTACCATTGTTCCGCGTGGTCAAGCTGGCGGATACGCAATGATGCTTCCTAAACAAGATCGTTTCTTAATGACTGAACCAGAATTACTTGATAAAATCTGCGGCTTATTAGGTGGTCGTGTATCAGAGGATATCAACTTTAATGAAGTCTCTACAGGAGCTTCGAACGACTTTGAACGTGCAACACAAATTGCGCGCTCTATGGTAACTGAATACGGTATGAGTAAGAAACTCGGACCAATGCAGTTTACTAAAGGAAGCGGCCAAGTCTTCTTAGGTAAAGATATGCAAGGTGACCCAGAATACTCTGGACAAATTGCTTATGAAATCGACAAAGAAGTACAACGTATTATCAAAGAACAATACGAACGTTGTAAACAAATCTTGACTGAGCACTTGGATCAACTTAAATTGATTGCTAAAACATTGTTGACTGAAGAAACTTTAGTACGCGAACAAATCCACTCATTATTCTACGACGGCAAATTGCCTGAAGTGAATTATGATGAAGCTAAAGTAGTTAACCATGGTGATGAAGACTTCAAAGAAGGTAAATTCGGCAAGTCTTATGACGAAATTCTTGATGAAGTACAAGATGAAGATAAAAAGTATCAAGAAGAAGAAGCTGAAGTAGACGAACAAGAAAAACAACAAAAAGAAAACGAAGAACATAAGCATGAAGATTCACAACGTGAAAACGATACTGATGTTCCAAATCATCGCGATAATCATTCATCAGATGCTGATAAAAATGACCGTCGCAACGATTAATCGTTAACTTTTTGTTGGAAATCAAATAATGTAGTTTAAAATCTCTTTCTGCTATCATGGGAATACGCAGGAAGAGATTTTTTGAACTGAAATAAAGAAAACGAGTGAAGTATGAAATATATAAACTAAGTAAGAGGAGTTAATTAAGAATGACACAAGATTATATCGTAAAAGCATTAGCATTTGATGGTGACATCCGTGCTTATGCAGCGGTTACCACAAATGCGGTGCAAGAAGCGCAAACAAGACACTATACATGGCCTACAGCATCCGCGGCACTAGGTCGTACAATGACTGCCACAGCTATGATGGGTGCAATGTTGAAAGGTGAACAGAAATTAACAGTAACGGTAGATGGCCATGGTCCTATCGGCCGTATTGTAGCGGATGCCGATGCTAAAGGAGATATTCGTGGTTATGTTACAAACCCACAAACACATTTCCCATTAAATGAACAAGGTAAATTAGACGTACGTCGTGCAGTGGGTACAGATGGTACATTGACGGTTGTTAAAGATGTCGGCTTGAAAGATTATTTCTCAGGTTCAAGCCCGATTGTCTCTGGTGAACTCGGAGATGACTTTACGTATTACTATGCAACAAGTGAGCAAGTTCCTTCTTCAGTAGGACTTGGCGTGCTAGTCAATCCGGATAATTCAATCAAAGCCTCAGGTGGTTTCATCATTCAAGTTATGCCGAATGCGAAAGAAGAAACAATCGATAAAGTTGAGAAAGCAATCAGTAACATGACACCTGTTTCGAAATTAATTGATCAAGGTTTGTCACCTGAAGAATTGTTGACAGAAATCCTTGGTAAAGAAAATGTGAAATTCTTAGAAACAGTCCCTGTTAAATTTGAATGTAACTGTAGCCACGAAAAGTTCTTAAATGCCATCAAAGGATTAGGAGAAGCTGAGATTCAAGCGATGATTGATGAAGACCATGGTGCAGAAGCAGAATGCCATTTTTGTCGTGCTAAATACCAATATAGTGAAGCGGAACTTAAAGGATTAATTGAAGAACTCAATGCATAAATATTAAATGCCAAGCGAATCCAATGCTGTAATTCAAGCATTGGATTCGCTTTTTTACGGGTTTTCTTTTTCAAAAAGAGGAAATATAAAAGAATAGAGACAATCAGCTTGTGATTTGTCATACAAGTCTGATAAAATAATAATATCCGATGAAATAGCTAAGGTATATTTGAAATAGAATTAAATAAGAATTGAGATGCGATAAATGGGGCTTTAATTATAGTGGAATCTGCATCTCGACAGTTTGTTTTTCAATATCTTTTTAACTAAAAAAGGAGTGTTTTTTTATGGCAAAGAAACCTGTAGATAATATTGTTCAAATTATTGGAGATACACCCGTTGTTAAACTACGCAATGTAGTACCTGAAGACGCAGCTGATGTTTATGTGAAATTAGAATATCAAAATCCAGGCGGCTCAGTTAAAGACCGTATTGCTTTAGCAATGATTGAAAAAGCTGAAAGAGAAGGCGCAATTAAACCAGGCGATACAATTGTAGAACCAACAAGTGGTAACACTGGTATCGGTTTAGCATTCGTTGCAGCTGCTAAAGGTTATAAAGCAGTCTTTACAATGCCTGAAACAATGAGTATTGAACGTCGTAACTTATTAAAAGCTTACGGTGCAGAAGTAGTATTAACACCTGGATCAGAAGCGATGAAAGGTGCAATTAAAAAAGCTAAAGAATTAAAAGAAGAATACGGTTATTATGAACCTCAACAATTCGAAAACCCTGCAAACCCACTGGTTCATGAATTGACAACTGGTCCAGAATTAGTTGACCAATTCGAAGATAAAACAATCGATGCTTTCTTAGCAGGTGTCGGTACAGGCGGAACATTGACAGGTGTCGGCAAAGTCTTGAAAAAACAATATCCAAATATTGAAATTGTAGCCATCGAACCAGAAGATTCACCTGTATTAAGTGGCGGAGAACCAGGACCACACAAATTACAAGGTTTAGGTGCAGGATTTGTTCCTGATACTTTAGACACTCAAATTTATGATGAAGTTATCAAAGTAGGCAATGAAATTGCGATGGAAACTTCTCGTCGTGTAGCTAAAGAAGAAGGTATCTTAGCAGGTATTTCTTCAGGAGCTGCCATTCATGCTGCTATTCAAAAAGCTAAAGAATTAGGCAAAGGTAAAACAGTTGTTACTGTATTGCCAAGTAACGGCGAACGTTATCTTTCAACTCCGCTTTATTCTTTTGAAGAAAAATAAGCAGACGGTAATACAGCTGTCAGCAGTACGCTCAAAACAGAGGGTGCTGCGGCAGCTTTTTTCTATTTAAGAATTTAATTTTTGAAAACTAATACATTCGGTCATTAATCGAAGTTTGCTATAATAAGAGCATATATTTCGAAAGGAAGGTCATCATGGCACATACAAAGATTATGGGAATATTGAATGTCACACCGGATTCTTTTTCAGATGGCGGAAAGTATAATTCAGTAGAGACAGCTGTTGCCCGTGTGAAAGAAATGATGGATGAAGGTGTCGATATTGTGGATATCGGAGGCGTTTCAACTCGCCCAGGACACAGCGAGGTAACTTTAGAAGATGAATTAGAACGTGTCATTCCGGTAGTACGCGCACTTTCTGACTTTAATGTTCAACTTTCAGTAGATACTTTCAGAAGCGAAGTGGCAGAACAAGCTTTAGAAGCCGGCGCAACCATGATTAATGATCAATGGGCAGGCTTGTATGATTCTAAAATGTTTGAAACTGTGGCACGCTATAATGCAGAAATTGTACTGATGCACAATGGAGACGGCGAACGTGATGAACCTATTATGGATGAAATGCTCTTGTATTTACTAAAACAAGCGCATCGTGCAGAAGAAGCAGGTATTGCTCATGATAATATTTGGATTGACCCAGGCATTGGGTTCGCTAAAAGCAGAGTAGAAGAGCGTACAGTAATGAATCGATTAGATGAGCTTGTAGCAACTGAGTACCCTGTACTATTAGCAACGAGCCGTAAACGTTTCATCAAAGAAATGATTGAAACAGATTCTCGTCCAGAAGAACGTGATGAAGCAACAGCCGCTACAACAGCTTATGGTATTATGCAGGGAGTCAAGGCTGTCAGAGTACATAATGTTAAACTGAACGCGCGTATTGCTCAAGGTATAGATTACTTAAAGGAGAATGAATAATGGCAGATACGATTTTTCTTAATGGCATGCGCTTTTATGGTTATCACGGAGTATTGCAAGCCGAAAATGACATCGGACAAATATTCGTAGTAGATATTACTTTGAAAGTGGATTTAACGGCTGCAGGTGCTTCAGACGCTGTAGAAGATACAGTTAATTATGCTGAAGTTTACGCAGACGTGAAAGAGATAATGGAAGGCGAACCTAAGAATTTGCTCGAACATTTAGCTACGCTTATTGCAAAACGTATAAATTCACACTATAATCGGGTATTGGAAACTAAAGTGAGAATTACAAAAGAAACACCACCTATTCCAGGTCACTATGACGGAGTGGGAATTGAAATAACGAGGGTGAATGCTGAGCATGACTAAAGTTTATTTAGGCTTAGGCAGTAATGTCGGAGATAGAGAACAACAATTGAATGAAGCACTTCGTTTATTAGATACACAACCAGGTATTCAAGTAACTCAAGTTTCTTCACTTTTTGAAACAGCGCCAGTCGGCTATGTCGACCAGCCTGATTTTTTAAATTTATGCGCAGAAATTGAAACGGATTTAACACCGCAAGAGGTTTTAGATTGCGGTTTGAAGATAGAACAGCAATTACATCGTGTTCGTAAAGAACGATGGGGACCGCGCACATTAGATATAGATATTTTGCTTTATGGTAATGAAATCATTGAAAATCAAACATTGAGCGTTCCTCATCCTAGAATGGCAGAACGTGCCTTTGTCTTGGTTCCTTTGCAAGAAATTGCACCTGAAGTGATGCATCCATTGCTACAGACGAAGATTAAAGATATTGAAGTTCCTGATGAAACTGTGACTAAGTATCATAAACGTTAGAGAAAGATTGAGAGGTAGTTATTATGTGGAAGATTGGAGATGTAGAAATCGACAATAGAGTCGTGCTTGCTCCGATGGCCGGAGTTTGCAACTCTGCATTCAGATTAACAGTTAAAGAGTTTGGTGCAGGATTAGTATGTGCTGAAATGGTCAGTGATAAGGCTATTTTGTTTAATAATCCTAAAACAATGAATATGTTGTATATTGATGAGAATGAACGTCCATTATCCTTGCAGATTTTTGGTGGAGAAAAAGAAACATTGGTAGAAGCGGCAGTCTATGTAGATCAAAATACAACTGCTGATATAATTGATATCAATATGGGATGTCCCGTTAATAAGATTATACGTTGTGAAGCGGGTGCCCGTTGGTTGTTAGACCCTAATAAAATTTATGAAATGGTCTCTGCTGTAACTGAAAAAGTCAGCAAACCAGTTACATGTAAAATGCGTATCGGCTGGGATGAAGACCATATCTATGCTGTCGAAAATGCGAAGGCAGCAGAGCGTGCAGGTGCAGCAGCTATTTCATTGCATGGACGTACGCGTGTGCAAATGTATGAAGGTCACGCAGATTGGGATATAATCAAACAGGTGAAAGAAGCGGTTAACATTCCTGTTATCGGGAATGGTGATGTAACAAGTCCGGAACTCGCTCAAAAAATGTTAGACGAAACTGGCGTAGATGCTGTTATGATCGGTCGCGAGGCTTTAGGAAATCCTTGGATGATTTATCGTACAGTGCATTATTTAAAAACTGGCGAATTGATGGATGAACCTACTGTAAAAGAAAAAGTAGAAATTGCTTTATTACATTTGCGTCGACTAGTAGAATTAAAAGGTGAGAAGATTGGTGTTATGGAAATGCGTAAACACGCTTCTTGGTATTTAAAAGGTGTAAAAGGGAACGGAAAAGCCCGTAAAGCATTGAACCAAGCAAACACTGAACAAGAAATGATTGATATTCTGCAGAATTTCCAAGCAGAAGCAACAGCAGCAACAGCAACCCAACAAGCTTAAAGGAGAGGTAACATGTCAGAAGAAATGAATGACCAAATGCAGGTCCGCCGTCAAAAATTACAAGAATTAATCGATTTAGGAATTGATCCTTTCGGTAAACGTTTTGAACGTACAGCAGATGCTGAAGAATTAAAAGAAAAATGGGATCAATTTTCTAAAGAAGAATTACATGAAAAAGAAGATGAGCCAGAAGCACACGTAGCGATTGCTGGACGTTTAATGACTAAACGCGGTAAAGGTAAAGCGGGCTTTGCGCATATTCAAGATTTATCAGGACAAATCCAAATTTATGTACGTAAAGACCAAGTTGGTGAAGATCAATTTGCAATTTGGAAAATGGCAGATTTAGGGGACATCGTAGGTATCAAAGGTGTAATGTTCAAAACTAACACAGGTGAACTCAGTGTTAAAGCTAAATCATTTACATTGTTATCAAAATCATTACGTCCATTACCAGACAAATTCCATGGTTTGCAAGATGTAGAACAACGCTATCGTCAACGTTATTTAGATTTAATTACAAACCAAGAAAGTACACAAACTTTCATTAACCGTAGTAAAATCATCCAAGAAATGCGTAATTATTTAAATGACAAAGGTTTCTTAGAAGTTGAAACACCGATGATGCATCAAATCGCTGGTGGTGCTGCAGCACGTCCTTTCGTTACACATCACAATGCTTTAGACGCAACATTATATATGCGTATTGCAATTGAGTTGCACTTAAAACGTCTTATTGTAGGCGGATTGGAAAAAGTATATGAAATTGGTCGTGTCTTCCGTAACGAAGGTGTATCAACAAGACATAACCCTGAGTTTACAATGATTGAGTTATACGAAGCCTACGCTGATTTCCATGACATTATGGATTTAACAGAAGGTACTATCCGACACATTTCTAAAAAAGTATTAGGTACAGCAGTTGTGCCTTATGGAGAATACGAAGTAGATTTAGATTCACCATGGAAACGTGTCCACATTGTAGATGCTGTAAAAGAAGCTACAGGTGTAAACTTCTTTGATGTAAAATCTGATGAAGAAGCACGTGAACTTGCGAAAGAACATAATATCGAAATAACAGATCATATGACTTATGGCCATATCTTGAATGAGTTCTTTGAACAAAAAGTTGAAGAAACGCTTATTCAACCAACATTTGTTTATGGTCATCCAATCGAAATTTCTCCATTAGCTAAGAAAAATCCAGAAGACCCTAGATTTACAGACCGTTTTGAATTGTTTATCGTAGGTCGTGAACATGCAAACGCATTTACAGAATTAAATGATCCTATCGATCAACGAGAAAGATTTGAAGCGCAACTAAAAGAGAAAGAGCAAGGCAACGATGAAGCGCACGAAATGGATGAAGACTATATTGAAGCATTAGAATACGGTATGCCTCCAACAGGCGGATTAGGAATTGGTATTGATAGACTTGTAATGTTATTAACTAATTCACCGTCTATCAGAGACGTGTTATTATTCCCATACATGCGTCAAAAATAATAAACTCTGATGCAAAGTGATCGTGGAGTTAGGCAGAATATTAATTTATCTTCCTACCTCCCTCTAAAAGCTGACCAGAATAGAATGAAGCTTAAAATAAGTACGCATTCTATTTAGATAGCTACTAGCAGTTCAAGAGAAAGAGACCGGAACATGACGTTGCTCCGGTCTCTTTTAATATTATAGGAAGGGTAATAAAGTAGTTTCAGCATCTCAAAGCGATGAGATTAAACGTATATTACAAAAGCTTAAAAGAATTTCAAAAAACTTAAGAAAAACCCTTGCATTAATTTTTAAAGCGTGTATAATTGTTAATTGTTCTGACAAACAACGCAACATTTTATGAGTGTTTTTGCATGAATATGAAGGATTCAAAAATATTTTAAAAAAGTGTTGACAAAGACTTTAAGATGTAGTAATATATAAGAGTCGTCAAAAAGAACGCGTTACACATTTGTAAATAAGATTTTAACTGAGTGTAAAATTGACTATTGCAAATGTTAAGAAAACCAGTTAATATAGTTTAAGTGGAAAACACGAAAAACTACATTAACAATACATTGTCTGGTGACAAAGGCAAAGAGGTCACACCTGTTCCCATGCCGAACACAGAAGTTAAGCTCTTTAGCGCCAATGGTAGTCGGACTTACGTTCCGCAAGAGTAGGACGTTGCCAGGCAATATAATTCGGAGAATTAGCTCAGCTGGGAGAGCATCTGCCTTACAAGCAGAGGGTCGGCGGTTCGAACCCGTCATTCTCCACCATTTAGTAGCCGGCCTAGCTCAACTGGTAGAGCAACTGACTTGTAATCAGTAGGTTGGGGGTTCAAGTCCTCTGGCCGGCACCATCTTAATCTTTTGAGCCATTAGCTCAGTTGGTAGAGCATCTGACTTTTAATCAGAGGGTCAGAGGTTCGAATCCTCTATGGCTCATCAGTTTTCCATTATACTTACAAAATAATGCAGAAGTAGTTCAGCGGTAGAATACAACCTTGCCAAGGTTGGGGTCGCGGGTTCGAATCCCGTCTTCTGCTCCATTATTTTGCCGGGGTGGCGGAACTGGCAGACGCACAGGACTTAAAATCCTGCGGTAAGTGATTACCGTACCGGTTCGATTCCGGTCCTCGGCACCATATAAATATTAGCGCCCGTAGCTCAACTGGATAGAGCGTTTGACTACGGATCAAGAGGTTATGGGTTCGACTCCTATCGGGCGCGCCATTTATAATTTTATTACCATTACATAATTGAATGACGGGAAGTAGCTCAGCTTGGTAGAGCACTTGGTTTGGGACCAAGGGGTCGCAGGTTCGAATCCTGTCTTCCCGACTCTTATTTGATTATTATATTGGGGGCTTAGCTCAGCTGGGAGAGCGCCTGCTTTGCACGCAGGAGGTCAGCGGTTCGATCCCGCTAGTCTCCACCATTTATATTAAAATGAACATTGAAAACTGAATGACAATATGTCAACGTTAATTCCAATTAATAAACGTCTTAGACGTTTTAAAACAAATTAGTTTTTTATGAGCTAGTCAAACAAATCATAAACTTTTATGGAGAGTTTGATCCTGGCTCAGGATGAACGCTGGCGGCGTGCCTAATACATGCAAGTCGAGCGAACAGATGAGGAGCTTGCTCCTCTGATGTTAGCGGCGGACGGGTGAGTAACACGTGGGTAACCTACCTATAAGACTGGAATAACTCCGGGAAACCGGGGCTAATGCCGGATAATATGCGGAACCGCATGGTTCCGCAATGAAAGACGGTTTTGCTGTCACTTATAGATGGACCCGCGCCGTATTAGCTAGTTGGTAAGGTAACGGCTTACCAAGGCAACGATACGTAGCCGACCTGAGAGGGTGATCGGCCACACTGGAACTGAGACACGGTCCAGACTCCTACGGGAGGCAGCAGTAGGGAATCTTCCGCAATGGGCGAAAGCCTGACGGAGCAATGCCGCGTGAGTGATGAAGGTCTTCGGATCGTAAAACTCTGTTATTAGGGAAGAACAAGTGCGTAGGTAACTATGCGCACCTTGACGGTACCTAATCAGAAAGCCACGGCTAACTACGTGCCAGCAGCCGCGGTAATACGTAGGTGGCAAGCGTTATCCGGAATTATTGGGCGTAAAGCGCGCGTAGGCGGTTTTTTAAGTCTGATGTGAAAGCCCACGGCTCAACCGTGGAGGGTCATTGGAAACTGGAAAACTTGAGTGCAGAAGAGGAAAGTGGAATTCCATGTGTAGCGGTGAAATGCGCAGAGATATGGAGGAACACCAGTGGCGAAGGCGACTTTCTGGTCTGCAACTGACGCTGATGTGCGAAAGCGTGGGGATCAAACAGGATTAGATACCCTGGTAGTCCACGCCGTAAACGATGAGTGCTAAGTGTTAGGGGGTTTCCGCCCCTTAGTGCTGCAGCTAACGCATTAAGCACTCCGCCTGGGGAGTACGGCCGCAAGGCTGAAACTCAAAGGAATTGACGGGGACCCGCACAAGCGGTGGAGCATGTGGTTTAATTCGAAGCAACGCGAAGAACCTTACCAAATCTTGACATCCTTTGACCGCTCTAGAGATAGAGTCTTCCCCTTCGGGGGACAAAGTGACAGGTGGTGCATGGTTGTCGTCAGCTCGTGTCGTGAGATGTTGGGTTAAGTCCCGCAACGAGCGCAACCCTTAAGCTTAGTTGCCAGCATTAAGTTGGGCACTCTAAGTTGACTGCCGGTGACAAACCGGAGGAAGGTGGGGATGACGTCAAATCATCATGCCCCTTATGATTTGGGCTACACACGTGCTACAATGGACAGTACAAAGGGCAGCGAAACCGCGAGGTCAAGCAAATCCCATAAAGCTGTTCTCAGTTCGGATTGTAGTCTGCAACTCGACTACATGAAGCTGGAATCGCTAGTAATCGTAGATCAGCATGCTACGGTGAATACGTTCCCGGGTCTTGTACACACCGCCCGTCACACCACGAGAGTTCGTAACACCCGAAGCCGGTGGAGTAACCTTTTAGGAGCTAGCCGTCGAAGGTGGGACGAATGATTGGGGTGAAGTCGTAACAAGGTAGCCGTATCGGAAGGTGCGGCTGGATCACCTCCTTTCTAAGGATATATACGGAACAGTTTCAATAGAAACTGACGGAATAACGTGACATATTGTATTCAGTTTTGAATGCTCATCCGAGTATTCATGATTGTACATTGAAAACTAGATAAGTAAGTAAAAATAGATTTTACCAAGCAAAACCGAGTGAATTAGAGTTTTAAAAGCTTTATTCATTTAAATGAATCGCTAGTAATCGATTTGCCTACGGCAAAGAAGATTACTCACATAATTAATAACGTGATTAAGTTATTAAGGGCGCACGGTGGATGCCTTGGCACTAGAAGCTGATGAAGGACGTTACTAACGACGATATGCTTTGGGTAGCTGTAAGTAAGCGTTGATCCAGAGATTTCCGAATGGGGGAACCCAACACAAGTTATGTTGTGTTATCGACATGTGAATACATAGCATGTCCGAAGGCAGACGCGGAGAACTGAAACATCTTAGTACCCGCAGGAAGAGAAAGAAAACTCGATTCCCTGAGTAGCGGCGAGCGAAACGGGAAGAGCCCAAACCAATGAGCTTGCTCATTGGGGTTGTAGGACACTCTACACGGAGTTACAAAAGAATTGATTAGACGAATCGCACTGGAAAGTCGAACCAGAGAAGGTAAGAGTCCTGTAGTCGAAAGTCAATTCTCTCCTGAGTGGATCCTGAGTACGACGGAGCACGTGAAATTCCGTCGGAATCCGGGAGGACCATCTCCCAAGGCTAAATACTCTCTAGTGACCGATAGTGAACCAGTACCGTGAGGGAAAGGTGAAAAGTACCCCGGAAGGGGAGTGAAAGAGAACTTGAAACCGTGTGCTTACAAGTAGTCAGAGCCCGTTAATGGGTGATGGCGTGCCTTTTGTAGAATGAACCGGCGAGTTACGATCTGATGCAAGGTTAAGCAGCGAATGCGGAGCCGCAGCGAAAGCGAGTCTGAACAGGGCGTTGAGTATTTGGTCGTAGACCCGAAACCAGGTGATCTACCCTTGGTCAGGTTGAAGTTCAGGTAACACTGAATGGAGGACCGAACCGACTTACGTTGAAAAGTGAGCGGATGAACTGAGGGTAGCGGAGAAATTCCAATCGAACCTGGAGATAGCTGGTTCTCTCCGAAATAGCTTTAGGGCTAGCCTCAAGTGATGATTGTTGGAGGTAGAGCACTGTTTGGACGAGGGGCCCCTCTCGGGTTACCGAATTCAGACAAACTCCGAATGCCAATCAATTTAACTTGGGAGTCAGAACGTGGGTGATAAGGTCCATGTTCGAAAGGGAAACAGCCCAGACCACCAGCTAAGGTCCCAAAATATATGTTAAGTGGCAAAGGATGTGGTATTGCCCAGACAACTAGGATGTTGGCTTAGAAGCAGCCATCATTTAAAGAGTGCGTAATAGCTCACTAGTCGAGTGACACTGCGCCGAAAATGTACCGGGGCTAAACATATTACCGAAGCTGTGGACTGTCCTTCGGACAGTGGTAGGAGAGCGTTCTAAGGGCGTCGAAGCATGATCGCAAGGACATGTGGAGCGCTTAGAAGTGAGAATGCCGGTGTGAGTAGCGAAAGATGGGTGAGAATCCCATCCACCGATTGACTAAGGTTTCCAGAGGAAGGCTCGTCCGCTCTGGGTTAGTCGGGTCCTAAGCCGAGGCCGACAGGCGTAGGCGATGGATAACAGGTTGATATTCCTGTACCGCCAATAATCGTTTTAAGCGATGGGGGGACACAGTAGGATAGGCGAAGCGTGCTGTTGGAGTGCACGTCCAAGCAGTAAGACTGAATGGTAGGCAAATCCGCCATTCATAAGGTCAAGCTGTGATGGGGAGAGGAAACATGTTTTCCTCGAGTCGTTGATTTCACACTGTCGAGAAAAGCCTCTAGCTAGAGATTTGGCGCCCGTACCGCAAACCGACACAGGTAGTCAAGATGAGAATTCTAAGGTGAGCGAGAGAACTCTCGTTAAGGAACTCGGCAAAATGACCCCGTAACTTCGGGAGAAGGGGTGCTCTTTAGGGTTCACGCTCTGAAGAGCCGCAGTGAATAGGCCCAAGCGACTGTTTATCAAAAACACAGGTCTCTGCTAAACCGTAAGGTGATGTATAGGGGCTGACGCCTGCCCGGTGCTGGAAGGTTAAGAGGAGTGGTTAGCTTCTGCGAAGCTACGAATCGAAGCCCCAGTAAACGGCGGCCGTAACTATAACGGTCCTAAGGTAGCGAAATTCCTTGTCGGGTAAGTTCCGACCCGCACGAAAGGCGTAACGATTTGGGCACTGTCTCAACGAGAGACTCGGTGAAATCATAGTACCTGTGAAGATGCAGGTTACCCGCGACAGGACGGAAAGACCCCGTGGAGCTTTACTGTAGCCTGATATTGAAATTCGGCACAGCTTGTACAGGATAGGTAGGAGCCTTGGAAACGTGAGCGCCAGCTTACGTGGAGGCGTTGGTGGGATACTACCCTAGCTGTGTTGGATTTCTAACCCGCGCCATTGATCATGGCGGGAGACAGTGTCAGGCGGGCAGTTTGACTGGGGCGGTCGCCTCCTAAAGTGTAACGGAGGCGCTCAAAGGTTCCCTCAGAATGGTTGGAAATCATTCATAGAGTGTAAAGGCATAAGGGAGCTTGACTGCGAGACCTACAAGTCGAGCAGGGTCGAAAGACGGACTTAGTGATCCGGTGGTTCCGCATGGAAGGGCCATCGCTCAACGGATAAAAGCTACCCCGGGGATAACAGGCTTATCTCCCCCAAGAGTTCACATCGACGGGGAGGTTTGGCACCTCGATGTCGGCTCATCGCATCCTGGGGCTGTAGTCGGTCCCAAGGGTTGGGCTGTTCGCCCATTAAAGCGGTACGCGAGCTGGGTTCAGAACGTCGTGAGACAGTTCGGTCCCTATCCGTCGTGGGCGCAGGAAATTTGAGAGGAGCTGTCCTTAGTACGAGAGGACCGGGATGGACATACCTCTGGTGTACCAGTTGTCGTGCCAACGGCATCGCTGGGTAGCTATGTATGGATGGGATAAGTGCTGAAAGCATCTAAGCATGAAGCCCCCCTCAAGATGAGATTTCCCAACTTCGGTTATAAGATCCCTCAAAGATGATGAGGTTAATAGGTTCGGGGTGGAAGCATAGCGATATGTGGAGCTGACGAATACTAATCGATCGAAGACTTAATCCAATTTCAAGTTTTGATTGGTCAAATTAATTTACTTACTATCTAGTTTTGAATGTATAAACATTCTATTGTCTGGTGACAATGGCAAAGAGGTCACACCTGTTCCCATGCCGAACACAGAAGTTAAGCTCTTTAGCGCCGATGGTAGTCGGACTTACGTTCCGCAAGAGTAGGACGTTGCCAGGCAATTTCACTTTTGACCGCTAGGTCATTTTTTTGTGAAAGAAAGCTGTTGAATTAAAAAAACTTTTAAGAAAGTGTTGACTTCTCTTAGAAAAGAGAGTATAATTAATTCTTGTCAGTGAAAAAATGAACATTGAAAACTGAATGACAATATGTCAACGTTAATTCCAATTAACAAACGTCTTAGACGTTTTAAAACAAATTAGTTTTTTATGAGCTAGTCAAACAAATCATAAACTTTTATGGAGAGTTTGATCCTGGCTCAGGATGAACGCTGGCGGCGTGCCTAATACATGCAAGTCGAGCGAACAGACGAGGAGCTTGCTCCTCTGATGTTAGCGGCGGACGGGTGAGTAACACGTGGGTAACCTACCTATAAGACTGGAATAACTCCGGGAAACCGGGGCTAATGCCGGATAATATGCGGAACCGCATGGTTCCGCAATGAAAGACGGTTTTGCTGTCACTTATAGATGGACCCGCGCCGTATTAGCTAGTTGGTAAGGTAACGGCTTACCAAGGCAACGATACGTAGCCGACCTGAGAGGGTGATCGGCCACACTGGAACTGAGACACGGTCCAGACTCCTACGGGAGGCAGCAGTAGGGAATCTTCCGCAATGGGCGAAAGCCTGACGGAGCAACGCCGCGTGAGTGATGAAGGTCTTCGGATCGTAAAACTCTGTTATTAGGGAAGAACAAGTGCGTAGGTAACTATGCGCACCTTGACGGTACCTAATCAGAAAGCCACGGCTAACTACGTGCCAGCAGCCGCGGTAATACGTAGGTGGCAAGCGTTATCCGGAATTATTGGGCGTAAAGCGCGCGTAGGCGGTTTTTTAAGTCTGATGTGAAAGCCCACGGCTCAACCGTGGAGGGTCATTGGAAACTGGAAAACTTGAGTGCAGAAGAGGAAAGTGGAATTCCATGTGTAGCGGTGAAATGCGCAGAGATATGGAGGAACACCAGTGGCGAAGGCGACTTTCTGGTCTGCAACTGACGCTGATGTGCGAAAGCGTGGGGATCAAACAGGATTAGATACCCTGGTAGTCCACGCCGTAAACGATGAGTGCTAAGTGTTAGGGGGTTTCCGCCCCTTAGTGCTGCAGCTAACGCATTAAGCACTCCGCCTGGGGAGTACGGCCGCAAGGCTGAAACTCAAAGGAATTGACGGGGACCCGCACAAGCGGTGGAGCATGTGGTTTAATTCGAAGCAACGCGAAGAACCTTACCAAATCTTGACATCCTTTGACCGCTCTAGAGATAGAGTCTTCCCCTTCGGGGGACAAAGTGACAGGTGGTGCATGGTTGTCGTCAGCTCGTGTCGTGAGATGTTGGGTTAAGTCCCGCAACGAGCGCAACCCTTAAGCTTAGTTGCCAGCATTAAGTTGGGCACTCTAAGTTGACTGCCGGTGACAAACCGGAGGAAGGTGGGGATGACGTCAAATCATCATGCCCCTTATGATTTGGGCTACACACGTGCTACAATGGACAGTACAAAGGGCAGCGAAACCGCGAGGTCAAGCAAATCCCATAAAGCTGTTCTCAGTTCGGATTGTAGTCTGCAACTCGACTACATGAAGCTGGAATCGCTAGTAATCGTAGATCAGCATGCTACGGTGAATACGTTCCCGGGTCTTGTACACACCGCCCGTCACACCACGAGAGTTTGTAACACCCGAAGCCGGTGGAGTAACCTTTTAGGAGCTAGCCGTCGAAGGTGGGACGAATGATTGGGGTGAAGTCGTAACAAGGTAGCCGTATCGGAAGGTGCGGCTGGATCACCTCCTTTCTAAGGATATATACGGAACAGTTTCAACAGAAACTGACGGAATAACGTGACATATTGTATTCAGTTTTGAATGTTTATTTAAAACATTCATCGTGGAATGGGCCTATAGCTCAGCTGGTTAGAGCGCACGCCTGATAAGCGTGAGGTCGGTGGTTCGAGTCCACTTAGGCCCACCATTAAAATTGTACATTGAAAACTAGATAAGTAAGTAAAAATAGATTTTACCAAGCAAAACCGAGTGAATTAGAGTTTTAAAAGCTTTATTCATTTAAATGAATCGCTAGTAATCGATTTGCCTACGGCAAAGAAGATTACTCACATAATTAATAACGTGATTAAGTTATTAAGGGCGCACGGTGGATGCCTTGGCACTAGAAGCTGATGAAGGACGTTACTAACGACGATATGCTTTGGGTAGCTGTAAGTAAGCGTTGATCCAGAGATTTCCGAATGGGGGAACCCAACACAAGTTATGTTGTGTTATCGACATGTGAATACATAGCATGTCCGAAGGCAGACGCGGAGAACTGAAACATCTTAGTACCCGCAGGAAGAGAAAGAAAACTCGATTCCCTGAGTAGCGGCGAGCGAAACGGGAAGAGCCCAAACCAATGAGCTTGCTCATTGGGGTTGTAGGACACTCTACACGGAGTTACAAAAGAATTGATTAGACGAATCGCACTGGAAAGTCGAACCAGAGAAGGTAAGAGTCCTGTAGTCGAAAGTCAATTCTCTCCTGAGTGGATCCTGAGTACGACGGAGCACGTGAAATTCCGTCGGAATCCGGGAGGACCATCTCCCAAGGCTAAATACTCTCTAGTGACCGATAGTGAACCAGTACCGTGAGGGAAAGGTGAAAAGTACCCCGGAAGGGGAGTGAAAGAGAACTTGAAACCGTGTGCTTACAAGTAGTCAGAGCCCGTTAATGGGTGATGGCGTGCCTTTTGTAGAATGAACCGGCGAGTTACGATCTGATGCAAGGTTAAGCAGCGAATGCGGAGCCGCAGCGAAAGCGAGTCTGAACAGGGCGTTGAGTATTTGGTCGTAGACCCGAAACCAGGTGATCTACCCTTGGTCAGGTTGAAGTTCAGGTAACACTGAATGGAGGACCGAACCGACTTACGTTGAAAAGTGAGCGGATGAACTGAGGGTAGCGGAGAAATTCCAATCGAACCTGGAGATAGCTGGTTCTCTCCGAAATAGCTTTAGGGCTAGCCTCAAGTGATGATTGTTGGAGGTAGAGCACTGTTTGGACGAGGGGCCCCTCTCGGGTTACCGAATTCAGACAAACTCCGAATGCCAATCAATTTAACTTGGGAGTCAGAACGTGGGTGATAAGGTCCATGTTCGAAAGGGAAACAGCCCAGACCACCAGCTAAGGTCCCAAAATATATGTTAAGTGGCAAAGGATGTGGTATTGCCCAGACAACTAGGATGTTGGCTTAGAAGCAGCCATCATTTAAAGAGTGCGTAATAGCTCACTAGTCGAGTGACACTGCGCCGAAAATGTACCGGGGCTAAACATATTACCGAAGCTGTGGACTGTCCTTCGGACAGTGGTAGGAGAGCGTTCTAAGGGCGTCGAAGCATGATCGCAAGGACATGTGGAGCGCTTAGAAGTGAGAATGCCGGTGTGAGTAGCGAAAGATGGGTGAGAATCCCATCCACCGATTGACTAAGGTTTCCAGAGGAAGGCTCGTCCGCTCTGGGTTAGTCGGGTCCTAAGCCGAGGCCGACAGGCGTAGGCGATGGATAACAGGTTGATATTCCTGTACCGCCAATAATCGTTTTAAGCGATGGGGGGACACAGTAGGATAGGCGAAGCGTGCTGTTGGAGTGCACGTCCAAGCAGTAAGACTGAATGGTAGGCAAATCCGCCATTCATAAGGTCAAGCTGTGATGGGGAGAGGAAACATGTTTTCCTCGAGTCGTTGATTTCACACTGTCGAGAAAAACCTCTAGCTAGAGATTTGGCGCCCGTACCGCAAACCGACACAGGTAGTCAAGATGAGAATTCTAAGGTGAGCGAGAGAACTCTCGTTAAGGAACTCGGCAAAATGACCCCGTAACTTCGGGAGAAGGGGTGCTCTTTAGGGTTCACGCTCTGAAGAGCCGCAGTGAATAGGCCCAAGCGACTGTTTATCAAAAACACAGGTCTCTGCTAAACCGTAAGGTGATGTATAGGGGCTGACGCCTGCCCGGTGCTGGAAGGTTAAGAGGAGTGGTTAGCTTCTGCGAAGCTACGAATCGAAGCCCCAGTAAACGGCGGCCGTAACTATAACGGTCCTAAGGTAGCGAAATTCCTTGTCGGGTAAGTTCCGACCCGCACGAAAGGCGTAACGATTTGGGCACTGTCTCAACGAGAGACTCGGTGAAATCATAGTACCTGTGAAGATGCAGGTTACCCGCGACAGGACGGAAAGACCCCGTGGAGCTTTACTGTAGCCTGATATTGAAATTCGGCACAGCTTGTACAGGATAGGTAGGAGCCTTGGAAACGTGAGCGCCAGCTTACGTGGAGGCGTTGGTGGGATACTACCCTAGCTGTGTTGGATTTCTAACCCGCGCCATTGATCATGGCGGGAGACAGTGTCAGGCGGGCAGTTTGACTGGGGCGGTCGCCTCCTAAAGTGTAACGGAGGCGCTCAAAGGTTCCCTCAGAATGGTTGGAAATCATTCATAGAGTGTAAAGGCATAAGGGAGCTTGACTGCGAGACCTACAAGTCGAGCAGGGTCGAAAGACGGACTTAGTGATCCGGTGGTTCCGCATGGAAGGGCCATCGCTCAACGGATAAAAGCTACCCCGGGGATAACAGGCTTATCTCCCCCAAGAGTTCACATCGACGGGGAGGTTTGGCACCTCGATGTCGGCTCATCGCATCCTGGGGCTGTAGTCGGTCCCAAGGGTTGGGCTGTTCGCCCATTAAAGCGGTACGCGAGCTGGGTTCAGAACGTCGTGAGACAGTTCGGTCCCTATCCGTCGTGGGCGCAGGAAATTTGTGAGGAGCTGTCCTTAGTACGAGAGGACCGGGATGGACATACCTCTGGTGTACCAGTTGTCGTGCCAACGGCATCGCTGGGTAGCTATGTATGGACGGGATAAGTGCTGAAAGCATCTAAGCATGAAGCCCCCCTCAAGATGAGATTTCCCAACTTCGGTTATAAGATCCCTCAAAGATGATGAGGTTAATAGGTTCGGGGTGGAAGCATAGCGATATGTGGAGCTGACGAATACTAATCGATCGAAGACTTAATCCAATTTCAAGTTTTGATTGGTCAAATTAATTTACTTACTATCTAGTTTTGAATGTATAAACATTCTATTGTCTGGTGACAATGGCAAAGAGGTCACACCTGTTCCCATGCCGAACACAGAAGTTAAGCTCTTTAGCGCCGATGGTAGTCGGACTTACGTTCCGCAAGAGTAGGACGTTGCCAGGCAATCCGAGACCCGTAAGGGTCTTTTTTTATATGAAAATATAGACATGCTTGATAATCATATAATTTGTGATTATTTATGAAACGGTCGGTATTTTTAAATCCGTAGTTTTCACAGTGTTAGTGTTCAGGAACGGACTTCAATTTTCCAAAGTAGAATAGAAACGTTCTTCCCTTAGGCTCTTTTTCTCCAATATTAGTGCTGAGTTCTATATCTTGTCTTTAATTTCCAGTATAGTTGATATAAAATGATTCATAAGCGCAACTTATCTCCTTTAATTTTGGTGTGGTTACTTTAAATTATAGAGATAATTGCGCTATTTTTATATCAAAAAATCGGACGAGTGATTTTCTCACCAGTCCGATTTAGTATAGAATCAATTTATTATGATAGTCTTATGAGATTCCTCACTAGGCTGCTTTTTAATTTTAAAGTGATCAGTATTATTAATATAAAAAACTCCTATAAAATTTCCACTTTTCAGTGTCTGATTTCATAGGAAGTTAATTAGATCTTTCATTAATGAAATGCAGTTTTATTTTGCTTTTCTACATAGATGGAAATGAGTAGAAATACGAGGCCGATTAATGTGAGTAACGGGGCTACTAAGCTTAAAGAGGCTAATGGCAAGTTTGTTACTACTAATCCGCCAACAAATGCGCCTAAAGCATTTCCTAAGTTAAATGCTGATTGATTCAAGGTACTCGCTAATGTAGGAGCATCCTGAGAAATCAAGGTACTTTTAAATTGAAGTGAAGGACTCATACTGAAGCCGATAACTCCAAATAAGAAAATACCTACTACCATGAGTATTCCATTCATTTGTATGAAATACAATAATACAAAGTAAATGATAAAAGTAGAAAAAATAATTTTGAGTGCTTTGTTTAGATTCCAATCAGCTAATTTACCGCCGATTACATTACCTAATGTGACACCTATTCCAAAGATGATAAGCATATAAGAAATTAAATTTTCTTTGATATGAGAAACATCTACTAGGATAGAAGAAATATAAGTAAAATAAGCAAATACACTGCTGAATCCAAATAGTGTTATAGCTAAAGTCAGCCATAATTGTTTTTCTTTCAAGATTTTCAGTTCGTTCATTACAGAAGATTTCTGTGTTTCCTTATGATTAGGTACAAAGATAATGATTCCGATTAATGCCAGTCCGCCTATGATAGCAATGATGACGAATGTCATAGCCCAACCGAAGTTTTGACCGATCAATGTACCAAAAGGAACGCCTAGTATATTACTGAGAGAAAGTCCCATAAACATTAATGCCATAGCACTTGCTCTATAAGCAGGCTGAACCATACTAGCAGCCAAAATTGAGCCAATTCCAAAGAATGAACCATGTGCCAGAGAGGTGATGATTCTGCTGGTCATCATAAAGCTGTAAGTTGGACTTAATGATGCGGCAATATTACCTATCATAAAGATAATCATGAGCAAGATTAACAGATACTTTCTGTTCAATTTAATAGTAAGCATGACCAAAATAGGTCCGCCTATTGCTACACCTAATGCATAACCCGTGATTAATTGTCCTGCTTGGCTGACAGAGACATGAAAATCTCGAGCGATATTAGGAAGTAATCCCATGATTACAAATTCTGTCATGCCGATCGCAAATGCACCGATTGCTAACATCCATATTGCGATAGGGTATTTCTTCATACTAACACCTCCAAATTTTGCAAACATGAGAAAAATTATATTAAAAATTAAAACTTGCGTCAATGGTTTATTTTTAAACTATTAACAATAGAACTTCCTAACTTATATATATTCTACAATGAATCATTTCACGTTAAGCGACATGACGTATTGATTCCCGGCACTACCTCCGATAACTTTTCCTGTATCTACAAAGCCACATTTTTCGTATATATATTTTGCTTTAGGATTTCTGAAATTTACAGATAGTACAATTTCATTGATAGCATCTGAATAGTGAGCCTGAATATAGTGAGGTAATTCGGCCAAAGTCTGTTGTGCTATTTTCTGCCCTTGCATGTTTTCAGTTACGGAAAAAGACTTTAAGAGAACGGAATGGGGGTTATGTGTAAGTCCGTAACGTTCATCATTAAAATTTAATCTAAAAAATCCAGCAAGTGTATGATCTGAAAAAACGAGTACAGCTTCTTCCTTATCTGCTAAATCCTTTATAGCCTTTAAAGGAGTCAGTGCAAAGTCGCTTTCTTCATCTGCAATCGAATAGTGATTAAGCTGTGAATCATAGCTGGATTGGTAAGGTATAAGTGTAATCATTAGCGAATTCCCTCCTAAATCGTCAGTGTTTTAAGTAATGCTTCTGTATGAGCTTTTAATTCTTCATCTTTAATACCGCCAAAGCCAATAATAAATTTAGGAATATATTTATTTCGACTATTTTTTTTCATATAGCGATTCAAAGGTGTTAATTTCACATGATTTTTTTGCGCTCTGTTTAAAATATCCTTTAAAGATAATCCATTTTGTACGGTGAGTGTAAAATGCATGCCTGTAGTTGCACCTTCAATATGCAGTTGGTCTTTGTAAGGGGCTAAAGCATCTAAAATATATGTCAGCTTATAGCGATAGACTTTACGCATTTTATTCAAATGTCTTTCGAAAGAACCTTTTTCCATAAATTCTGCTATCATGTATTGCATCGGCGCTGGGACAGTCGTACCTTCTTTGTCGGGTAAGTGATGATAGCGTTCCATTAAATCTTCTGGCAACACCATAAATGCGATACGGCAACTTGGGAAAAGTGATTTTGAAAAGGTACTTATATAAATAACCTTTCCTGTGGTATCCAAACTTTGCAAGGCAGGAATCGGCTTGCTGAAATAACGAAACTCAGAATCATAGTCGTCTTCAATAATATAGCGTTCCGGATGCTGCTGGGCCCAGTTGATTAACTGCGTACGTACCTTCAAATTCATAACATAGCCTGTTGGGAATTGATGAGAAGGCGTAACATAAACCACTTCACGCTTAGAATTTTGGATTTCTTTCATATCAATACCGCTTTTTTTAACGGGGACTCTTTTATAATTTAATCCCTTCTTATCTAATACCTGCTTGATTGGCGGATAGCTTGGATATTCAATAATATAAGAACGGTCTGTTAAAATATCAGTGACTTGATTGATTAATTGTTCTGTTGAAGAACCAATAATAATTTGATCTGGATGGCAACTGACGCCTCTGCTATTGAAAAGGTAATGCGCTATGGCTTGGCGCAATTTGTATTCGCCTTGTTGCATGCCTGGCTGTAAGATGTCGGCCATTGATTGATCGAAGACATCTCTGGCATATTTGCGAAATTGCTGCCACGGAAAGTGTTCGGTATCAATACGGGCAAGATCAAATTGATAGCGGGTCTGCTGCTCTTCAAGGATTTCTTTTTCCTGGAAGGAAGCTGCAGTTTCTTTGGTCACTATTGGAAGGGACTCGATATCGGAAACGTAGTAGCCTGAGCGGGGTTTGGAGTAGATATAGCCTTCATCTAGTAAGTACTGGTACGCGTGCTCGATTGTGGTGTTGCTGAGTGAATGGTGTTCGGCTAGACGGCGTTTGGATGGAAAGCGGTCGCCGGATTGATATTGGCCTTCGATAATTTGTTCTTTCAAGGTTTGGTAAAGCTGCATATAAAGTGGTTGAGACATAGAAACTGGCCTCCTAATTTTTATTGAAATTGACTCTTTAACACTATCAGTTTATCCTTTAAACTGGATTTAATCAATTAGAAAAGGGGTATTTAGTATGTCTAAACAAGTAGGTTCAGATCGAGTTAAACGTGGAATGGCTGAGATGCAAAAGGGCGGCGTTATTATGGACGTTGTCAATGCAGAACAAGCTAAAATTGCAGAAGAAGCGGGAGCTGTAGCGGTTATGGCTTTAGAACGTGTGCCTTCTGACATCAGAGCAGCTGGTGGGGTGGCACGTGCTTGTAATCCTAAGATTGTTCAAGAAGTAATGGACGCGGTTTCAATTCCGGTTATGGCAAAATGCCGTATTGGCCATATTACTGAAGCGCGTGTGCTTGAAGCGATGGGCGTTGACTATATTGATGAATCTGAAGTATTAACTCCAGCAGATGAAGAGTATCATTTATTGAAAAGCGATTATACTGTACCATTCGTATGCGGATGCCGTAATTTAGGCGAAGCTGCACGTCGTATTGGCGAAGGTGCTGCGATGTTGCGTACAAAAGGGGAACCTGGAACAGGTAATATCGTAGAGGCAGTGCGTCATATGCGTCAAGTGAATTCTGAAGTGGCGAAATTAACTGTAATGCCGGATGATGAAATCATGACGTTTGCGAAAGAAATCGGTGCGCCATTTGAAGTATTGAAATCTATTAAAGATAACGGCCGTTTACCTGTTGTTAACTTTGCAGCTGGCGGTGTAGCTACACCTCAAGATGCTGCTTTAATGATGCAACTAGGCGCAGACGGTGTATTCGTAGGTTCAGGTATCTTTAAATCTGATGATCCTGAAAAATTTGCGAAAGCGATTGTTCAAGCAACAACACATTACACTGATTACGAATTAATCGGTAAACTTGCTCAAGAATTAGGCGAAGCAATGAGAGGCTTAGATGTTAATCAATTGTCATTAGAAGAACGTATGCAAGAGCGTGGCTGGTAAGATGAAAATCGGTGTACTCGCTTTGCAAGGCGCAGTGAGAGAACATTTGCGTCATATTGAATTGAGCGGACATGAAGGTGTCAGTGTAAAACGTGTTGAACAATTAGAGGAAATTGACGGCTTGATTCTGCCTGGTGGTGAATCAACGACATTACGTCGTTTGATGAACTTATACGGTTTTAAAGAAGCATTGGTAAATTCGGATTTGCCGATGTTCGGAACATGCGCAGGTTTAATCGTCTTAGCCCAAGATATCGTAGGTGAAGAAGGCTATTTACAAAAACTAGATATTACGGTGGAACGTAATTCGTTTGGCCGTCAAGTTGACAGTTTTGAAGCGGAATTAGACATTAATGGTATTGCGGATGATATAGAAGCTGTCTTTATCAGAGCGCCGCATATTGAAAAAGTAAACAGTGACAACGTGGAAATTTTAAGTACGGTAGATGATAAAATTGTAGCAGTGAGAGAAGGTAACTATTTAGGTGTTTCATTCCATCCTGAATTAACAGATGATTACCGTGTGACGCAATATTTCATTGATCATATTGTTGCAGAATATAAACATGGGAGCGGGACAGAAATAATTTGTGATTAAAATTATTTCGTCTTCCCGCCCCGGCAAGGCTAACTAGAATAGAAAGGAGCTTGGAACAAGCGCATTTTCTATTCAGATAGCTACTGCCAGTTCAGAGAGATGGGTTGAGATATTATTACGTCCCATTCTCATTATTAAAGCGAGGACTCTTTTTATAGAGTGCTCGCTTTTTTAAACTTTTCTAGAAAAATCAAACCAACATCGTCAGGCTCTTTAATACCATTCTTATAGTCATAGCCGCGTTTACGATAGAAATTAACACCGGTGATAGAAGCGGGAATTTCTAAACGCTCAGCACGATGGTAATAGTAATCATCTTCTAATGTATCCATAATTAATGTACCGATACCATGTTTTTGATAATCTGGTGAGACGAAGATGGAGAAAAAACACAATTCAGTTTTGCTGCCGTAATAAGGACCGATTGCTCCTGTCGCAATCAGTTCATTATTGAATTTGAAAACATAGAAATTAACATTTTCAGCTTTGTATTGAATACTTTCAGGTGTAATATCTTTAACGTAACTTTCGATATCTTCTGCAGGTTCATCTTGGATGTTAGTCGTTCTAAGGGTATGAATAATAAGCTCTACGACAGTTTGTGTATCTGATTCTTGAAACTTATCGATTTGAATCTGATTTAAATCCATTCAATCACCTCATTTTTAATTTAAAACGTATGTATACATTCAAATTCTTCACAGACCATTATTTCTTTTTCAGAAAAAGACTGTTTGATTGAGCTGAATTCTTTTTCGAAAAAGTCCGTATGAACAGTTCCCCAATAACTTAATGTGCGGTCTCCTTCGCCTTCCTTGTAGGCATGCATTTCTGATACTTCAGAGAAGGGAACTTGATATACTTTGGTGTTTTTAATAATACAGATAGGATTGTCTTGTGCATCTAGAACCATGCTCAAATCGCCAACTTTTGGCAACGGTTCTTGTTCTGCTGAATAAAAAGCTAAACCACTTGTTGTAGCAGTTTTAATACCTCGTTTAACTAAATCTGCAAGATTACTTGGATCCACTCCAAATTGCCATGCTGTATAAGATACATTTTGATACTCAGGTTGGCATGATACAAATGTTTTCCAGTATTCTTCAATAGTCATTTGGTTGTTCCTTTCTCTGTTATGTTAGTGAGATTTTACATTAAAAAGTGGTGGAAAGCAATTTAATATAGGTGCCGTTGTTATACAAGCTCTTTTTTTGCAACAAATAATAAAAAAGATGACTCCCTTAATTAGGAAGCCATCTTATGAGCTGCTTAATCTTACATGAAGAATCCTGCGATTGCTGCAGAAATGAATGACACTAATGTTGCACCGAATAATAATTTAAGTCCGAAACGTGCAACCACGTCACCTTTTTCATTATTTAATGATTTGATTGCACCTGAGATAATACCGATGGAACTGAAGTTCGCAAATGATACTAAGAATACGGAAGTAATACCGATTGCGCGGTCCGATAAGCCGTGCATTTTTCCTAGACCTTGCATAGCAACGAATTCGTTGGAAAGTAACTTAGTTGCCATCAATGAACCAGATTTTACTGCTTCATGCCAAGGTACACCTGTTAAGAATGCAAATGGTGCGAAGACAAATCCAATTAATGTTTGGAAATCCCATTTAATATGTCCGCCTGAAACCATCGTGAAGATTCCGCTGACGATACCATTTAACAATGCAATGATTGCGATATAACCGATTAACATCGCCCCTACGATGACCGCAACTTTAAATCCATCTAAGATATATTCTCCCAACATTTCAAAGAAGGATTGTTTGTTTTCAGTTTCTTCTACTAATAACTTGTCATCTTTTTCATCCACTGTATAAGGATTGATGATAGAAGCGATAATAAAACCGCCAAATAAGTTTAATACGATAGCTGTTACGACATATTTAGGTTCGAGCAATGTAAAGTAAGCGCCGACAATTGAAGCGGACACTGTGGACATTGCTGAAGCTGTGAGTGTGTATAAACGTTGCTTAGGTATGTAAGGAAGTTGTTTTTTTAATGAGATAAACACTTCGGATTGTCCTAAAATAGCCGCAGCAACTGCGTTATATGATTCTAAACGTCCCATACCGTTGATTTTGGAAATTAAAAATCCTAAGACATTAATTACCAACGGCAAGATTTTAGTATATTGTAAAATCCCGATAATAGCTGAGATAAAAACAATCGGTAATAATACGCTGAAGAAGAATGGCGGATTTTTAGGATCCACGTATTTAAATCCTCCGAATACGAAGTTTACTCCATCAGCTGCTTTAGCCAACAGGTAAGAGAAGCCGTTTGCAATGCCGCCAATAACCGTGATTCCTATATTAGTTTTTAATAGTAGGAAGGCGAAGACGAATTGGATAACAAGCAGAATGCCGACATATTTCCATTTGACATTTTTCTTATCTGAGCTAAAAACAAATGCAAGTGCTAAAAAGAAAATAATCCCTATTAAAGCAATAATGATATGCATGTTTTTCTTCATCCTTTATTTTTTTATTTTCATACCATATCATACATTAAAATGGTAGTAAGTTACATCCCAATTTTTCACGAAAACCAAATTTTTTAGAAACATATTGGTTGAAAAAGGTCAAAGTTGGTCATATAATATAGTCAAAGAAGGTCAAAAAAGGGGTGATATCCATGCATAATATGTCCGACATCATAGAACAATACATTAAACATTTATTTGAGGAATCAAATAAGGATGTTGTTGAGATTCAAAGAGCCAATATTGCGCAACGCTTTGACTGTGTACCTTCTCAACTTAATTATGTGATTAAGACAAGATTCACCAATGAACACGGTTATGAAATAGAAAGTAAACGTGGCGGCGGCGGTTATATAAGAATCACCAAAGTTGAAACGAAAGATACAAAAGGTTATATTGACCATCTCTTACAAATTATCGGAGATTCTATTTCTCAGCAACAAGCGCACTATGTGATTGAAGGCTTGCTTGAAAATCAATATATTACTATTCGTGAAGCGAAAATGATTCTAGCAGTGGTCGATCGCGACACGCTAAGAATGGATGTAGCGGCAAGAGATATTGTACGAGCAAATATATTGAAACAGCTCTTGCCAGTCATTAATTATTATTAATAGACAAGGAGGTTGCACATGTCTGACGATAAAATAGAAGCAATAGATTCTGAAAAGCATGATGGAATGCTGAAAGAAGCATATCCTGAACATGTTGAACCTATCAAAGCAGAAAATTACGATGAAGAACCTTCATTTGAGAATCATCAAGAAGATATGGAAGGTTCATTTGTAATCAAACAAATCTTGCAGCACTTAGCGACAAAGCATGGTATTCATTTAGAAGAATTCAATGTTAAAGAAGAAAAGCGCTGCCCAAACTGCCATATGACAATTAAAGATATTGCCTATAAAGGGAAATTCGGATGTGCGCAATGCTACACGACTTTCAAAGAGGATATTGTGGATATTGTAAGACGTGTGCAAGGTGGACAATTTGAACATGTCGGTAAAACACCTGTTTCCTCAACGCATAAAATAGCACTTAAGAAATTAATCGAATCTAAAAATAAATATTTACAGCAATTAGTAGATAAGCAATTGTTTGAAGAAGCGGCTGTAGTACGCGATGAAATTAAAGCACTTCAAGCAGAAAGCGAGGGATAGCTGCATGAAAGAACATTCAATGTATATGAGTGAATGGATGGAACATGGTGAAGAAACACCTGTGGTAATGTCTTCACGCATTCGACTCGCAAGAAACTTGGATAATCATGTGCACCCCTTAATGTTTACTTCAGATATTGAAGGTCAAAAGGTAATTAATGAAGTACAAGATGCATTGCCGAAAATGCAAACTTTGCAGCTGAGCAATCTGGAACAAAGAGATAAACTTAAACTTGTAGCCAAACATTTAATTAGTTCAGAGCTGATTAAACAACCTGCCTCAGCAGTATTGTTGAATGAAGATGAATCATTAAGCATAATGGTAAATGAAGAAGATCATATCCGGATTCAAACAATGAGTACCGATATGAATCTTGAATCTTTATTTCAAAAGGCTTCAGAAGTGGACGATGAGTTAGATCGCAAACTCAGCATAAGCTTTGACGAAACACTTGGTTATCTTACAACCTGTCCCACGAATATTGGTACAGGAATGCGTGCCAGCGTAATGTTGCATTTGCCCGGCCTTTCGATTACCAAACGTATGAATCGAATCGCGCAAACGATTAACCGCTTCGGCTTCACCATCAGAGGCATTTATGGTGAAGGCTCGCAAGTGTATGGCCACGTCTTCCAAGTTTCAAACCAATTGACGTTGGGAAGAACAGAAGAACAAATTATAGAAACATTAATAGAGATTGTACAACAAATCATTACAGAAGAATTGAATGTCAGAAAACAATTGGATCAACATAGTTCAGTTGAAATGGAAAATCGCATCTATCGTTCTTTCGGATTGTTGCGATATAGTCGCTTGATGTCACTTGAAGAAGCGGCAATGCGACTCAGCGAAGTGAAACTAGGTATAGATTTAGGGTATATTGAAATACCAGACTTTAATTTTAATGAAATGATGGTCGCTATACAAACACCATTTTTAATAAATGACACAGATGAAGTATCGATAAATGAACAAAGAGCAAATATTATTAGAGAACATATAAAATAGGAGGTTATGCTATGTTATTCGGCAGACTTACAGAACGTGCACAGCGTGTATTAGCGCATGCACAAGAAGAAGCGATTCGTTTGAATCACTCAAATATCGGAACTGAACACTTACTTCTCGGTTTAATGAAAGAACCAGAAGGCATCGCAGCTAAAGTATTAGAAAGTTTCGGTATTACAGAAGATCTTGTAGTAGCAGAAGTAGAGAAACTAATCGGACAAGGTCAAGAACAAGTCGGCACATTGCACTATACGCCAAGAGCTAAGAAAGTTATCGAACTTTCAATGGATGAAGCACGTAAACTTCACCATAATTTCGTCGGAACAGAGCATATCTTGCTTGGTTTAATCCGTGAAAATGAAGGCGTAGCAGCACGTGTGTTTGCAAACTTAGACTTAAATATTACAAAAGCACGTGCTCAAGTTGTTAAAGCACTTGGCAGTCCGGAAATGAGCAACAAAAATGCGCAAGCCGCAAAATCTAATAACACACCGACATTAGATGGTTTAGCACGTGATTTAACAGCGATTGCTAAAGACGGCACATTAGATCCTGTTGTCGGACGTGACGCAGAAATCACACGTGTGATCGAAGTATTGAGCCGTCGTACTAAAAACAACCCAGTATTAATCGGGGAACCTGGTGTAGGTAAAACAGCAATTGCAGAAGGCTTAGCTCAAGCGATTGTGAATAATGAAGTACCTGAAACATTGAAAAATAAACGTGTGATGTCTCTAGATATGGGCACAGTGGTTGCTGGTACTAAATATCGTGGTGAATTCGAAGAAAGACTTAAAAAAGTAATGGAAGAAATTCGCCAAGCAGGTGATGTTATCTTATTCATCGATGAATTGCACACATTAATCGGTGCAGGCGGTGCTGAAGGCGCAATTGATGCCTCTAACATCTTGAAACCAGCACTTGCACGTGGTGAATTGCAAGCAATCGGTGCCACAACATTAGACGAATATCGTAAACACATTGAAAAAGACGCAGCGTTAGAACGTCGTTTCCAACCTGTACAAGTAGATGAACCAACTGTTGAAGACACAGTATCTATCTTGAAAGGTCTACGTGATCGTTATGAAGCACATCACCGTATTAATATCTCTGATGAAGCTATCGAAGCAGCAGCACGTTTAAGTGACCGTTACGTTTCAGATCGCTTCTTACCAGATAAAGCTATCGACTTAATCGATGAAGCAAGTTCTAAAGTAAGACTTAAAAGTCATACCACACCAACAAACTTGAAAGAAATCGAACAAGAAATTGAAAAAGTGAAAAACGAAAAAGATGCAGCTGTACATTCACAAGAATTTGAAAATGCTGCTAACCTTCGTGATAAACAAACTAAATTAGAAAAACAATATGAAGACGCTAAAAACGAATGGAAAAATGCACAAGGCGGTTCTAATACCACATTAAGTGAAAATGACATCGCTGAAGTGATTGCAGGATGGACTGGTATTCCATTGACTCGTCTGAACGAAACAGAATCAGAACGTCTGTTGAACTTAGAAGACACATTGCATGAACGTGTTATCGGTCAAAAAGATGCTGTCACTTCAATCAGTAAAGCCGTAAGACGTGCTCGTGCAGGATTGAAAGACCCTAAACGTCCAATCGGAAGCTTTATCTTCTTAGGACCAACTGGTGTAGGTAAAACAGAATTGGCTCGTGCCTTAGCTGAATCAATGTTCGGGGACGAAGATGCAATGATTCGTGTAGACATGAGTGAGTTCATGGAAAAACACTCAGTCAGTCGTTTAGTTGGTGCCCCTCCAGGCTATGTAGGTCATGATGACGGCGGACAATTAACTGAAAAAGTAAGACGTAAACCTTATTCAGTTATCTTGTTTGATGAAATCGAAAAAGCACATCCAGATGTATTCAATATCTTGCTTCAAGTCTTAGATGATGGTTTCTTAACTGATACTAAAGGACGCAGAGTCGATTTCCGTAACACAGTCATTGTTATGACTTCAAACGTTGGTGCACAAGAATTACAAGACCAACGCTTTACAGGCTTCGGCGGCGGTTCATCAGAAGGCCAAGACTATGAAACAATTCGCAGTACAATGTTGAAAGAATTGAAAAATGCCTTCCGCCCTGAATTCTTAAACCGTGTAGATGACATTATCGTCTTCCACAAACTTAATAAAGAAGAATTAAAAGAAATCGTAACTAAAATGGTTAATAAACTTACAGAACGCTTATCTGAACAAGATATTAATATCAGCGTTACTGAAAAAGCTAAAGAAAAAATTGCTGAAGAAGGTTACGACCCTCAATATGGTGCACGTCCGCTTATCAGAGCAATTCAAAAAACAGTTGAAGACAACTTGAGTGAATTGATCTTAGACGGCAACCAATTAGAAGGCAAAGATGTAGTTGTTGATCATAACGGCGAAAAATTTGAATATAACATCAATGATCGTGAAACAGATGAAACGGTTAAAACAGCTACAAAAGCGTAAAATCAAATACAAATCAAATAGATAGAGTAAGAGCATGCGTTGCATTGTAATGTCAGCGTGTGCTCTTTCTTTATGCATTTGAGACCCTGTAAAAATTCAAAATCTGATATGATGGAATTTAGCATAGTAAAGGTGTAAAATAATTATGCTTTTCACAAAAAATAGGAGGTGTGAAATTGGCAAAGAAAAAAGTCATTTTTGAGTGTATGGCATGTGGGTACCAATCTCCGAAATGGATGGGTAAATGTCCGAATTGCGGAGCTTGGAACCAAATGGAAGAAGTCGTTGAAAAGAAAGAAGCACCAAGCGGCAGAGGCATGCGTACACGTGAGCAGACAGCGAAAGTAACGAAGCTGAATCAAGTACAAAATGAGACGACTCCACGTATTCAAACGAGTTCTCCTGAATTCGACAGAGTCTTAGGAGGCGGTGTTGTACAAGGGTCGCTGGTCTTAATCGGCGGAGATCCAGGGATTGGTAAATCTACGTTGCTGCTGCAAATCTGTTCAGCCTTATCACAAAAGAAAAAAGTATTATATATAACAGGTGAAGAATCACTTAACCAAACAAAATTGCGTGCAGATCGTCTAGACGAAGATTCTAGCAATTTGAACGTATTTGCAGAAACAGATTTAGAAGTGATTAAAGAAGCGGTCAAACAGACACAACCTGATTTAGTAGTGGTAGATTCGATTCAAACAATTTACCACCCGGATATCAATTCTGCGCCAGGTTCGGTCTCGCAAGTAAGAGAAAGTACGCAAATTTTAATGGGCATTGCAAAGCAGATGAATATTGCGACCTTTATAGTAGGACATGTAACGAAAGAAGGCCAAATTGCAGGGCCGAGATTACTAGAACACATGGTGGATACAGTATTGTATTTTGAAGGTGATGAACACCATGCCTATCGTATCTTGCG
Source organism: Staphylococcus debuckii (assembly GCF_003718735.1). Lineage (NCBI taxonomy): Bacteria > Bacillati > Bacillota > Bacilli > Caryophanales > Staphylococcaceae > Staphylococcus > Staphylococcus debuckii. The sequence goes on along the minus strand of NZ_CP033460.1, from coordinate 15,212 downwards.
CGCAGTTAAAAACCGCTTCGGCTCAACTAACGAAATGGGTATTTTTGAAATGAAACATAGCGGATTAAAGGGCGTGAAAAATCCTTCCGAAATGTTCTTAGAAGAACGTTCTACCAATGTAGCAGGTTCGACTATCGTGCCAACCATGGAAGGTACCAGACCGCTATTGATTGAAGTACAAGCCTTGGTTACACCGACAACTTTCAATAATCCTAGACGGATGGCTACAGGTATCGACCATAACCGTTTGAATTTATTGATGGCTGTACTTGAGAAGAAGGAAAGCTATTTATTGCAACAGCAAGATGCTTATATCAAAGTAGCAGGCGGGGTCAGATTAACTGAACCAGCTGTCGATTTAGCAATTATTGCTTCGATTGCTTCTAGTTTTAAAGATCAGCCAGTCAACGGAATGGATTGCTATGTGGGTGAAGTAGGATTGACTGGTGAAGTACGTCGCGTTTCACGCATTGAGCAACGCGTACAAGAAGCAGCGAAACTTGGATTTAAACGTGTGATTATCCCTAAAACAAATATTGGCGGTTGGGATTTCCCTGATGGAATCCAAGTTATCGGCGTCACAAGTGTACATGAAGCGCTTGATTTCGCCTTGATGAAACGCTGAGACAGATAAAGAGAGGGGGACATCAGCGTGAAAATTATTAGAATGATTGTGATAGCAAGCTATATTATCTTAGGTGCCACACTCGGTGTTATTATAATCCCGTCAGTGGCACGTGATACAGGAATACTGCATACTTATCCTTGGCTTGCCAACAAATATATTATCAGCTTAATTGGTATACTAATATTCTTTTTAATCTTTGGAATATTTATTCCGCGCATCACGAAATATGTGCGAAAGCTTGAAATCTTTATTATGCGTCATAGCGCAATCGAAATTTTATTTGCAGCCATTGGTTTGATTATGGGCTTATTAATTTCTGTAATGATTTCTTTCATCTTAAATTTAATTGGTTCTTCATTATTTCTTCATGTTTTACCTATTATCATTACAGTCTTCTTAAGTTACTTAGGGTTCCAATTCGGTTTGAAAAAAAGAGACGAGATGTTGATGTTTCTGCCTGAAAAAATGGCACGTTCAGCACAATTGAACACCTACAGTGCTGCGCCTAAAATTATTGATACCAGCGCAGTCATTGATGGCAGAATTTTAGAAGTGATAGAATGCGGATTCTTAGATGGTGAGATATTAATTCCGCAAGGTGTGATCAATGAACTTCAAATTGTGGCAGATTCTACAGATAGCGTGAAGAGAGATAAAGGGCAACGTGGGTTAGATATCTTGAATCGTCTGCACGACAATACGTATCCTACGCGGATTATACATCCTCAAAAATCATATAATGATATTGATGCGTTGTTAATTAAATTAGCACATAAATATAAAGCAGATGTGATTACTACTGATTTTAATTTAAATAAAATCTGCCACGTTCAAGGCGTGAAAGTCTTAAACGTCAACGATTTATCGGAAGCGGTGAAACCGACTGTGCGTCAAGGCGATCAGATGAATCTCTTGCTGACAAAAATAGGGAAAGAGCCTGGTCAAGGTGTCGGCTATTTAGAAGATGGTACGATGGTAGTGATTGATGATGCGAAAACATATGTAGGTGAATATGTAGATATTGAAATCATAAGTATTTTACAAACTTCGTCGGGCCGTATTATATTTGCTAAATTAATTTAAATCCAACCTTTTTAAAAAGAAAACTTCAGAGCGCTCTGTTAGATTTTTGCAAGCATTGGGCTTACCAAATAGCGCTCGTAATGCTACAATAAATAAGAATGGATACAGAATGTTTGATGATTTTTGTGTCACGAAATGAACTGTTGATTCCAGACAATGGTGTAAGACTGCAACACTGAATACACTGGCATTCTATATGAATAAGGAGAAAGCTAAGACAACAAAGAGCAACTTGCTTTTTGAGGTTTTCTTTTCCGAAAAACAATAAAAACAGGAGTGAACGATATAATGAGTGAACGCGTAAGAGTAAGATATGCACCGAGTCCAACAGGTTATTTGCATATCGGAAACGCTAGAACAGCACTATTCAACTACTTATTTGCTAAACATTATGATGGAGATTTTATTGTACGTATTGAAGATACAGATAAAAAACGTAACTTAGATGATGGTGAATCTTCTCAATTCAGCAATTTGGAATGGTTAGGTCTTGAGTGGGATGAATCAGTGGACAAAGATAAAGGTTACGGTCCGTACCGCCAATCAGAACGTGCGAAATTCTATGATCCTTTAGTGGAACAATTATTAGCAGAAGATAAAGCTTATAAATGTTATATGACTGAAGAAGAATTAGAACAAGAACGTGAAGAACAGATTGCACGTGGCGCAACACCGCGTTACGCAGGTAAACATGCTCATTTAACACCTGAAGAAGAAGCGGCATTCGAAGCAGAAGGCCGTCAACCTTCAATTCGTTTCCGTGTGCCTAAAGGTAAAGTCTATAAATTCGATGATATGGTTAAGGGTGAAGTATCGTTTGAATCTGATAATATCGGCGACTGGGTTATTGTGAAAAAAGACGGTGTTCCGACTTATAACTTCGCTGTAGCAGCAGATGATCATTATATGGAAATTTCTGATGTTATCCGTGGCGATGATCACGTTTCAAACACACCTAAACAATTAATGATTTATGAAGCGTTCGGTTGGGAACCACCACGTTTCGGTCACATTTCACTTATCGTGAATGAACAACGCAAAAAATTAAGTAAACGTGACGGTCAAATCTTGCAATTTATCGAACAATATCGTGACTTAGGTTACTTGCCTGAAGCATTGTTCAACTTTATTACATTGCTTGGCTGGTCTCCTGAAGGTGAAGAAGAAATCTTCTCTAAAGAAGAATTCATTAAAATCTTCGATGAAAACCGCTTGCAAAAATCACCTGCTTTCTTTGATAAGAAAAAATTAGCTTGGGTGAACAACCAATATATGAAACAAAAAGACTCTGAAAAAGTCTTTGAATTGGCTTTACCTCACTTAATCAATGCTGGTTTAATTCCTGAATCTCCTTCTGAAGCAGATTTAGACTGGGGCCGCAAATTGATTGGCTTATATCAAAAAGAAATGAGTTATGCGGGTGAAATTGTACCGTTATCTGAAATGTTCTTCCGTGATGAAATTGAATTGAATGACGAAGAAAAAGAAGTTATCAGCGGTGAACAAGTGCCAGAATTAATGAATCACTTGTATGGCAAATTGGAAGCTTTAGAACCGTTTGAAGCGGCTGAAATCAAAAAAACAATCAAAGCAGTTCAAAAAGAAACTGGTATTAAAGGCAAACAATTATTCATGCCGATTCGTGTAGCTGTAACTGGTGAAATGCACGGACCAGAATTACCAAATACGATGGAAGTATTAGGTAAAGAAAAAGTACTTACACGCTTGAAAAAATATCTGTAAAATATATTGAAGTTGCTTGAATTTTTGAAATAAACCACCTATTATTAAAGGTGATTACTGAGGATTAGTAGATAGTAGTTTATGTTCAGAGAGTGTGCGGAAGCTGAGAGCACATCATAACTATTATTGAATGCACCTTGGCGTATGAAATAATGAATACGGGTTATTTGAGAGTATGTAAGAAATCGCTTGAGCGGTATTTCAACATGCTGAAGAAGAGTGGAACCGTGCGATTGCACCTCTGACATTAAGTTGTTAGAGGTGCTTTTTTTATAATTAGGAGGGGATTACGTGTTTAGAAGAATGAGAGACGATATAAAAATGGTGTTTGAACAAGACCCTGCTGCCAGAACAGCATTCGAAGTTGCAACAACTTATGCAGGACTACATGCAGTTTGGAGTCACTTAGTGGCTCATAAATTATATAATAAGCAGCATTATGTGGCTGCGCGTATTATTTCGCAAGTTTCACGGTTTTTTACAGGTATTGAAATTCATCCGGGAGCTAAAATAGGTAAACGTTTATTCATTGACCATGGCATGGGTGTAGTTATCGGGGAGACATGTACTATCGGTGATAACGTTACAATTTATCAAGGTGTGACGCTTGGCGGTACTGGTAAAGAGAAAGGGAAACGTCACCCTGACATCGGGGACAACGTTTTAATTGCTGCAGGTTCAAAAATTCTAGGCAATATCAAAGTAGATTCTAATGTTAATATCGGAGCGAATTCGGTTGTACTGCAAAATGTACCAAGCTATACAACAGTAGTAGGTATTCCAGGACATATTGTGAAACAACATGGTAAACGTATCGGTAAAAACTTTGACCATCTCAATCTGCCAGATCCAATTTACGAACAAATGAAACAATTAGAAAAGCAACTAGAGCAAGTTAAGAATGGAGAGATTCAAGATGATTACATTATATAATACTTTAACAAGACAAAAAGAACCCTTTGAACCGCTAGAACCGGGTAAAGTTAAAATGTACGTCTGCGGGCCAACGGTTTATAACTATATTCATATCGGAAACGCACGTCCTGCTATCAATTATGATGTGGTGCGCCGTTACTTCGAATATAAAGGTTATGATGTCAATTACGTCTCTAACTTTACAGATGTGGATGACAAATTGATCAAACGCTCTAAAGAGTTGAATGAAAGTGTCCCTGAAATTGCGGACCGTTACATCCAAGCTTTTTACGAAGATACAGGTGCTTTAAATGTTAAAAAAGCGACTTCTAATCCGCGCGTTATGAATCATATGGATGATATTATCGCATTCATTAAAGATTTAGTAGATAAAGGCTATGCTTACGAAAGTGGCGGAGATGTTTATTTCCGCACACGTAAATTCGAAGACTATGGTAAATTAAGCCATCAATCTATTGATGATTTGAAGGTCGGCGCACGTATTGAATCAGGTGAACAAAAAGAAGATGCGTTGGACTTTACACTATGGAAAAAAGCCAAACCAGGCGAAATCAGCTGGGATAGTCCATTTGGTAAAGGGCGTCCAGGTTGGCATATTGAATGCTCAGTAATGGCATATAATGAACTGGGTGAAACGATTGATATTCACGCAGGTGGCAGTGATTTGCAATTCCCTCACCACGAAAATGAAATTGCACAATCAGAGGCACATAACCATGCACCATTTGCAAACTACTGGATGCATAATGGATTTATTAATATTGATAATGAGAAAATGAGTAAGTCATTAGGCAACTTTGTGTTAGTGCATGACATTATTAAAGAAGTGGACCCAGATGTATTACGTTTCTTTATGATCAGTGTGCATTACCGCAGTCCAATCAATTACAATATGGAACTAGTTGAGTCAGCTAAAAGCGGTTTGGAACGTATCCGCAACAGTTATCAAGCCATCGAAGAACGTGAAGCCATTGCAACAGATATTGAAGAACAATCTGAATATATCGAACAAGTTGATCAATTGTTGGCACAATTTGAGAAAGTAATGGATGACGATTTCAATACAGCAAATGCGATTACTACTTGGTATGATTTAGCGAAATTAGCGAATAAATATGTATTGGAAAATACCACTTCTAAAAAAGTAATCGCTCGCTTTAAAGAAGTCTTCCAAATCTTCAGTGATGTCTTAGGTGTTCCATTAAAAGGTAAACAACAAGATGAATTGTTGGATGAAGATATTGAAGCCTTAATTGAAGAACGTAATGAAGCACGAAAAAATAAAGACTTTGCACGCGCTGATGAAATTCGTGATCAATTAAAAGAACAAAATATTATCCTTGAAGATACTGCACAAGGCGTGAGATTCAAACGTGGATAATATAAATAATATAAAACTGCTGAACCCATTATCTTTAGCATATATGGGGGATGCAGTTTTAGACCAATTTGTCCGCAAACATATCATTTTGAAATTACGTGCAAAGCCGAATCGTTTGCATCAGCAAGCTAAACAATATGTAACTGCTAAAAGCCAAGCTGCTACGCTGGATTTTCTGATGCAAGAAGACTGGTTTACAGAAGAAGAACAAGAAATCATACGACGAGGCCGTAATGCTAAAAGTCATACTAAAGCTAAAAACACTGACGTACAGACTTATCGTAAGAGTTCGGGGTTAGAAGCGGTAATAGGCTATTTATATTTAGAAAATAAAGAAGAAAGACTGCAAGCATTATTAGAAAGTATTGTAACTGCAGTAGAAGAAAGGGAGTGACGGACGTGGAAGATTCAGTGATTGTCGGACGACATGCCGTTAAAGAAGCCATTACATCAGGACATTCAATCAACAAAATCTTAATTCAAGATGGCGTAAAAAAACAACAACTTGAAGAAATATTAAAACATGCAAAAAATCAAAAAATAGTGGTCCAAACTGTCCCAAAATCAAAATTAGATCATTTAGCTGAAGCGCCGCATCAAGGGGTCGCTGCATTAGTGGCACCGTATGAATATGCTGAGTTAGACGACTTGCTCGCTCAATTGCAAGACAAAGAAGGATTGCCGACTTTGGTAATACTAGACGGATTAGAAGATCCTCATAATCTAGGGTCTATTCTACGTACCGCAGATGCTGCAGATGTGGACGGAGTCATTATTCCGAAAAGACGTTCTGTAGCCTTGACCCAAACTGTTGCCAAAGCTTCTGCAGGCGCCATTCAACATGTACCTGTAGTACGCGTGACAAACTTATCTCAAACCATGGATCAATTGAAAGATAAAGGTTACTGGATAGCAGGTACAGCTGCTGATAATGCAACAGACTATCGACAAATGGCAGTCGACATGCCGCTTGCTATTGTTATCGGTAATGAAGGTCACGGTATGAGCAGATTGGTGAAAGAAAAATGTGATTTTTATATTAAAATTCCTATGGCGGGCCATATCAACAGCTTAAACGCTTCTGTAGCTGCGAGCTTGATGATATATGAGATTTATCGCAAACGCCATCCGGCAGGTGAATAAATCATGAAGGATCGTTATTTAATTATTGATGGTTATAACATGATAGGTCAAAGCAGCTATCTGACAAATTTAGCTAAAGATAGTTTAGAAGAAGCTAGAGAAAAGTTGTTGTTATCGATAGGTAATTATAATGCTGCAGTAGCAGGTGAAATTATTTGTGTGTTTGATGCCTACGAACAAGAGGGCAATGAAAGCGTGAGTTACTATCATGGGATTAAAACTATTTTTACAAAAGAAAATGAAACAGCAGATAGCTATATAGAACGACTTGTGTATGATTTGTACGATAAGCATACGACACATATCGCTGTAGTAACGAGTGATTTGAGTGAACAGCATGCTATTTTTGGAACAGGTGCTTATCGTATCCCTTCGCGGGAAATGTGGCAAAATATCAAGTTGAACGAAGCGAGCGTTAATACATCAATGAAATCCTTTGACAATAACAAGCCGAGAACTCGCATTCCTCTGTCAGATGAGGTGCTCACAGAATTTGAAAAAATACGGCGCGGCAACCAAGAAAAATAAAATTTTGCAAGTTGATTAACGAAGATGAATTCAGGTATGCTAATTTCACTTTCTGTGAAAGGAACAATGCCATGCCTCAGCATCCCAGTGAAATCACCACGAAAATCACCTCGTTAATTTTACGCGCTCAAGCAGAAGACAAAGAAGCGGTTAACCAGTTGCTTATCCTATTACAGCCCTTGATCCGTCAACGTATTCAAAATAAAAGTATCGCATTTTCAGATTGTGATGACTTACTCCAAGATATCTCTCTTAGAATTTGCAGAAATATAGATAAATATCAACTATCAACCAGTACACCCTTTGACCATTTTCTAAATCGTTTAATTAAAACTTCAAAGTTTGATTACTACCGAAAACAAACCAGATTGAATAAACAGCACCAATGTTTGATAGAAGAAGCGCGAAGTCGATATGAGACCGCTGTTTCAGAACAAAGCATTGAGGAAAGATTAATTATAGAAGAAGCAAGGGAAAAGTTGGATTCTTATTGCAAGAAATTAAGTAAACTAGAACAAGAAGTAGTACAATATATATTGGATGACTATTCTCCGCAAAAACAGCATATGCGATAGGGATTACGGAAAAAGCAGTATATAATGCTCTTTATCGCTGTAAAACAAAATTGCGCAAAGAATACAAACAATATGAATGAAATACCATACTTATTTTACATATAGGCACAACTTACAATTGATTAGTCGTTTGACATTGTAAGGGTTTCTTATGTATAGTAAGTGAGTATTTAATATAGGTAAGGTGAAGGTATTATGAAGAAAGTCCCGCTCAATTGTGAAGTATGCGGAAATAGAAATTATACCGTTCCAAAGAACAGCGACCTTGCAGAGAGATTAGTATTGAAGAAGTATTGCAAAACTTGTAATGCACATACGATACACAAGGAATCGAAGTAGTTGCCTTGCGCCACGATGAATTTAATGACTAATTGGAGGTACGACAATGGCTGAAGATAAGAAAAAAGCACCTAAAGATAGTTTCTTTAAAGGCGTTATTTCTGAAATGGAGAAGACAAGTTGGCCGACTAAAGAAGAATTGTTGAAATATACAACTATTGTTATCGTAACAGTAGTATTCTTCTTACTCTTCTTCTATGCCTTAGATTTGGGAATCGGTGAATTGATAAAATTAATTAGTTAATATGAGGAGTGACAACATACATGTCTGAGGAAGTTGGAGCAAAGCGTTGGTATGCCGTGCATACTTACTCTGGCTACGAAAATAAAGTTAAAAGAATTTAGAAAAACGTGTGGAATCGATGAATATGACAGAACAAATTTTTAGAGTTGTCATACCAGAAGAAGAAGAAACACAAGTCAAAGACGGTAAAGCGAAGAAATTGACGAAAAAAACATTTCCAGGTTACGTTTTAGTGGAATTAGTAATGACAGATGAATCATGGTATGTCGTTCGAAATACACCAGGTGTAACTGGATTTGTTGGATCGGCTGGTGCTGGTTCTAAACCTAATCCGCTGCTTCCGGATGAAGTCCGCTTTATCTTGAAACAAATGGGAATGAAAGAGAAAACAATCGATGTAGAAGTTGAAGTCGGTGAACAAGTACGTATCAAATCAGGCCCATTTGCTAACCAAGTCGGTGAAGTGCAAGAAATCGAAGCAGATAAATTCAAATTGACTGTATTAGTAGATATGTTCGGTAGAGAAACTCCAGTTGAAGTAGAATTTGATCAAATCGAGAAACTTTAAGATTTAAATTGAACAGCATAAAACACTAAAAATGAAAATAGTGTTGATTTTACATTTTTTAAATGATATAATACTGTGGTCGTGCTCGCGAAGGGCAGGCCATTTCGTCACGAAATGTTTTAAGAGTGGGAGGGCAAAATTGAGCCCTGTGACCACATCACGATATCAAGGAGGTGCACATCGTGGCTAAAAAAGTAGAAAAAGTAGTTAAATTACAAATTCCTGCAGGTAAAGCGAACCCAGCACCACCAGTTGGTCCAGCATTAGGTCAAGCAGGTGTGAACATCATGGGATTCTGTAAAGAGTTCAATGCAAGAACACAAGAACAAGCAGGTTTAATTATTCCGGTAGAAATCAGTGTATATGAAGACCGTTCATTTACATTCATTACTAAAACTCCACCGGCTCCAGTACTACTTAAAAAAGCAGCTGGCGTTGAAAAAGGTTCTGGTGAACCTAACAAAAACAAAGTTGCTTCAGTAACTAAAGATCAAGTACGTGAAATCGCTCAAACAAAATGCCTGACTTAAATGCGGCTGATGAAGAAGCGGCTATGCGTATTATCGAAGGTACTGCTCGTAGTATGGGTATCACTGTAGAATAATAACGTAGCAAAGAGAGCTATTCTATAATGCATCTCTTAAACGAACAAACATAACAATTTGAAACTTGAAACAAACCGGCAGATGACTCAAAGTGAATCCAATATTTATATTGCGAACAGCTGACAGCGTCATCTGCTCTTAACTTGCAGTAGCAAGTAATGTGGGAGGACATTCCCGCTAAAACCACTAAAGGAGGAAATAATAAATGGCTAAAAAAGGTAAAAAGTATCTAGATGCTGCTAGCAAAGTTGATCGCAACGAACACTATAGTGTTGAAGACGCAATCAGCTTAGCTAAAGAAACAAGCGTTGCTAACTTTGATGCAACTGTTGAAGTAGCATTCCGTTTAGGTATCGATACTCGTAAAACGACCAGCAAATCCGTGGTGCAGTAGTATTACCGCACGGAACTGGTAAAACTCAACGTGTATTAGTATTCGCAAAAGGTGATAAAGCTTCTGAAGCAGAAGCTGCAGGCGCTGATTACGTAGGTGAATCAGAATACGCTACTAAAATCCAACAAGGCTGGTTCGACTTTGATGTAGTTGTTGCTACACCAGATATGATGGGCGAAGTTGGTAAATTAGGTCGTGTATTAGGACCTAAAGGTTTAATGCCTAACCCTAAAACAGGTACAGTAACTATGGATGTTAAAAAAGCAGTTGAAGAAATCAAAGCTGGTAAAGTTGAATACCGCGCTGAAAAAGCTGGTATCATCCACGCTTCAATTGGTAAAGTATCATTCAGCACTGAAGACTTAATTGAAAACTTCAATACGCTTCAAGATGTGATTGCTAAAGCTAAACCAGCTTCTGCAAAAGGTACTTACTTCAAATCTGTTGCAGTTACAACTACAATGGGTCCTGGTGTTAAAGTAGATACTTCTAACTTCAAACTATAATATATAACTGAAATGAATGAACTAGAGAAAATAACAAGATGTGACGTGCCGAACGAATTGATTTGAATCTGCACTTACTTGAAATTATTTTCTCTAGTTTTTTAAAACATATTGACATATCACATCTAAACCGTTATATTGGTTAATGTGATTATTTTACCTAAGACAGTAGGAGTTAATAAATAACTTAAAATCTATATCCTACCGAGGCTAAAATTGACTTGAACGTGATCTATGATAAACTTTCAAGCACTTTTTGCCGTAGGGTGAAAGTGCTTTTTTTATTGGGGTAAACCAAATGAAAAGCACCGAACTAAATTAATATGGAGGTGTCTGAATGTCTGGAATTATTGAAGCAAAAAAACAATTAGTTGAACAAATTGCAGATCAACTTAAAAATTCTGTTTCAACAGTAATCGTGAATTACCGTGGTTTAACAGTAGCTGAAGTAACAGAATTACGTAAACAATTACGTGAAGCTGGTGTTGAGTACAAAGTATACAAAAACACTATGTTACGTCGTGCTGCAGAACAAGCTGGCCTTGAAGGTCTTGACGAATTCTTAACAGGTCGACAGCTATTGCAACAACTACTGATGACGTAGTTGCTCCTGCAAAGTTATCGCTGGATTTGCAAAAGAACACGAAGCTTTAGAAATTAAAACAGGCGTAATGGACGGAAGCATTATTTCAGCTGAAGAAGTTGAAACTGTTGGTTCTTTACCATCACACGACGGTCTTGTATCTATGTTACTTTCTGTATTACAAGCTCCTGTTCGCAATTTCGCTTATGCAGTTAAAGCAGTTGGAGAATCTAAAGAAGAAGAAAGTGCTGAATAATCAGCAACGTAATATTTTATAAAACGGAGGAATATAATAATGGCTAATCAAGAACAATCATTGAAGCAATTAAAGAAATGTCAGTATTAGAATTAAATGACTTAGTAAAGCAATTGAAGAAGAATTTGGTGTAACTGCAGCAGCTCCAGTAGCAGCAGCAGGTGCAGCAGGCGCGGCGAAGCTGCTGAAAAAACTGAATTTGACGTTGAGTTAACTTCAGCTGGATCATCTAAAATCAAAGTTGTTAAAGCTGTTAAAGACGCAACTGGTTTAGGATTGAAAGATGCTAAAGAATTAGTAGACAACGCTCCTAAGTAATCAAAGAAGCTTTACCTAAAGAAGAAGCTGAAAAACTTAAAGAACAATTAGAAGAAGTTGGCGCTTCAGTAGAATTGAAATAATTCTAATCGCTAATTGAATTGAATGAAAAGAGAACGAGGCTAATAACCATTGTTAATATCGTGAAAATTAAGGTTTTCACAGCCTGAATTCTTTGAGAAATGAAAACCCCGTTATTGAGTTAACGGGGTTTTTTCTAATGTAAGCACGTTAGAATTATCCCTCACCTTATTGCCTTTCATAGCTTTATAGACTATAAATGTGTATCTAAAGGTGGATAGAAATGCATCTGCAGAGTGTTAAATAAATGAGTGTAGTATGATCATTATTATGATAGAGATCCAGAAGTAGCAAGTCATAAAGAAAATTTTAAGTATCGTTATCAGCAGGATGAATTAAACCTTATGACTGACTCAGGCGTATTTTCCAAAGGGAAGATCGATTATGGATCCGACTTATTATTAAGAACATTTCTAAAAGAACATCCTCCCGGTCCAAGTAAAACAATTATAGATGTAGGGTGCGGTTATGGGCCGATTGGATTGATGATTGCAAAGTATCTCCGCATCATAAAGTAATACTTTGGATGTTAATCATCGTGCTTTGGAATTGGCTAAAGAAAATAGCGAAAAGAACCATATTGATAATGTGGTGATACAAGAAGTGATGGATTAGCTGAAATTTCAGATGACAGTGCAGACATGATTGTAACAAACCCTCCTATCAGAGCGGGTAAATCAGTTGTACATGGAATATTAGAAGATGCATATTCAAAATTAAAAAAAGATGGGAACTTTATGTCGTAATTCAAAAGAAACAAGGCATGCCATCAGCCAAAAAGAAAATGGAGCTGTTTTGGCAATGTCACAACCCTAACTAAAGATAAAGGGTATTATATTTTAAAAAGCAAGCGGTTAACCATTGACATTTATTTTATTTCTGATATAGTATAGAATGTAAAAATTTATGTTCAAGAAGTGTGTACTTTTACTATAAAATAACAAAGTAAATCATTAATAACGCAGAATAGAAAATGGTGTCATCAGGTGTGCTGCCGTTTTCTTTTGTCTTGTTGCATTTCAAATTATTTTTTATAGTAAAAGGCATTCGAACAATTTTTGAGGGTGAATCTGTTTGGCAGGTAAATTGTCCCAATATGGAAGACATCGTAAACGTAGAAATACGCGAGAATTTCCGAGGTTTTAGAATTACCGAACCTTATCGAAATTCAAACGAAATCGTATGATTGGTTCTAAAAGAAGGATTACTGAAATGTTCAGAGATATTCTCCGATTGAAGATTTCACAGGCAACCTTCTTAGAATTTGTGATTACAGATTAGTGAACCGAAATATGATTTAGAGAATCTAAGAACCGTGACGCAACTTATGCTGCACCTCTTCGTGTCAAAGTGCGTCTCATTAACAAAGAAACAGGAGAAGTGAAAGACCAAGAAGTATTCATGGGTGACTTCCCATTAATGACTGATACTGGTACTTTCGTAATTAATGGTGCTGAACGTGTTATCGTTTCACAATTAGTTCGTTCTCCATCCGTATATTTCAATGAAAAAATAGATAAAAACGGCCGTGAAAACTATGATGCGACTGTAATTCCTAACCGTGGTGCTTGGTTGGAATTCGAAACAGATGCAAAAGACATCGTTTATGTGCGTATTGATAGAACTAGAAAATTGCCGTTGACTGTATTACTTCGTGCACTTGGTTATTCAACTGACCAATCAATCATTGATTTGTTAGGTGATAACGAGTACTTACGTAATACTCTTGAAAAAGATAGTACTGAAAATACTGAACAAGCATTATTAGAAATTTATGAACGTTTACGCCCTGGCGAACCACCTACAGTAGAAAATGCAAAAAGCTTGCTCTACTCTCGTTTCTTCGATCCAAAACGTTATGATTTAGCGAGCGTAGGCCGCTACAAAATGAACAAGAAACTTCATTTAAAACATCGTTTGTTCAACCAAAAATTGGCTGAACCGATTGTGAACAGTGATACTGGTGAAATTGTTGCTGAAGAAGGTACTGTACTAGATCGTCGTAAATTAGACGAAATCATGGATGTTCTAGAATCAAATGCTAACATCGAAGTAGATGAGTTAGATGACAGTATTGTTAATGAACCAGTAGAAATTCAATCAATCAAAGTTTACGTACCAAATGATGAAGAAGGACGTACAACAACTGTAATCGGTAACGCATTCCCTGATTCAGAGGTTAAATGCATTACACCTGCAGATATTGTTGCTTCTATGTCATACTTCTTCAACTTATTGCATGGTATCGGACAAACTGATGATATCGACCATTTAGGTAACCGTCGTTTACGTTCAGTAGGCGAATTGCTTCAAAACCAATTCAGAATCGGTTTATCAAGAATGGAACGTGTGGTACGTGAAAGAATGTCTATTCAAGACACTGATTCTATTACACCGCAACAACTTATTAATATCCGTCCAGTAATTGCTTCAATTAAAGAGTTCTTCGGAAGCTCTCAATTGTCTCAATTCATGGACCAAGCAAACCCGTTAGCTGAATTGACACACAAACGTCGTTTATCAGCATTAGGACCTGGTGGTTTAACTCGTGAACGTGCTCAAATGGAAGTACGTGACGTTCACTATTCTCACTATGGCCGTATGTGTCCGATTGAAACGCCAGAGGGTCCGAACATCGGTTTGATCAACTCATTATCTAGTTATGCTCGTGTGAACGAATTTGGTTTCATCGAAACACCATATCGTAAAGTTGACCTTGATACTAATACTGTAACTGATCAAATTGACTATCTGACTGCTGACGAAGAAGACAGTTATGTAGTAGCTCAAGCAAACTCTCGTTTAGATGATGAAGGCCACTTCCTTAGCGAAGAAGTAGTTTGTCGTTCCGTGGTAACAACACAATCATGGATCGAGAAAAAATGGACTACATGGACGTTTCTCCTAAACAAGTAGTATCAGCTGCGACAGCATGTATCCCATTCTTAGAAAACGATGACTCTAACCGTGCATTAATGGGTGCGAACATGCAACGTCAAGCAGTACCATTGATGAATCCGGAATCTCCATTTGTAGGTACAGGTATGGAACATGCTACTGCACGAGATTCAGGTGCTGCTGTTATCAACAAACACTTTGGCCGTGTAGAACATGTTGAATCAAATCAAATTAAAGTGCGTCGTATTATTGAAGAAGACGGCCAACAATTTGATGGTGAAGTAGATACGTACAGATTAGCTAAATTTAAACGTTCTAACTCAGGTACTTGTTATAACCAACGTCCTATCGTTAAGATGGCGACATTGTAAGCCAAGGCGAAATCTTAGCGGATGGTCCTTCT